>JAASSU010000270.1 GCA_021767705.1 Bacteroidota bacterium | reverse complement strand
TTTGATTTTTCAAAATCCCCTAGCAAATCATAAATATTGCCCATATTGAGCATGTTCTTTGCCAGCAAAAACTTATCGCCCAGTTGCTTTGCTATGAGGTTCGATTCCTTGTAATAATACATCGCCGTGTCGTACTGGCCAAGGTTTTTGCATGACACCCCGAAGTTAGCGTAAGCGCCTGCTAAATGGATAGGGTCGTCCAGTTTCTTATAGTTTTCTATCGCTTTTCGGCAATACTTATTGGTCTTTTCTTCATAGCCCAGATTCGCGTTAATCATTCCGATATTGTCATAAACTTTCCCTATCTCAAAATACAATTCTGTTTTTTCCAGTATCGAAGCCGCCTCATGCAGACGTTCGAGGGCCGTTTTGTTGTGTCCTTTTTCCAGTAACGCTGAGGCCTCGCCCGAAAGGGCTTTTGCCAGGAACACAGAATCTTCGGTCTTGCGGTAAGCTTCAATGGCCTTACGGTAATAAGGAATCGCAGAATCGGAATTGTACATCAGGTTAAAAATAACTGCCAGGTTGTAGGTCTGTTTATTGATAATGCTGTCCCTACCCACTTTGTGTGCCAACCTCCATGCCTCCCGCGATGCCTTTAAAGCTTCCTCCAGCCGATAAGCTCCGCGATAGTAAGCACTCATATTTTCTTTTAAAAAGATTTGCTGCAAGTGGTTAAGCTTCGATTGCGCTTCTAATTCCCTGGCAAGCGAAAGGTATTTCTTTAGTGAATCGGGGTTTTTATCTTTGAAATGAAGGATATTGTTTTTGATAACTTCCCAATCGTATCCATTTTGACTTGAAGAATTATTGCTACTAAAGGAGTGGTTACATGATAAAACTATCATTATGTGTATGAAAACAACTTTAATAACTATACGCAACCTGACGTGCATTCTTGAAATATTTATAAACCAAAGCTAATAAAACCTATTCTAAACTACTCAATCGGCTCTAAAAAAAGATTAATTATAAATACTGAGCACAGTATCCCTATTCCCCCTTTTGGCCTTCTTGTTTATCATCCCTTCGAGTTGGAATTGTAAACTCTACCTTTGTTCCGTTATCGACTGAAGACTGTAATTTTATATCTCCCTCCAAAAAATCAACTATTCCTTTTACTATCGACAACCCCAATCCATTTCCCTGGTGTTTTCTGGTATCGCTATTTTCTTCCTGGACAAAAACATCAAATATTTTTGATTGTATGCTCTCAGGTATACCCACTCCCGTATCTTCAACAAAACCAATAAGATTATCACCAGTTATATGGCAACCTACCCGAATCGAACCTCTTTTTGTAAATTTGAACGCGTTCTCTATTAATTGATAATACACCTTATAAATCAGGTCTTGATCCCCAAAAATTGGACTTTTTTCAGCCGGACAATCCCAGTTAAGTTTTATTGGTTTGCCCTTTAGCTGATTTTGAAAATCCTTCTTCAAGTCCTCTATCAAGCCGTAAGATGAAAAAGTAGTTTCAGTCTTCGTCATATTTCCGGAGGTAATCATTGAAATATCCACATAATCTGTGATGGTTTTAATCAGGCGCTGACTATTTGTTTGCATAAGCCTCAAATACTCCTGCGCTTCCTCAGCAGATGATTGCTGCTCGGCCAAAAGATCCGCAAATCCAAGTATTCCGTTTAGCGGTGTGCGCACTTCGTGAGAAATATTATTTAAAAAAGCCATTTTAAGCCTGTCAGCCTTCTGTGCATTTTCTTTCTCTCTGACCAGTTTTTCTTCCAAAGCAGATCGCTTGCGGATATTTACTAACATTTGGGCAAACAAATTGAGAAGGGTTTGTTGATCTTCATTCGGAAACCTGTGGGTTTTCACCCAATCAAAACCCACAAAGCCAGTTAGCTTACCCCCTTCAATCATAGGAATTGCAAGTAAACTTTTTATCTCTTGAGGCTCCAGCGCTTGCCTTAAGCCACTGTCTTTATCTAATGCAGAAACATCTGGTATTACCATAGACTGACCTTTTTGGTGATTCTTAACCCATTCTGGCAAAAGGCTTAGAGGCACACTTTGAAGGTTTTCAATCTGAGGTTTTATCCCTTCGGCACACCACTCATAGGTATTGCGCGTAATCCCCTCTTCCCATACATAGTCAAAAATATAGGTCCGGTCTGCTTCTGCATACGCTCCCATTTTCTGTAAAGAAGCCTGTATGGCCTGGTCTTTTTCTGTTAGCGGAAGATTAATATTCTTAATTGCCACATCTACCAACAACCCCTGGAAATCTGACTTTTGTTTAAGTCGGAGGTTTGCTTCAATGGTTTCTGTGATATCCCTGGCTGCGCCATAAATAAACCCATCCTGGTAGCTTGCCCGCCATTCAAAGTAGCGATATTTATTGTCTTTGGTCAAATAGCGATTGATAAACCCATTTAAGCCTTTTTCTTTTTTTATCTTTTCTACAGCCTGCTTTGTGGCTTCAATATCCTCCGGATGTATTAACTCATAGAAATTTCTACCCAGCAGAGACGCTGTACTTTTATTTAAATACTGTTCCCAACTTCTATTTACACGTAATAGTTGGCCTTTAAGATCAGTAATGGCAATTAAATCAGGACTAACCTCAAATATCTGATTCAGCGTTTTTCTATTGAAATAATCGTTTAATAAAACGCTAACTTGCCAGGCATACATTTTTATGAGTTCCTTGTTTCTTAACTGTTCTCCTCTTTTCATTAATAGGGTGAAATCACCATATACCTTATCTCTTTTCTTAATGCTTACTAAGTACACTTCCCCTGTTTTAAACCAACTAACCACTTTCCTCAAAGCTTCACTGCTGACAGCGCTTGAGGCAAGCGAAAATAATGATGAATACTTTGTAATTGTATTTTTATACAATGCTTCCAGGCGTTGCTGATCATTCGCCCATTTTTTCCCAACAAACCGGTAGCCCAAAAATCTCGAAGCGTTTTCAATATCCTTACTTAAGCCTGTAATTGCTTTTGTTTGAAAAGACTTTCCAATTATATCCATCATGTTGAACACCACATACTTCGCACCACTAATCTCTCTCATGTCTTCACACATCTTCTGATAGCCTGGTTCTTCAGCGTCTCTTTCATGTAAATCCTGTAAGCTTTCCAATAGATATTTTTCTGAGGTCACATCGAGAAACGTCATAGAAAAGTACATTTTTTCGGAAGAAAACACTTGTATACGAAACCATTTACCGAGGGGTTCACTAAAATAATCGAATTCCTCTTCCCCATTATTCAGGGCAACACGGCCAAACAAACCTATCCATTTTTCTCTAAAACTTGCGTAATCAGTCCATAATTCCGAAGCCTTTCCACCGACTATTTCATCAGAGTGAAAATCAAATAGTTTTTTATAGGTTTTATTTGCTTCTACAACCAGATAATCATTAGGTTTTCCATCAGAATCAAGTAACAGCTTATGGTGGGCATAACCAAAAACAACTCTGTCAAGAATTCGATTGTGTATAGATTCCATATTGGCAATTGCTCTTTTCGAAAAAAAGTATCATTTCAAAAATAATCAAATAAAATGAACTATAAAAACATTTCCTGCTTTCTTTCAATGTTTTAAGCCAAATGTATTTTCTCTGGTGATTTTTAATCGTCAAAAATAATCAACCACTTTTTGAGCGCGCTGATTAGTACTTCAGTGCTGACAGGTTTGGACAAGTAGTCAGTGCAACCACTTTTTACTGCTTCACGAATAGAATCTTGGTTAGCATAAGCCGTAAGCATGATAACCGGAACCTCCTCTGATATATTTCTTATTTCCTTAGTGGCAATAAAGCCATCCTTCCCGGGCATCATCGCATCCATAATAACTAAATCAACCTTTTTGTTTTTAAACAGGTTCACAGCATCCTCCCCGTTGTCAGCATGAAGGATCTCTATGCCAGTTCTTTTGAGCATTGATTTATATAATCGAAAATTAGCCTCAACATCTTCTGCAATTAAAACACAAAAAGAGGAAAAATCCGGAGTAACCATAGTTCATTTATTTTTAATTCCTTATTAAAATTCTTTGATTCTATGAGCATAATAGCTCCTGAAAATCGGAAAACAAATACGATCTTAGAGGAAAGTAACTAATAAAACAATCAAAGAACAATTACAATGTAAAACCAAATATAGTACTTTTTCCTGTCATTCATTTAAGTATCATCACATTTCGTGAGAAAAAACATTCATGGCCACTCTGGACACTGACACTGGCATTCGTCATCCTGCTGATATGTTGGTTTGGCGTTAACTACCTGCCAACCGCAGCCAACAGCGTGCATACCTACACGAGTTAATTTTTACATGAGTAAGTGTAATTTTTTATTTTTCTCCCCGGCTTATTTTGAGTCGGGGAGTTTTTTTTGGGGAGTTTATACACTCTGAAGATAAGCAACCAGCTCCTTTTCGTCTTTCACCCCAAGCTTA
>JAASSU010000269.1 GCA_021767705.1 Bacteroidota bacterium | reverse complement strand
TGCTTTGCGGACTTACTGCCGACTGTACAAGCCTTGAGATTGGAGACCATTACGACAAAAAATCGGACACCGAATACAAAAACCTCCTTTACCAAATCAGGCCTGCCTTTGGAGGAAACATTGTTGCCACTATTATCAACCCGCAAACAAGGCCGCAGATGGCCACGGTTCGCGAAGGGGTGATGAAGCAGGAAAAGCTGAAGAAAGCCCCTCAGATGAAAGTGGAGAAACTCGATGCCGGAGAGTTTTTGTCGGATACCGATTTAAGCATCAGTATTGTTGAAAGACATATCGAAGCTCAGAAAATCAATATCAAAAACCAGCAAATCCTTGTGGCTGGTGGCTACGGAGTGGGCTCAAAGGAAAACTTTGCATTGCTTCATGAGTTGGCTGAAGTGTTGGGTGGCGATGTGGCTGCATCGAGAGCGGCCGTAGATGCCGGTTTTGCCGAGCATGAAAGACAAGTAGGGCAAACAGGTGTTACCGTTCGCCCGAAACTTTATATTGCCTGCGGCATCTCCGGTGCCGTTCAACACCGTGCCGGAATGGAGCAAAGTGCAAAGATTATTTCGATAAACACTGATCCACATGCACCTATCAATGCCATTGCCGATTACACCATCAATGGCACTGTTGAGGAGGTAATTCCGAAAATGATTGAATATTACAAGAAAAACACCAAATAAGCACGCTTCAAAATATACAACTATGGATAACTTTTATTTAGATAATAAAAACCTCAAGTTCCACCTCACTCATCCTGATATGAAAGAGATTGTTCATATCAAGGAAAACGGGTATGAGGATGCTGAACAGTTTGATTATGCTCCTATGGATTTTGAAGATGCTATCGACAGCTATGATAAAATCCTCGAGGTAATCGGAAAGCTCAGTGCCGAAACATTAGCCAAAAATGCCGAGGATGTGGACAACGAAGGGGCACATATCGTGGACAACCGGGTAAAGTATGCCAAAGGCACTCAGGAAAACCATGAGGCGTTTACAAAAGCGGGATTGTACGGTGTGACCTTGCCACGGAAATATGGTGGCCTAAACTTTTCGATCATCCCTTACGTGATTGCTGCTGAGCTTATTGCCAGGGGAGATGCCGGTTTCGCTAACATTTGGGGCTTGCAGGACTGTGCTGAAACGATTAATGAGTTTGCTTCCGAAGAACTGAAAATGGAGTACCTCCCCAGGATTAACCAGGGACAGACGGCTGCCATGGACCTTACGGAGCCCGACGCCGGGTCAGACCTCCAAAATGTGCAACTGAAAGCGACCTATGATCCACAGAAAGAAGTCTGGCTGCTCAATGGTGTAAAGCGTTTTATCACCAATGGTGATGCCGATATTTCGCTGGTTTTGGCCCGTTCGGAAGAAAATACCTCCGATGCCCGCGGACTGTCGTTGTTTCTCTTCGACAGAAGCCATGGTGGCTTGCAGGTCAGGAGATTGGAAAACAAACTGGGCATCAAGGGGTCGCCTACATGTGAGCTGGTCTTTAAGGATGCTCCGGCACAGCTTATCGGGTCTCAGAAAATGGGACTGATAAAGTACGTGATGACCTTGATGAATTCTGCCCGTTTGGGTGTGGGAGCACAGTCAGTAGGTATTGCCGAAGCCGCTTACCGCGAAGCAGTTAAATACGCCAAAGAGCGTGAACAGTTTGGTAAGGCCATCAACAATTATCCGGCAATATTTGAGATGATCACCACGATGAAGGTGAAGATAGATGCTATGCGCAGCCTGCTTTATGAAACGGCACGTAGCGTAGATATGTATAAGAGCATTGGTGCTTTATCTGAAAAAAGAAGTCTGGAAAAGGAGGAGAAGCAACAGATGAAGACGTTTAACCGCAGAGCGGATGTGCTTACTCCACTCCAAAAGCTCATCAACAGCGAATATTGTAACCAGATCGCCTATGATTCACTACAGATTCATGGGGGTAGCGGTTACATGAAAGACTTCCCGATAGAACGCATTTATCGCGATGCCCGTATCACAAATATCTACGAAGGAACTTCACAGCTTCAGGTTGTGGCCGCCATCAGGGGTGTTGGCAACAAAGCGTATCTGAATATTATCAGGGAATATGAAGCTAAAAAAGTAACCCCCGATTTGGAATACCTGAGAAAAACGCTTTCAAAAATGACCGATCAGTATGAAAAAGCCGTGAAGCGTGTTCAGGAAGAGAATGACAGTGAATTCACTGATTTCCATGCACGCCGTTTGGTGGAAGCTGCCGGCAATATTATTATGGGGCATTTACTGGTTTTGGATGCTGCCCGCGATCCTGAATATAAGCGCTCGGCAGATATCTTCATCAAAATGGCACGTGCCGAAAACATCAGTAAGGTAAGCTTCATCAATAACTTTACGCAACGCGACATCAGCGAGTTTAAAGTATGATAATAAAAAGCAGATTTACATAAAAAAACCCGGATTAAAAATCCGGGTTTTTGTTTGCTGTTTATTTTTACTTAGTTGTTTGCTTCAAGCTGCTTGGTTGTTTTTTGAACAGTTATACTCAACTCATTCTCTTCTTCCTTCTTATCAAGCAACAACTTGTCGCCAACCTCCAGCTTTGTCTGAATGATCTCTTCGGCAAGCATATCTTCCACATATTTTTGGATGGCCCGCTTCAGTGGACGTGCACCAAACTGCTGATCCCATCCTTTTTCCACAATGAAGTTTTTGGCTGCATCAGTAAGTTCAATGCTGTAACCAAGCTCGTTCACGCGGTTATAGAGTCCGGTCAGCTCAATATCAATGATTTTATGGATGTCTTCCTGCTCAAGCGAGTTGAAAATCACCACATCATCGATCCGGTTGAGGAATTCGGGAGCGAAAGTTTTCTTCAATGCATTTTGAATAATGCTGCGCTCGTGCTCATTTCTGGCCTGTTGCCGTGCAGCAGTGCTAAACCCTACGCCTTGTCCGAAATCCTTAAGCTGACGCGAACCGATGTTCGAAGTCATGATAACAATAGTATTTTTGAAGTCCACCCTTCGTCCGAAGCTGTCGGTGAGCACCCCATCGTCAAGGACCTGCAGCAACAGGTGATAAACATCCGGATGCGCTTTTTCAATCTCATCAAGGAGAATAATAGAGTAGGGCTTACGGCGAACTTTCTCGGTGAGCTGTCCGCCTTCTTCATAACCCACATATCCAGGAGGCGCCCCCACCAAGCGGCTGACCGCAAATTTCTCCATGTATTCACTCATGTCTATACGGATAAGTGCTTCTTCGCTGTCGAACAGATACTTCGCCAACACCTTGGCCAGGTGTGTTTTACCTACACCGGTAGGGCCGAGGAAGATAAAACTTCCGATAGGTTTTTGCGGGTCTTTCAATCCGGCGCGGTTACGACGGATCGCTCTTACAATATTTTGTAATGCCTTATCCTGACCCACCACCTGGGTTTTCAGTTCCTCGTCCATGTTCACCAGGCGTTCAGTTTCGTTCTGCGCAATACGCTGCACCGGAACACCTGTCATCATCGCCACTACTTCAGCTACGTTTTCTTCGTTCACCGGTTCACGGTGGATTTTAGACTCTTCTTCCCAGCGGCGTTTTTCAGATTCAAGCTTCTCCTGCAGTGTGCGCTCCTGGTCGCGGTAGTTGGCGGCCAGCTCAAACTTCTGACTGGTAATGGCTTGCGTCTTATTTTTCTTGGTTTCTTCAATTTCCTCCTCAATCTTCACAATTTCATCAGGAACATGGATGTTGTTGATGTGTACTCTCGCTCCAGCTTCATCCATGGCATCAATAGCCTTATCGGGAAGGAAGCGGTCCGACATGTATCTTTCGGTCAGTTTAACACATGCATCAATGGCATCTTCATCAAAAGTCACCAGGTGATGGTCTTCATATTTTTCCTTGATGTTATTAAGGATTTCCTTTGTCTCATCAACAGTAGTGGCATCCACAATCACCTTTTGAAAACGGCGCTCAAGGGCTCCGTCTTTTTCGATATACTGACGGTATTCATCCAGAGTAGTGGCACCGATGCATTGGATATCCCCCCGTGCCAGTGCTGGTTTGAACATATTCGATGCATCCAGCGATCCGGCGGCATTTCCTGCACCTACAATAGTGTGTATCTCATCAATAAACAGAATGATATTCGGATTCTTTTCCAGCTCATTGATAACAGCCTTCATGCGCTCCTCAAACTGTCCGCGGTATTTGGTTCCGGCAACGAGTGAAGCCAGATCCAGGGTGAAAATCCGTTTGTTAAAAAGCGCTCTTGATACTTTACGCTCTACGATACGGATGGCAAGGCCTTCGGCCAAAGCAGATTTACCAACACCCGGCTCGCCAATTAAAATAGGGTTGTTCTTTTTCCGGCGGCTTAAGATTTGAGCTATACGTTCAAGCTCCTTATGACGTCCCACGATCGGGTCCAATTTTTTCTCTTCAGCCAGGCGTGT
>JAASSU010000268.1 GCA_021767705.1 Bacteroidota bacterium | reverse complement strand
TGCCTTACAATCCGGATAAGATGTATGCCTTCATCAATGATGGCGCCGACATTGTTACCGTACAATTCTTTGTTTTCGATAAGCTGTTTAAGCCTATCGGATATTTTACCGGAGAAATCCAATCTGAAAAAGGAAGTGAGTTTTTAGAAATAAAATAACCTACAAAAAAAGCCGCCCTTTCGGACGGCTTTTTTCATTTAAAACAGGTTTATATTATACCGCACCTTGTGCAAGCATAGCATCGGCTACTTTAACGAATCCTCCGATGTTGGCACCTTTCACATAATCGACAGAGCCATCATCTTTCTTTCCGTATTTAACACAGGTCTCATGAATATCCTTCATGATTTGCTGTAAGCGCTGGTCCACCTCTTCGCGCGTCCATGACAAACGCAGCGAGTTCTGCGACATCTCCAGCCCTGAAACAGCCACACCACCGGCATTAGCCGCTTTACCCGGACCATAAAGGATAGCGTTGTTCTGGAATACCTCCACCGCCTCGGGCGTTGATGGCATGTTTGCCCCTTCACTAACCACCTTACAACCGTTGTTTACAAGGATTTTTGCTTCTTCTTCATTAATCTCGTTTTGTGTGGCAGAAGGCAGGGCAACATCACATTTCACGCTCCATGGACGTTTGCCTTCGTGGTATTCGCATCCGTACTTATCAGCATACTCTTTGATGCGTCCGCGCTTCACGTTTTTCAGGCGCATAACAAACTTGAGTTTTTCCTCATCAATACCGTCCGGATCATAAATAAACCCTGATGAGTCGGACAGTGTAACAACCTTACCACCCAATTCTGTCACTTTTTCAGTAGCAAACTGCGCCACATTACCCGAACCGGAAACAGCTACAATCATACCGTTAAGGTCTTCGCCCTTTTCTTTCAGCATCTCTTGAGCAAAATAAGTGGCACCGTAACCTGTGGCTTCCGGGCGAATCTTACTTCCGCCCCACTCAAGGCCTTTACCAGTTAAAACACCCGTAAATTCATTTCTGATGCGCTTATACTGTCCGAAAAGGAAACCAATCTCACGTCCGCCCACACCGATATCTCCGGCAGGAACGTCGGTATTTGGTCCGATGTGCTTCGACAGCTCTGTCATAAAGCTCTGGCAGAAACGCATCACCTCATTGTCTGATTTTCCTTTAGGATCGAAGTCCGAACCACCTTTACCACCACCCATCGGAAGGGTCGTCAGGGAGTTTTTAAACACCTGTTCAAATGCAAGAAACTTCAATATTCCGAGGTTTACGGTTGGGTGAAAACGAAGTCCGCCCTTGTAAGGCCCGATAGCACTGTTCATCTCAATACGGAAACCTTTGTTTACTTGTATTTCTCCCTTGTCATCAATCCAGGGAACTCTGAAAAGGATGACTCTTTCCGGTTCAATCATCCGTTCAAGGACTTTTGCTTCTTTGTATTTCGGATTCTCCTCAATGTAAGGAATTAACGACTCTACCACTTCATGAACAGCCTGGTGGAATTCCACTTCAGCAGGGTTTTTGGCGATAACTTTCGCCATAAAATCATTTACTTTTTGCTCTAGTACATTAGCCATAGTTCTATAAGTTTTTGTTGATAGTAATTGTTTTTAGCACATCCTGTAAAAGGAAATTGTGCAGTTTTTATTTATGCCAATGATACCAATAGAAAGAAAAGACACAAAATATCCGGCGGAAAAAACAAAATAATCGGGAGAATTTCAGTGAAACACGCAAATCCTGATAAGTAATTACCTGAACGGGCCCCCTAAAGCTGGATGATATTATTTTTGATGGCAAACTTCACCAAATCCACGGTGGTTCGAAGATTGATTTTCTTCATGATGTTGTTTTTATGCGACTCTACCGTTCTGACACTCACAAAAAGCTCCTCGGCAATTTCCTTGTTGGTTTTGCTTTGCCCGAATAGGTGAAGCACCTCTTTTTCACGTTGCGTCAGGTGTTCCATACCCTTTTCATCCTCGCTGTGCTGCCTCAGGTAATTTGAAAGCAGAATATTGGAAATCGATCGCCCGTGAAAATCGTAGCCATTGCGGATGGTGTAAATCGCCTCCTTAAGCTCCTGCGCCCCGTCGTCGGTACTCAGATATCCTTTCGCACCTGCCTTAATGGTCTGCAAAATCAAATACTCACTGCTGAACATGGCATTAATCAGCACCTTAATCTTCGGATGATCGCTGCAAATGCGCCTGATCAGCTCCATCTGGTCTTCGTCATGCTGATAAATGTTGAAAATCATGATGTGGCTGCTGAGTGCGTTCAGCTTGTTTGTAATCGTGCCGGCATGAGACACGCAATCGATCACCCGGATATCATCTGTCTGATGTAAAATAGAACGGATACCATCGCATATCAGCTGATGCTCGTCAACAACTAAAACTTTAATCATTTAACAGGTAGAATTTTTGTTTCCTTGCACTCATGACCGGACAAATATAGCGAAAAAAGAGATGTTTGTAAAAATTGTAACCCTAAAAATCATTGTGCTTCTTTGAAATGTCAACGCTTTAAATAGCCCGGGCACAATAAAAAAGATATCATACACTTCCTGTTTTATTTTCTGATATTTTATGCGATATTTGGAGAAATTAAGCTCACTTTTAAGTAAAAGGGCATGAACAAATCAGACAGCACGCACGACATTCAAAGGCTTTTAAGAGAAAACACCGAGCGCATCAAGGAGCTGGCCGCTATCAACAAAACGACCACCATTCTCCGCGAAGGAAAATCGGTTAGTGAAACCCTGGCAAAAGTCTGCAAAATACTGCCACAGGCATGGCAATACCCTCAATACACCACTGCACGCATTCGTTTTGAAGACAAAGAATACACCTCTCCCGGGTTTGAAGCCTCCCGATGGTATCAGAAGCAACGCTTCGAAACTATTGATAACAAGACAGGCTATATTGAGATTTACTACACCAAAAAATTCATCACCCTCGATGAAGGGCCCTTTCTTAAGGAGGAGCGCGACCTGATAAAAAACCTCGCCGAGATGATCAGCGGGTACCTCAACAGCATCAAAGCAAAAGAATTATACAGTATCAAGGAGCGCTCAGTACCCATCCCGAAGCAGGAAAAAGACAAGACTATCCCAAACCGTCAGCTCTTGAGGCGCTTTCTTAACAAAAGCAACTACAACCGCGATATCTATCACGACCTCATGCCTTTCAAGGTGAAGGAAATCCTGCTTATCGCCAACCTTTACGATGCATTCAGCATTGAGAAAGAAGGAAGGTTTTCAGAGCACGTATTAGGAGAATACCATCAGATGAACCTTACCTCAATGCCCAGAATCACTGGTGTGTCATCTGAGGAAGAGGCTTTCAGGGAGATGGGCAAGAAGCACTTCGACCTGATCATTTTTATGATTGGGCTGGATGTGAAATCGCCTATCGCTTTGAGCCAAAAAATTAAGGGGCAATTTCCATACATCCCTATCCATGCCTTGCTTAACAACAACAGCAGCATCGGATTTTTTGAAAAGGAAATAGGCCAGAAGCAATCGATAGATAAGATTTTTACATGGAACGGAGAATCGAAAGTGTTTTTCGCCATGATTAAACACGTGGAAGATAAGATCAACGTGGAAAACGACACGCAGGTAGGCCTGGTACGTGTAATACTGCTGGTGGAAGATTCTCCGAAATATTATTCACGGTACTTACCTATCTTGTACAAAATCCTGATGGAACAGACGCGCAGGATTATCGAAGATGTCAGCTCTGATGAGCTATATAAAATACTCAGGATGCGGGCGCGGCCAAAAATCCTTCATGCTAAAAATTTTGAGGAAGCCCAGCAAGTCTATGACAAGTACAAAGATTATATGCTTTGCATTATTGCCGATGTGAAATTTGAGAAGGATGGCGAGATGCAGGATGATGCTGGCTTTGAATTCATCTCAAGAATACGTGAAGAGAACAAAAATCTGCCGATAGCAGTGCAGTCGTCGAACAAGGAAAACGCGGATCCGGCTCATAAATACCGCGCCAGCTTTATCAACAAGGCATCTGAATCTTTGGAGCAGGATTTAAGAAGTTTTATTAACTATCATCTTGGATTTGGAAATTTTATTTATCGCAACGAGCAGGGCAAGCAGATTGCCACAGCCAAATCGTTGCGAGAGTTTGAGCAACGCCTCAAAACCATTCCCGACGACTCGCTGCTCTACCATGGCAAGAAAAACCACTTCTCGCTGTGGCTGATGGCGCGTGGCGAGATTCAGGCCGCCCGTATTCTGAGCCCATACAATGTCAGTGATTTCGATTCTGCCGATGAAATCAGGAAGTACATGGTGGATGTGATTACGAAGTTCAGAAATGAGCAGGACCGCGGAAAAATCATTCCGTTTGATGAGTCGGCACTGCTCGATCCGAATAACATCGTGAGGCTCGCCGACGGAGCCCTCGGAGGCAAAGGGCGCGGA
>JAASSU010000267.1 GCA_021767705.1 Bacteroidota bacterium | reverse complement strand
ATTTTTGATGACTTCTTTAACACAGACATTGCCCGTGACTTCTTCAATAATGAACGTTCAACACCTGCTGTGAACGTTTCTGAAGACAATGACAAATTCAGTATTGAAGTGGCAGCACCCGGACTTGACAAGAAAGATTTTAAAGTCAACATTGAAAATAATGTGCTGACCATTTCTTCTGAAAAGCAAGAGAAGGACGAAGACAAAGGCAAAAACTTTATGCGCAGAGAATTCAGCTACACATCCTTCAGCAGGTCATTTACTTTGCCAGACAATGTAGAGGATGATAAGATTAAAGCAACGCATAAAGACGGTATTTTGAATATTGAAATTCCAAAATCCGAAGAGGCCAAAACGAAGCCCGGACGTGAAATCAAGATTTCCTAAGCAATAAAAAAAGCTGCCTGACGGCAGCTTTTTTTTATGGGGCTGCCCCTTCATTTTTCTGCCTGGCTTTTTCAATCAACTCATCACCCTTTTTACGCGCTTCATCGATAACCTTCTGAGCTTGCTTATCGGCTTCTTTTTCCAGTTTATCTGCCTTTTTATAACCTGCTTTCTTAACTTCTTTAGCCGCTTTTTCTGCTGCAATTTTTGCTAAGGCACCTTTCCCCTTAGCCTCATCTATCAGCGATTGTGCTTCCTCATCGGTTTTGTTCCGGAGTTTCTGCGCTGCCCCGGCAGCCTCCGCCCTAATCTTGTCAGCCTGCTCTTGTGCTTTTTGCAACAGCTCCTGGGCTTTAGCCCCGGCCTTTTCTATTTTCTTTTGCAGCTCTTGCTGTGCTTTTTCTTTGGCCTTTTCTTTCTCATCTTCAATGGTGGACTCAATCTTTTCCTTAAGCTTATCCTTAAATCCCGAACCCTCTTCGTCCAGTGCCGGCGTTAGCGTTGGGTTAGATAGTGAACCTGTAATTTTAGTATTAAGCTTGATAACATCTCCCGGATCAAAATCAACCCCCAGGTCACTTACTTTTCCCGAAAGCTGATCCAACAAGTTGTTTACATCGCTACCAAGTTTTGATCGCGGAATATCGAGCTTGAGGTTATAATCAATTGACTGGTCAAGCCCTGTTGAACCACCCAACGTGGCTTTCATTCCATTGAGCTGCATATCGAAGGGGCGCACGAACAACTTTCCGTTCGATATTTCAAAATCAATATTAAAATCTTCAATTTTCGGATTTTTTAGCTCGTTCACTTTTAATGTGTTTCCAAGTTTCTGTAAGGTATTCACATCCCCGAACGACAGTACATCCGCAGAAAAAATTCCGGTGCTGTTGAGAGTCTCGAAAATAGGCTGCATGGATTTATCGAGCTTTGTGCTTAAAGAAAAGGAGGCCGACACCTCACCATTGGCTTTTTTAGCGATTGGGGCAAACTGAGAGAAAGCGGTGAAAGCTACGGCAGTTTTATTGACAGAAACGTTTTTTAAGTTATAATTCATAGCCACTTCCGGCTCCCCTGCCCCATCATAAGCATACGACCCGCTCAGCATCATCGAGCCATCCAAAGTGCTTGTGCTTAACTCATCCAGTTTTATTTTCTGATCTTTTACCATGACTTTTCCTGCCACATCGCTAAGCACAAGGTTTGAGTAAAGCAACTGGCCCACTGAAGTGTTCAAAGTAAAGTCAATCCTTTCAGGCACCACCACAGCCCCGAAAGCTTCTTCAGGCTCCCCGGAGCTTTCGCCCTCTGATCCCTGCATCAATTCATTCATATCAAGCCGCTCCGACTGCAGATTTAGTTGCCCTTCCACTGTTCCTTCATGAAGAAAATAAGAAAGTGCGTTAACAAGCTTTCCATCGGCTTTCAGATCAGAATTTCCGATTTCCATATCCAAAGCAGCCATGTCGATGTATTCGGGGCTCAGGTTAAACTGTCCGCGCTTTACATCAAGGTCGTGCTCGCTGTCGCTGTAGCGGATGTTTTCAAGTAACACATACCCGAGGGCCTTAAAATCGCGGTAACGCCCCTCTTCCAGTGCCGACATTTTTCCTCCGAGGTTCGCATCCAGACTAACCTTGCCTGCAACATTCATCCCCCGCTCGAGCGGGTAAACATCCTGAATTTTTGAAAGGTCGATGGTTCCGCTAAGCCGGCTGTTAATCTCCGGGTCCGAAACCGGGGTTTTCACATCAAGCGATGCCCTGAACTGACTTCCGGCCATCAGCATACTAAAGTTTTCAACTTTAAGTTCCAGCTCATCAGTAACTCCCGTAGGATTGTTGATGTAAGCTCTTATATTAATGTCCTCCACTTTCGAGGGCAGCCCAGGGTACTTAAACATCCCCTTTTCCACTATCAAATCCACCCTGTATCCGGGCATGTTCTTCTCATCGTATTTACCACGTACCCATCCGCGAAACGTGAGCTTACCGTCTGTTTCAATGGTTTCGAAGCCCTCGGTATAAATAGCGGGGACCATCGACAGCAGGGGCTTGAAAGACTCTGTCCTGGAATTAAAAACGATATCCATGTCATAACCATCGTCCAGCATCTGGAAAAAACCTTCCGCTTTAAGCGGGATAGCATTGACGCGCATGAGATTATCGGCAAAATCGAAGCGCATGGTGTTGAAGTTCACATTGATGTTTGCATCAATTTCAGCTTCAGCGCCTGCAAGGTATTGCACCTTATCGTAGGTAACACTGACATCCGTGGATGAAGTAAAGGTGTTAAGCAGTGTTGAGGCCTGTGTTAAGTCTCCTTTCAGGATATGATCCAAATTACGCGCCTCCACCCTTACGGGGATAGTGGCGTCATCGTAAATAATATCTGCATCCACAATATTAACTTTCTGCATGGTCATCACCACCTGATCTGACTGCGTCGCAGACGGCTCCTCGCCGGGCATCTCGTCCGATTCAGGGACGATATTGTAGTTGGCAGAGCCATCCTCAAGCACCACCACCTTAACCTTCGGCTCACGAAGAGTAATATTTACCACCTTGAGTGCTCCGCTGCCCACCACGCTCAACAAATCGATGGTGGCATGAAAACGGGGAACCTGAGCTAAGGTGTCGTATTGAAAAACATCTTCTCCGGTTACAGTGAGGTCTTCAATACCCAAAGAAAAATGAGGAAAAGAACGGAAAAGCGATAGGCTCACCGAGGAAAAATCAACTTTAGCATCCACGTTTTTATTGATTTCCTGTTTTACAATTTTTACCACATCATCTTTATAGATGATTGGAAGCACCACGGCAGCAGCAACAATCAGGAAAACTGTTGTCAGAGTAAAAATCAATATCCTTTTCATTTCTTTTTAGTTTTTATAGTTTACATGGTTTTCTATCCGTTAACCGGAAACGACTCATGTTTTCAATATTATTTGGATAACATTCCTGTTTGGTTTCTCAGCAAATGATCAGCAACCACCAGTGCAGCCATGGCTTCAACAATGGGCACCGCCCTCGGAAGCACCGTAACATCATGCCTTCCTTTTCCCTCAAGGGTGATTTTTCGCCCTTGCTTGTCTACCGTTTCCTGCTCTTTCATCACGGTAGCTATCGGCTTAAAAGCCACACGGAAATAAATATCTTCCCCGTTTGAAATTCCTCCCTGCACCCCTCCCGAATGGTTGGTGGCAGTTTTGATATCTCCGTCATCGCTGACAAACCTGTCGTTGTGCTCACTCCCGTTCATCGTTGCCCCCTCAAACCCAGAGCCATATTCAAAGCCTTTAGCCGCGTTGATGCTCAACATTGCTTTTCCCATATCGGCATGCAGCTTATCAAAAACGGGCTCTCCGAGACCCACCGGAACGGATTTTAAAACACATGACACTGTGCCGCCCAAAGTATCTCCCCGCTCGGCTGTTTCTTCAATGAGCTGCTGCATTTGTTCAGCGATTACCTCATCCGGGCAACGAACAGGGGATGTTTCTGTCTTGCTTAAATCCAGCTCTTTGTAATTTTTGTCGAGCTTAATTTTTCCGAGGGAAGACACATAGGCCTGAATTTCTATTCCTTTAACGGCAAGCACTTGCTTGGCTATTGCCCCGGCGGCCACCCTGGCCAGCGTTTCGCGCGCCGAAGACCGTCCGCCACCACGGTAATCGCGGAAGCCATATTTTTTATCGTAAACGTAATCGGCATGCGAAGGACGGTAAGTGTCGCGAATATGACTGTAATCCTTGCTGTTTTGGTTTGTATTTCGCACCACGAAGGCAATGGGGGTGCCGGTAGTTTTGCCCTCAAACAAGCCTGACAAAAACTCGATCTTGTCCTTCTCGTCGCGCGGTGTGGTGTAAGCACTCTGGCCGGGCCGGCGGCGGGTTAACTCATTCTGAATCTGTTCCATATCGAGAGAAATTCCTGCCGGACATCCATCAAGGATACCGCCAACGCCTGCCCCGTGAGACTCTCCGAAGGTAGTTAACTGAAATATTTTTCCAAAACTGTTGCCTGCCATCTTACACTTTTTGTGGTAAACAAAGGAATTACCTAAATGATT
>JAASSU010000266.1 GCA_021767705.1 Bacteroidota bacterium | reverse complement strand
TCGAGGATTACCTCGTCAGAAGCCGGAACTTCGCCTGGTTTAGAATCTGTGGTTTTGATTGGTTCTTCGGGGGAAGAACTTTCCTGGTTGGCAGCCTGGTTTTTCAACTCTTCTGCGTTTTGGTCTTTTTTTTCTTCTGCCATTAAATAAATTTGATGACTGTGGCATGAAGGCCGATGATTTCCTCCAAACCGGATTAAACATGTTTTATTACAGAATAACCTGATCATCGACAAGTTACCCCTCTTTTTAATTCGAGGTGCAAAATTAATCATAATTCCAAACCCCGGCAAGAAATCAGGATGATTTTAATCAATTAATTTTCATCCGTTTAAAATTTTTATTACCTCAGAACAAGCTCGGATTCAAAACATAAGTCTGATCGTAAAGATTGTATCTCCCCCACCCTTCAATGGTTTTGACCTTTCGAAAGCCGTGCTTTGCTTCATCAGGCAAATGGTCGGATAGCCAGTAGCCTTCATTTAAAACCGTAAAATAACCTTGGTAGTCAACCATTGGGCAATCCTCCTTCTTAATTCCTGAGGCTGTGTGGCATCCATCAGCCACCGTACATAAATAGCTTGTTGTTAATCCAATGTCCCGAAAGACTTTTAAAGCTTCCTGATTTTCACATTCTAATAGCAACAGAGACTTTAAGCGATTCCTTTTATCAAAGAATTCAAGATAAAACGCCCTGCATTTCAATAAATCAGTTTTCAAAGAAATAATCCTTTGCAGGGATACTTCTTTGCCGGATAACTTTAGTGGCAGGCCATGTTTTTCAATCAGCTTATCCAAATCCCTGATAACGTAAGCTCTGTCAGTATAGATAAACAACTCTGGTTCAGGCAAATCATTCTCATTAAAAAAGCCGGCTTTTAAGGGATGGAAATCCAGTCCGGATGAAAGGTACCAAAACACTGATTTATGGGCAGATGCCAGCCATTCTTCCTTTATCCTTTTAAAAAACAAAGCATCCTCCTGAAAAAGAGGATGCAATGAATCGGTTAGCTTATGTAATCCGTTTTGAGAATTCATCACGGAAATTATCTTTTGCGCGCATTTTTCTGTTCACGCGCCATTTTCTCCATGCGTTGCTGCCATTTCGATTTTTTTACCGGCTTCTTTTTATTCTGGGCAATCTGCTTCCTGATTTTATCTTCATCGATAGAACGCTTTATCAGGAACATCTGTCCGAAGGTGATAAGGTTGGCCAGCAAGTAATAATAACTCAACGCCGATGCATAATTGTTCAGGAAGAACAGCAGCATCACTGGCATAATGTACATCATCGTTTTCATTCCGGGCATCTGCTGATTACTGCTGCCCATCATCTCGCTGTTCATTTTTGTATACAGGATAGTGGAAGCGGTCATCAGCAAAGTAAAAAGACTCACGTGGTCTCCGTAGAAAGGAATTGAAAACGGCAGGCTCAGTATCGAATCGTATGACGACAGGTCGGTAGCCCAGAGGAACGACTGTTGCCTGAGCTCGATAGATGCCGGGAAGAAACGGAACATGGCGATAAGTATAGGCAACTGCAATAGCATTGGCACACATCCCGCCGCCGGGTTTACACCGGCTTTTTTGTAAAGCGACATGGTCGCCTGCTGCTTTTTCATCGCATCCTCTTTCTTCGGGAATTTCTTGCTCAACTCATCAATCTCCGGCTTCAAAACACGCATTTTAGCCTGCGACTTGTATGTTTTGTAAGCAATGGGGAACAAGACCAGCTTTAGCAGGATGGTCAAAATGAGGATAATGATACCGTAGTTGATATTAAAGCCTTCGAGGAAATTGAAAACCGGGATAACAGCAAAACGGTTTATCCAGCTCAGAATCCCCCATCCTAAAGGAATAAGCTCTTCAAGTCCGATGTCATGCTTTTTAAGAATATTGTATTTGTTGGGACCGAAATAGAATTTCATCGGCACCTCCAGCTTTTCAGATGGTGTATAAGGGATTCCGAACTGAGCCCTCATTGTGCGGAGGTAATGCCCCTTTTCCTTTTCACCCTCTACATCAGGTGTTTCATCTACTGTAAGAAGTTCTGCATTATCAAAAGCATTATCCGCGATAAGCACAGAAGAGAAGAAACGTTGTTTGAAGGCCACCCACTTGAGCTTAGTGCTGATGGTTTCCTCATCCCGGTCATCGGTCTCAGAGAGGTTTTCAACATCCTCATCCGCAAAGCGATAGTATACCGTAGCTCCATTACCAACATTTCTGAGTGATTTATCATGCCGTTTGAGCTCCGCATACCAATCCAGGTTCAGGTAACTCACATTATTGGCGATGTAGTCATTCATATTTATGAATTCCACATCAAAATCAAGCATGTACTGATCACCATAAAAAGTATACACAAAGTCGATATAGCTATCCTTGCCTTCACCCTGACCTCCGGGATACATACGCATGGCAAAAGAGAGCGAGTCTGAACCCGTCAGTTCGATGCGTTTTTTATTGTAAGGCTCTTCAGTCAACCAAACCGGCTTAAAGTAAAGGTCTTTAGTATTGATGGTGCGGTTATTGGAAAAGAACGCAAAATTAAACCTCGACGAATCTTTAGTGAACAAAACCAAAGGAAGAGAATCGTAGGTCTGGTAATTTCTGAGTCTCACTTTAGAAATGCGCCCGCCTTTAGAGCTGACCTTAACCTCCATTTTGTCGGTGATAATGGTGTAATCCTTATCTTCTCCGCGTGAGGCCGCAGTAAACGGTCCGAGCACACTTTCGTCGGGCTGCCCCTGCTCATCCTGCTGCTGAGGCTCAGATTCCTGTTGTTCAGCAGTGTTTTCATCCCGCGCTTGTTCCTTCTCCTGCTCTTCAATAGCTTTAGCCCGCTGTTGTTCCACCCGGGCTATCGAATCACGTATTTCCTGCTGTCGCCGGATTTCTTCAGGTGATGGCTGCTGCCATATGCTGTATCCTATAAGGATGACGAAAATGAGCAACAGTCCTATAATTGTATTCCTATCCATCAGATAAAATTTCTTTTATTAACGCGCACAAATATATTGAATTGACTTAAAAAGTCTTTGCGCCCGGTTGTTTTAACTATTTTTTATTGTCTAAAGATGCTTTGACAAATTCTTTGAATAAAGGATGTGGTTTGTCTACCGTGCTTTTATATTCCGGATGAAACTGAACACCAACAAACCATGGATGATCATCAAGTTCAACAATTTCCACCAGTTTTTTATCCGGATTCATTCCCGTGGCTTTCATTCCAAACTTATTGAATGATTTCAGATATTCGTTATTGAACTCATAACGGTGACGATGACGCTCCCAGATATCCTGCTTCCCGTATGCCTTCAGGGCATGGCTGCCTTCCTCAAGCCTGCACAAGTATCCACCCAGCCGCATCGTTCCGCCCATCTCTTCAATATTCTTTTGTTCTTCCATGATATCTATTACCGGATGGTCGGTATCGGAGTCCATTTCTGTAGAGTTGGCATTTTCATAGCCCAGCACGTTGCGCGCAAACTCTATGACAGCACACTGCATACCGAGACAGATACCCAGGAAAGGTGTTTTACTTTCGCGGGCATACCTTATGGCATTTATTTTACCCTCAATACCCCTCGAACCAAATCCGGGAGCCACCAAAACCCCATCAAGACCTTTTAAACGTTCAATTCCATCTTCATGATCCATGTCCTCGGCCTTAAGCAGCCTGAGGTGTACTTTGCATTCATTAGCCGCGCCGGCATGAACAAAAGCTTCCATAATGGATTTGTAAGCATCCTTCAGTTCAATATATTTTCCTACCAGGCCAATAACAACTTTTCGCTTTGGGTTCTTGAGTTTGTAGAGGAAATCTTTCCACGACTCCAAATCAGGCTCATCCGCATTAGCTACTCCCATTTTATCTAAAGTAACCTGATCAAGCTTTTCTTTCTTCATCAGCAGGGGAACGTCGTAGATAGAGCTGGCATCAATTGATTCAATAACCGCGGGCTCGTCCACATTACAGAAGAGTGCTATCTTTCTTCGTAACGAACTGTTAAGCGTACGTTCAGTACGGCAAACGATAATATCCGGCTGCACTCCTGACTCCTGGAGGGTTTTTACAGAATGCTGCGTAGGTTTTGTTTTCAGCTCTCCTGCAGCAGCAAGATATGGCACTAGCGTCAGGTGAATCACCACAGCATCTTTGCCCATTTCCCATCGCAACTGCCTCACTGCTTCAATGTATGGCAGTGACTCAATATCACCAACTGTACCTCCGATTTCCGTGATAACAAAATCATAATTTCCGCTGTTGCCCAGCAGTTTGACACGCTGCTTTATTTCATCTGTAATATGCGGAATCACCTGCACGGTTTCTCCCAGGTAATCGCCTCTGCGCTCTTTTTCTATGACCGAGCGATAGATCGCTCCTGTGGTCACGTTATTCGCCTGTGACGTAGACTTCCCGATGAAACGTTCGTAATGCCCCAAGTCCAGGTCGGTCTCC
>JAASSU010000265.1 GCA_021767705.1 Bacteroidota bacterium | reverse complement strand
GAGTCTCATTATTTCCTCAAAGAGAAGCTTTTGATTGACAGTGTGCTCAATCGTCCGGGAAAAATGCTGAATTTTATTTTTGACGAGGAAACACAGACTGATATAAGGATTGACGAAAATAAGATCGAGAATGGATTCTTGTTTATGGTTGAAGCTTTTGAAAAACCAAATAATTCTGGTGTTGCTTGGTACTATGGCTCTGATCACGATAGCACCACATTTCTTGGTGAATATCATGGATTGCCAGTGGGGATATACAACGTGGGTGATGACAAAAGCCTGTTTGTTACCAGCATACCCTTCTATTACCTGGAGTCAGCTCCAGCTAAGAACCTGGTTCATGATATCCTGCGCAATAAATTCGGGGAATATTACGTGGATATCCCTGAATTATCTGATCAGAAACAGCCAGTAGTCAAAGCTTACCCCAATCCTGTTAAGGAAAGGCTTAACTTAAGTTGGGGCTTTTCATACCAAGGCCTGGCCATTCTGGAGATTTACGATAATCAAGGCCATCAGGTGGCCACCAAAAAATACGCTGTGAAGAAATCAGACCAGAAGGTTTCAATCGGCACAGGGCATCTCACTCCGGGTGTTTACCTGTATAAGCTGTTATTTGGTGATAAGAGTGCTTCAGGAAAGTTTATCCTGAAATAGCAGTGTTTCATCCGGGCCCTGTTCTTTGAGAACACCCGAAATGTCAGAGAAGAACTCAGATGGTGGTGGATAATCTCTACCGTCGTTTCACCTCACCCTAACCCTCTCCTCGAGGAGAGGGGATTATTCCCGGGGGAGAAGCCGATAGCTATCGGCAAGGGAAAAGGGCGAACCGCTCGCCAGAAGATCTTCCTGATGGTGACTCCGAATGAGAATAGCCCCGGGTTTCAACCCGGGGTTTAAGAATCCCCACCAGTCTTCCCGCCGTGACCTTGCCCCCAATCGCAGCCAAAAGTCCAGTTCAGGCGGAACACCCGAAATGTCAGAGAAGAACTCAGATGGTGTTGGATAATCCCTACCGTCGTTTCACCTCATCCCCCAACCCCTTCTCCTGCGAGGAGAAGGGGAGTAAAAACGGTTGGCAGTCCCCTTCTCTCGGGGGAGAAGGGCCTGTCCCGAGTATCGGGAGTTTGGGATGAGGGCGAAATCCTTAAACATAACTAACCCCGGGTTAAAACCCCGGGGCTATTCATATTCAGCCCTTTCAGGGCTATATCCTATAAAATACTATGATTGAAAATATCTTCTAATCCGTGTAATCCTCCAAAATCCGTGAAATCTGCGCTACTGGAATTATTACTTCTTCACCACCTTCCTGTAGCTCACCTCATCGCCGTTTATTACTTTCAGGATATACATCCCGCGGGGCAGGTGATGTGTAAGAATAAGGTGGTGCGGTGCTGTCATCTCTTCCGAATGCACCAGCGTGCCCCGTAAATCTGTAATCATCACCTGTGCCCCTGACTTTAGCACACCGAGCTCAATAGTAATGTTTTCCTTAAAGGGGTTAGGATACACTTTAATGCTTTCTTCAGCTTGTGTTTCGTTATCAGTACAAACTGGGCGTAACGTGATAAATTGCCTGGCCTCGCCACTTCCGCATTCGTTAATACCGCGCACCTCGATATAAGCTGCGTCATGCGTATTATCGTTCCAATAAACTTCGGCGTTGTTCCCATTGCTAATCACCTCGTCCACATGAGCGGGTGGTGTAACCGTCCAAACATAATCATCAGCATATTGTGCGCCTGGCGTAGTGTAGTAGCTTACCGGTATGGTGTGGCAAATCTCATCAGGACCGGTTATTGACTCGGGTTGAGATGGCAAGGGGGCTAATTCCAAAACGATAGTTTCTGATTGTGCAGGGTTGTTTTGCACACACTCGCTGCTTGAAACCAGTTCGCAATAAACCTCGTCATCATTACTAAAATTGTGGCTTGTCAGGGTGCTGTTATGCGAGAAGTGCATCTCATCATTGATATACCAGTTGTATATGGGGTTGTTTCCTCCGTTGATTGCGGCAGCGGTAAATGTAATGGTGTCGTTCTCACAATCGGCCGTGCTTGCGCTGATCGATACCCCGGTGTAAACCGTATTGGTAATCTCAATATCCTGCTCAGATACTGGTCCGGCTCCACACTGGTTTTCTCCGAAAGCTGTTAATGTAGTTGACCCTTCAAAACTGGTGTTCCAGATAATGGTGGCTTCTGTGTTGTTTTCATTAACTTCACCCGCATCAGTATCTGCCAACACCCAGTTATATGTGCTGGCATTGCTTATTTCGTTGATTGAATACTGCGAAAACCCTGTTCCGTTGCACACCTGGTCATCTCCGAAAATGGCACCGGGGTTGTTGGGTAACTTTTCGATAAAGAACGCGGTATTTTGGTATGTAGCTTCCTGGTAGGGCATCCCGTTGATAGTTGATTCATTCCAATTCAGAAATGAGTTGCCATTTTCATGGATGCTGTTAGTCAAAGTATAGAGCGTGTCATATCCTTCAAGCGAATGAGAATCCTCCGAATCCCATTCTATCAAAAGCGTATCTCCCGAAAAAGTTATATCGCTGTTATTCAGAAAATCATGCTGAATGGTCAGGGTGTCGAAAGTATATTTCGAAGTGTCAATTCTGAGACTTAAAGAAAACCCTTCGATATTTTTGAAATCTTCGGTCGTAATTTCGATGTTACCGTTGGTGTTTCGGCAATAAGTCGTGTCGTCATCCAGCATAAATTTTACTGGGGGAGGAGTAAAGAAATCAAGACTCACTTTGCAGGTGTCACTGTAAGAGTAGTGATCGTGGTTAAACCCAAGCCCTGCATCAAAAGGAAAGCTGCGCTCAAGGTAGTTGTATACGTTTCCGGTCGATTCATCCCAAAACTTGTAGTAAATCGAATCGCCCTCTTCAAAGCCATCTTTTATTTCCGTGTCCGGATTATCGCGGTAAGCCTTTATGGTCAATGTTTCAGTGTTTGTTATTTCATTGCGCACTGAACCCGCCCCCACACAAATCAAGGTGTCAGCCTCCGTCATGGCAAAAACCGCCACCTGGTCATAGGTCGTAAGTGGCACACCATCAACTTCTGCCCCAAAAAACTCGAAAGTCATATTCTCTTCACTTTCCGTTTCCTGGACGGGGAGGAAAAAATCGCTTTCTATCTGGATTTCTATTGCATCAGAACTCCTCGAAAGGCTTTGTTCGTAAATTGCTTTTACTTTATAGCTAAAGGTTCCTATCGGCAAGCCGTAATCAGTATAATTCTCAGTTTGAATAATGTTACTGTTTATTTTCTGATTATCGCGGTAAACATTATACCCTAACAAATTGATTCCTGAATTATCCGGGCTCTCATCCCAGTTCAAAAACACATTGTAATTATCCGTATTCGCCGAAAGGTTTACGGGAGCATAAGGAATCCAGTTTAATATTACATTTGTTTCTTCATTTGGCAGGAAAACACGGGACGTGTCCTGATTGTCAGGTTGCATGTTAACAATTACATCCTGGTAAAATTTATTAGTAGAATAGTCAAATATTCTGTAAAACAATGTGTCACCTTCACTATAGCCAACATCAGTTTCTGTTTGCTCAAAAACAAAAAGTGTATCAGGAAAATCAGTATTGGTAATACTGTATGCATTCATACACAAGGTATCATTTGACTGGTATTTGAATAATGCAACTTCATCAAAAACTTCAAGCTGATTGTCCATGATTGCTGCTGAATGAATAATAACATTCATGGGGTTTTCTGAGGAAGCAGGTTCCTCTGGCTCAAAATATACCAGGTCAATGATAATGTTAACTGGTTCTGAGGGTGGGGAATTTCCCTCGTCGTAAACGGCTGTAACATAATATTCATAATTATCTGATAACAGGCCATTATCTTCGTATGAATTTTCTGTAATGGGGTCATTGTTAATTTTATTGCCATTCCTGTATACATTGTAACCAATCAGGTCTCTGTCAGAATTTGGAGCTTGCCATGTAAGCTCTACATCATGTCCTTCTGTAGAAGCTTGTAAGTTTATGGGCGAAAGCAGTTCGGGAACAAAATCGATGCTAAGCATGCTGTTGGGCTCTCCATCCGGAAAGACATCGCCTGAATAATAGTCGGGGTCATCCAGGAAACTATAATCATAAGAGGTGTATTCCCGCTCCATGCTGGCATCGTAAAGCCTGAAATTGAATTCCTCTCCGGGTTCGTAACCATCGGCCTGGCTGAATTCCGAAAAGGCGACCATCGATTGCCATCCGGGCATAAAATCACTTGGTTCTTCTTTGATATGCATTTTACCTACAAGTGTGTCCGCTTCATATATGGCCAACTCATCGCCCGGACAGAGATAATCAAGCCCCAGTTTCCCGGTTTCCAGATAAATTGTCCAGATATCTCCTACCGGAGTCCCATTCCCATCATTGAATTTAAAATACCTTTCCGTATTGTAAGTAATGATACCCCTGTTTGAAAGGCTGGAAAAT
>JAASSU010000264.1 GCA_021767705.1 Bacteroidota bacterium | reverse complement strand
TAAATATCGATTAGAATCAGCGCAAAAAACATTTGAGGCTGCAAGAATTCTGGCTAATAATGCATTTTGGAATTCAGCTGTAAATCGGCTCTATTATGCTCTTTTTTATGCTGTAAATGCCTTGCTGGTTCAAAATGAAATACAAACAAAATCTCACTCGGCTACTAAAAGCCAGTTTTCTATGCATTTTATCTAAAGTATGTTACACACCGGACGACTTTTATCCTTCATCATAGAATGTAGGATTTTAAAATCCCCTCTAAACCAACAAAAAAACCTCAACCACCATCAGGTGATTGAGGCACTGTGTTTTTTGAGTGGTTTTGCTTATTGGTCTTCCACCACTTTGAATGATTTCATGATGGCTTCGAGCTGGAGGAGCTTGTCGCGCTTGTCCTGGCCGGGGGCGTAAACGTAGCTGTCGAGGGTGATGAGTCTTGAGTTTTTCTCATCCACGAAAGTGTAGCTCATAAAAGGACCGCCCATAAAGCCGTTTTCCACCTCCCACAATCCGCGGGTGAGCACCGCAAAATCGCCGTTAAAGGTGGTGCGTTCCATCTGCGGCGGCACATCGTCAGAAATGCGCATGTAAGAGCCTTCTGTGGGACCGGGCACATGATTGCGGGTCATTTGATCGCGTCGCCTTATAATTTCACCGCGGCTGAACTGTGAAGTGTCGCGGTAGTTCTCGAAAAAGATCAAGAGTGCCTGGCTGAACTCACTTGTCTCTTTTCTTATCCACATAAACTGGTCAAGGTTCTTGGCAATAAAAAACCCTCTCGGGATGGTAAGTGTGATGCCCCTGTTGCGCATTAATTTGTTTTGCATGGTGACATCCTCCCCCGACTCAAAAACGCGCTGTACGCGCCTTATTTCGTTTTCATGGAACAATTGCATAAAACCATTCTTGTTTTGGTTAAATGCGTTGAGAAATGCCTCAAAGCTGGGGGCATTTACCCTGATATAGCGCTGCGGCACGGCCCAGACATCCTTTTTGTTGCTGATATCAGCCGCATCATACTTCTCGTCGATGTCGACAATGAAAAGGTTGCGGTGTTTTTTAAACATTTTGCTGGTGAGGGCGGTGAGGTTGATGTTGGCGGTGTTAAAACGCGGCTCCACCTGTGGCAGGGCGGGCACATCCTGGTGAAAAAATTCGCGGACCACTTTGCCGGGCTCGCCGGTCCAGAGTCCTTCATTCATTACCACCAGTATTTCGCTGGAGGCTCCCACAGAGTGAGGAAGACGGGGGCCATCCGATTTATTGTCCTTGCCCTCTTTTTGCGAGGAGTCGCAAGCCGCGAGTAAAACAGCGAAAAGTGCTACAAGAGAAATGATTCTGCTTACCTTGATCATAGTTTTTTCTTTTTCAAACGAAACTTTGCTTCGCGATATTATAAAATCTTTAACATCCGGGGCTCAAAAGCCGGATATTTCATTCAAAATTAAGCCTTTTTCTTTAACAGGATGACTGATGTCAGATTTACGGAAATGTCTTTTCGGTGTCTCCGCCGCCAAGCTGATGCTGAACAAAACTGACGGGCGCATTGTAAGATAAATAAAAACACTATGAAAAAAACCATATTAGTCACAGGCGCAAGCGGAAACCTTGGACAAGCCGTTACACGAAAGTTTTTAAAAGAAGGATATCAGGTTAAAGGGTTTATTGCTCCGGGCTCCAATCCGGACTTTATGAAGGATGAGAATCTGGAAGTGTATGAAGCCGACCTGATGGATGAGGAGGAGACCCTGAAAGCTATTGAAGGGGTCGGCGATTTTGATGGCGCTGTGCTAACTGTAGGTGGTTTTGGCATGGGCTCGTTTGAAAATACAGCTTTGGAGGATGTGAATAAAATGTACAGGCTCAATTTTCAGACGGCTTACAACTCTTCACGTGCTGCTTTCAAAGCACTGAAATCAAAAGGCAAAAAGGGTCAGATTGTGCTGATTGGCGCACGTCCTGCGCTTGAATCTTCTGCTGCAAAAGGTGTGGTGGCTTATGCTTTTTCAAAAAGACTGGTGCATTACCTTTCAGATGTCATCAATGAAGAGTCGAAAGACACCGGAATCACCTCGTCGGTAATCATGCCCAGCCTGATAGATACGCCTCCCAACCGCGAAGCCATGCCGGATGCCGATTTCGATAAGTGGGTGAAACCCGAAACGATTGCCGGCAACATCCACCATCTTTTCACCGAATCGGGAAAAGCTCTGCGTGAAACGGTATTGAAGGTGTATAACGAGAGTTGATGCTGGGAAATCGGTTAGTATAGTTTTATTTTCTGCTGTTGCTATGGCTGGCGTTGTTTTTACCCTCCTCCCGAAAACTTTCGGGACCCCCTGCAAGCAGCGGAGAGCACCTTAAGGTATATATAAACCAATTACCACCCATACTAAAGAATCAATTTGGGTTAAATATAAAAATTGTGTAAATTTGTAATATGAAAACTAATATTGACATAGAAAATAAATTAAAGGAATTGAAACCATTCCTTTTACAACAATATAATGTTGACAGAATTGGATATTTTGGTTCTTATTCACGGAATGAACAGAATCAATCTTCAGACATTGATATTTTAGTTTCATTTACAAAACCTCTTGGATGGGAATTTTTTGACCTTCAGGAATATTTGGAAAACCAATTAAAAATTAAAGTAGACCTGGTTTCAGAAAAAGCGTTAAAGGAACAACTTAGACAAAATATTTTAAATAGCGTTAAATACATATGATTCCCATAAAAAGAGAGTTTATACTATATCTTGAAGATATGCTTCAATCAATGGAAAGGATTGAAGAGTATATAGGAGATTTAGACTTTAAAAAATTCAAGCAGAATTATATGTTTGTTGATGCAGTAATCAGGAATTTTGAAATAATAGGAGAAGCATCGAAAAATATTCCGACAGAAATTAAAGAAAAGTATCCGGAAATTCCATGGAAAAAAATGTATGGACTCAGAAACTTAATTGCTCATGAATATTTTGGAGTTGATTATGAAATGATTTGGGAAATTGCAAAAAATAATTTACCTCAAAACCGAACAGACTTAATTGAAATAATACAAAAAGAAAAAGCACAGGGTGGTAACAGCGGCTCATAGTGCATGCCGAAGTTTGTGCTATTAATAAAAGAAAATTGTAATAATGAAGATGGTGCAAATTAATAAAATTAGTAGTAATAAAACGGCACGCACCATAGCCGCGGAACGATAATAAATATTAAGCCAGAAATCTTCCTCAAAACAATTTAAATACATAATGTCTTTCAAGTCTCCCCTACATGCAGGGGGAGAGTACCTTAGGGTGAATATTTGACACGAATTAATTTCTAAGCATACGTTCGTATATTTCCGCCTGATTTTAGTTTTTGGCTGCGAAAAATATCCGAGCTACGGTTGAAGGTTTTATAGATGTCTGAACCCCGGGTTGCAAACTACTTCCTTACACGGGGTTATTATTCTTACGCTTGCGCGTTTAAGTCCGCCATCGACGAGAGGAAAAGTGCGAATCCTTAATCCAGCACTTTGTAACCTTCACTTCCGTAAAAAAGCTGTGGCATTATCCTTTTGTAGATGCTATTTTGATTTTCTGTCCGGGATAAAGGCGTTTGGAGTTGTAGATGCCGTTAAGCTCCTTGATTTGGCTGACGGAAACACCATCGTATTGCCTGGCAATCTCCCAAAGGGTATCGCCACTTTTAACGGTGTGGTAGATGTACTCGCCATCGGATGTGGATGTTGTTTCTGGCGGTTTTACCCGGATACGCTGGTTGATGCGGATCAGGTTGCCTGAGATATTGTTCCATCGGCGGAGGTCGGAAACGCTCACATTGTAGGCATTGGCTATAATTCCCAGCGACTCGCCACGCTTAACGGTGTGGTAATCCCCTGAGGTTTTTGCCACTGAACGCGAAGAAGAGGACTGGTATCCAGGGAAAACGATGAGTTTTTGACCAGCATATATCCGGCTTGACCGCAGATTATTCCAGGCTTTAAGCCTTGACACTGAGGTGCGATACTTGCGGGCAATCAGTCCGAGGTTTTCGCCATACCTGACGATATGCACACGGCGTGAGCGTGCCTTTTCAATCTCGGCAAGGAGCTTTTCTCTCCTTATACCGCGCTTGGTTTTGAAATTGTAGATATCATCACCGCTTTCGAGGAATGCTGTAGCTGTTTCGTATGGCAGCCTGAGGTAGTGCTTTTTCCCATCGTTAGCCGGAATAATTCCCTGCTTGTAGCGCGGGTTAAGGAAACGGATAGTTTCAAGGTCGAGCCCGAACTTTTCGGAAATCTGTTCAAAGCTTAGCACATCTTTCACCCTAACGGTATCCACCTCCTGGTAAAGATACCCGGGATCTATGGGATAGAGGTTGTGCTCGGCGGCGTAGTTCATCACGTAAGTGACCGCAAAAAAAGCGGGTACATATCCACGTGTTTCACGTGGAAGGTATGGCCATGCAGCCCAGTAGCTTTTTACGCC
>JAASSU010000263.1 GCA_021767705.1 Bacteroidota bacterium | reverse complement strand
ATTCAATCGTGAAGGCATCCCACGAGTCTTCTGTAATTACAGGGCCATCAGTGACATCCAAAGTCCTGTTTTCAGGGTTGTCCCATTCGCCGTAATCCCAGCTTGAACCCACACCGTCAGGAACATAGAAATATTTGTACTCATGAGTGCCGATGGCGATTTCGGAGGTAAGGGTATAAACCATATCACTGTTGCCGTCAGTCAATTCAAGATTCGCATCCGTTCCCGGCTCAGGCCAGCCAAACGGACTTCCGGAAATATAGACTTTGTCTGTGGCAGGGTTAAAATCTCTGGAGAAATTATCCATATCCACATTGAAGGTGACCTCAAATCCCTGCGAAAGGGTGACCTCTTCAGAAACGGCAGCGCCATTGACCGTCACTTCGCCAGAGGCATCGATAAACCCGTCAGCGGAAACGGTGTAAGGGTAACTCCCGTTTTCCAGGTCGATGGTAGCCTCGCCGGCAGCGTCGGTTGTAAGCTGCGTGCTGTTGATATCGATGGTGGCCCCTTCAACCGGGTCTGTTCCGTCGGAGACAGAGAAAGTGACCGTAAAGTCAGATGGCGGTAACAAGGTTACCTCTTCTTCCACATCACTGTAATCGACCATGATATTCCCCAGCGCATTGGAATACCCATTGGCCGAAACCTGGTAATCGTAGCCGTCCCAGTTGTTGGGCGGGAGGTTAAAGGCAGCGAGCCCTGAGGCATCCGTATCGGCGGTTTCCCCGTTCACTTCCACGGTAGCCCCCTCAATATTTTCAGCACTTTCGTTGATGACGTGGAATTCCGCCACAAAAGCTCCCCATATGTCATCGAAAGTAAGGGCCTGGTCAGTTAGTTCAAAGGTGCGGTTATCGCCTGCATCCCATTCCCCGTTATCCCATCCGGAGCCGGAGTATCCGTCAGGGATGTAAAAATACTTGTACTCATGCGAGCCTGTGGATACATCTTGAGTAAGCGAATAAATCAAATCCCCGTCCGGGTCTTCGAGTTTAAAATCACTGTTGGTTCCCGGCTCGGCCCAACCAAATGGCGTCCCGGTGATATAGACCTCGTCCGTGGCCGGGTTAAAGTTACGTGCGACAAAACCCGACATATCCACATTGAAAGTGACCTCAAATCCCTGCGAAAGGGTGACCTCTTCAGAAACGGCAGCGCCATTGACTGTCACTTCGCCAGAGGCATCGATAAACCCGTCAGCAGAAACGGTGTAAGGGTAACTCCCGTTTTCCAGGTCGATGGTCGCCTCACCGGCAGCGTCGGTTGTAAGCTGTGTGCTGTTGATGTCGACAATGGCCCCTTCAACCGGGTCTGTTCCGTCGGAGACTGAGAATGTGACAGGAAATTCATCTGAAATCACAATTTCGTAATTATTTCCTTCATTATTGTTGAATCGAATGGTTTGAAGGTCAAAATTCTGGGTGGGGTTTTCCACATTTGTACTGAAGACATAATATTCAATAGTAGTATTTATGGGAAATCCGTCCAGCAGTGCAGTGCCTGTTGTTCCGGTAAAACTAACCTCTTGCAAATTGGAGGATTGCCATTCATCATCTGTATATCTGACATAAACGTATTGTGCAGGTCCCGGGGCAATATCTGATATTACTTGTATAGTAACCGGGGTGCTGGCCGCAGGATTCTCTGGTGTGTGTGATACGCTTAAAAGGTTAGCTGGTTCCGAATCGATTTCCATAAAGACCGCATTGGTGTTTTCATAACCTTTGTTTTCCCAGTTCATCACATACCATTTTTGATCGCTAAGTGTAATGCTGTTGTTGCCACCACCAAGCTGGTATTCCTGCAAAGTGTTTGCTGTAACGCTAACATTTCCCCAGCCATTTGCCCAATAGTTACTTGTAGGACCGCTGGTAAATTTAAACTCATAATCACCGGATGTTACATCGCCGTCAACGGCAACTTCAAATGTGGTTTGATACATAGAAGTAGTACCCAGTTCAACCAGTTGAAGCAAGCCGTTATCGCTTTGCGCTTCCCCGGCAAAAACAGGATTTGTGGGCGGATTACTCCATCCATCCCAACCTCCCGGCATGTTTAACCCTTCCGGTGCATAAATCTGACCGATGGTGATGGCCGGATGTATTATCAACATCAGTAAAATAAAGAAAAGTGTTTTTTGTGTTTTCATACGATTGCGTTTTTCAGTTAGTCATTGGTTAGTCTTTAGTATATCTATTTGCAAATTATGATTTTTCGAATTATTAACGTGATATATAATACTTATTTATCTATCAATAAGTTACATAGTGTGAGATGATACCTGTATTGCTATTTATAATCCTTAAAGATAAGGGAGTTTTTCGGTAAAGACCCTTTCATTTAACAGTTTAGCTTATGCAAACGTTTGCGGAAGGTTGCTGAAGTCCAAAATGATATGCAGCTGATTTATAGAATGGACAATTGGGTGTATGAATTTTTCGTCGCAAATTGATAAAGGGGGTGGGGTAATCATGGATTAAAAAACTCAGGATGGGTTTTGCTATTGATATTCGAAATGTAATTTTTGTAATTTTACCTCGCTTCTAACTAAAAAACTGACTATGGGACAATTCGACTTTTCTAAGCGTGATAGTTTTGGTTCTAAATTTGGAGTGATTGCTGCTGCTGCGGGCTCTGCTGTAGGGCTTGGAAACATATGGCGCTTTCCTTATGTCGCCGGGGAAAACGGCGGCGCTGCTTTCCTGATTATTTATGTTTTGGCTATCGTCTCCATCGGACTTCCGGTGATGTTATCGGAGTTTGCGATTGGCCGCATGGCTCAACGAAATGCATTTGGGGCATTTAAAAAGTTGGCGCCCGGAAAACCGTGGTACCTGATTGGTGTGATGGGAATCCTGGGAGCTTTCATGATTCTGGCTTTTTACAGCACTGTGGCGGGCTGGACGATGGAGTATCTTTTCCAATCGATAACTAATAATTTCCAGGGAAAAGATGCGGCAACCCTTTCAACGTCTTTTGATAGTTTCCGAACCAGCGGCTCCTCGCCTGTGATGTGGCAGTTGATATTCATGGTGTTAACTGCCGGAATTGTAGTGGCAGGAATCAAAAACGGGATCGAGAAGTACACGAAAATATTAATGCCACTTCTCTTACTGATTATTGTTGCGTTGGTGGTAAGGGCGGTGACTTTGCCCGGCTCAGCCGAAGGACTGGCTTTTCTGTTTGCACCTGATTTCTCGAAACTCTCAGCACCTGTTATCCTTGAAGCACTGGGACAGGCGTTCTTTTCGATGAGTATCGGGATGGGTGTTCTGATTACTTACGGCTCTTACATTGGTAAAAAAGACAATATCGGAAACTCCGCTGCAGCTATCTCTGCCGCCGATACGCTTATTGCTATCCTGTCCGGGGTGGCAATATTTCCTGCGGTGTTTGCTTTCGGAATAGAACCGAATTCAGGTCCGGGACTGGTTTTCATTACCTTGCCCAGTATTTTTAATAACATGCCTGCCGGATACTTTTTCTCTATCCTGTTTTTCTCCTTGCTGCTGATTGCGGCGCTTACGTCTTCCATCTCTGTACTGGAAGTGGTGGTGGCCTACTGCACCGAGCAGCTCGGGTGGAGCAGAAAAGTGGCCACGGCAGTTGCTGCTGTTGCCATTACCGCCACCGGTGTTTTATGCACCTTGTCGCAAGGCCCCTGGGATCAGCTTACACTTTTCGGAATGAATATTTTTGACTTGCTCGACTGGACTTCAGCAAACCTGTTGCTTCCACTAGGAGGTTTCTTTATCGTGCTCTTTGCAGGATGGTTCCTCTCGCGCAAGCAGGTTAAGGACGAAATCACCAATAGCGGAACAACCAAAGCCGTCTTTTTCGAGGCCTACCTGTTTATCATCAGGTTTATCGCCCCGATTGCTATCGGACTGGTATTTTTATTCGGACTGGGAGTGCTGTAAATATCTCGAATTAAGAATTTCAGGAGGGGATCACAGCATAATGATCCCCTCTATTTTTTCGGCTTTCTGATAGCGGTAAATCACGTCTTCGGCACTCATCATCATTTCCTTTCCTGAGATACTGATAAAATTTCCTTTCCGGGATTTCTTGTAGGATACGCTGGCTTCGGCATCAAACAGTTTTTGCACCCTGTCAAACTTATCGGGCTCATCAGGAATAATGAATTTGAAAAGGTAGACACTTGGCCAGCTGTGATTTTTATTTAGTGTGGTTTTTAACTTGCTGTAAAACTCATCCCTTTTTGACATCCTTCTCGCTTGTAATTTTTATTTCCTCTTCCATTACCTTAACAATATCTCCGGGATAGAGTTTTCTTCTTTTGCGGAATTCAACTTCTTCATTGACGGCAACGTCCCCATCTTCGATAAGGATTTTTGCATGCCCGCCGCTTTCCGCGATGTTCAATGCCTTTAGTAATTGCTGCAGATTGATGAAATCTGTGCGGATACTGAATTCATTCATACAAATAGATTTATCCTGTTAAAGGCTGCGAAGATAAGGCTTT
>JAASSU010000262.1 GCA_021767705.1 Bacteroidota bacterium | reverse complement strand
TAGAAAAGATAAAAACGATGGCACTTGAGGCTGCATCAAAAAGCCCTTATTGCGCGGATTACGAAGAGCCAAAATTCTGGGTGATGGATATGAGTGAGCGCGGCTTCAAGTGTTGGCTGGCTGCCTGGGCTAACAAACCCTCAGATGCCTGGGAACTGAAAACGGAAATGCGTACCAACCTTATCATGGAGTTTCGTAAACACAACATCAAGACACATGTTTATGATGTGAAATCGAACAGCGCGGGTGTTGTTTTATCAGAAGATAAATAATTATTTAGTTGTTAACGTAGCTACTTATCAACATTAACTGATTATCTGATTTTTATGATTCTTGTGTTGATTTAGAACTATATTTAAGAGGGTTTAATCTCTTATGAATTGTGCAAAACAGATTCCCGCCCGAACGTACCGGACGACACCTTCGGGCCTCACTGCATCACTCCGCTATCGCTTTGTGATTTGTTACCAATGACAACTTTTAGTTATGCTTTGACTATAAGCTCTTAACATTTTCGGCAATTGCAGGAGGCCGGCAGGTCTCTATATTGTACTTTTGGCTTGACCCAAAAGTACCAAAAGGTCAAGGCTGACGAGGGCATGTCGGCAAAAGCTACGCAGGAAATTATCCACGCCATTCGAGCCGTTCACGGATAAATTATTAATGTTCTCAATTTTTTGGCTTTTTAAGTTTTTCATCAACATTCTGCCGGTTCACTCGCGAATGGCTACCACACAGGCCTGCCCCATAATTCCCTGCTTGTTTTGCGAACCATACCCTCATAGGCCGGGAGTAAAAAATAGCCTTACAAATGCAATCATAGCATTTTGATTTAGCGTTGTCATCATTCATTGTAGAGCATTATTTTGATCTTATTCCTTAGAATGACCTGATACATAGATATTAAAATGAAATGCGCGCGACGACGCATTATGAGCTTACTCGGTGTCGTCGCGCGCATTTCCCTTGCCTATCAGTATAACATCGTCATTCCGCAGCCCTTGTTTCGCGCATTATAAGCATAGCCATCCTAAATCGCCTGTCAGCGAAACAATGGGCAAGGAATCTGATTCTTAAGTATTCTTCGCCTGCTGGAATATTAAATTTTGTGAACGTTGGGTTGTGTATTCTATAGGTAATCAAGTTTACACCTCAATAATCACTTCCTCCCAAAATCAGCCGGAATTTCGCCCCAGGCTTTGGTTTCCCACTTCAGGATGGGGTTTTTCCAGGTGTTGTTTCTGAGCCAGTATTCGGCACGCTCCACCAGGTCAAAAACCTCCTTGTTCTTCGAAGTCCGCGCCAGCTTGGTATTGGCCTTTTTCCGGCGTACCCAGCTCATGGCCGTGCGCGAATCAGAATAGATAGGAAGGTCGCTGTTTTGTTGTTTGAGCAATGCCAGGCCATGCACTAAAGCCAGGAATTCACCGATATTTACTGTGGCATCAGGATAAGGCCCTTTACGGAACCATACTGTTTTGTCGTAGGTATTCACGCCCTGATATTCCATAATTCCCGGATTTCCGCTGCAGGCGGCATCCACCGATAAGCTGGGCATAATGGGTTTTCCGATCCTCTCCAGCTCGGCCTTGCTTAAGTCTTCCTTGGGTGCATTCCGGCTCACCTCCGCATCCGGTCCGGCGCGATAAGCTTTTTCAGCGATTTCTTTCGAGGGAAAAGACTTGTAGCGGGCGCCCTGGAAATTCTTGATCTGTCTTTGGCACTCTGCCCAGCTTGCATAAACCCCTGGGGTTAACCCCTGCCATACGACGTAAAACTTCTTTTTCTTAGCCATGCATTGTTGTTTGCTCAAGCGAAATTAAAAAATCCTGACTTATTTCCCTGCTGCTGATTTTCCGGCCACCCAGCCTGTCGACCAAGCGATTTGCAGGTTGTAACCGCCGGTATCCGCATCCAAATCCAACACCTCTCCAGCGAAATAAAGCCCTTTCATAAGTTTTGATTCCATCGTGGCCGGCTCCACTTCAAGGGTATCAACCCCGCCGGCTGTAATCACCGCTTCCTTAAACGGACGGTAGCCGCTGACCTCCAATTCCAGGTTCTTCATCGTTACCCGGATTTGCTTCCGCTCTTTAGCCGTTACCTGATGGCCGCTTTTTTCCGCTTCTATCCCTGCTTTCTGAATAAAAGGACTGATGAGGGCTGAGGGCAGCCATCCCTTGAAAATGTTGGCCAGCTTTTTCTTGCCATCGGCATCCAGGTCGCGCAGCAGGCGGTTGTCCAGCTTCTGATGATCCAAGGCAGGTTTAAGATCGATGGTCAGCCTTACCTTTTTTCCCTGGTCGAGGGCATCCACTATTGCACGGCTTTGTGTCAGAATCACCGGACCTGAAATTCCGGTTTCGGTAAAAAACAACTCCCCGAATTCATCGCTGTGTTTTTTCCCGTCAATCCAAACTACCAGCAGGATATTCTTCAGCAGCAAGCCATCCAGCTTCTGATGGAACGTACCTTCCAGCTCCAGTGGCACGAGTGCCGGGCGTGTCGTCACAACAGAATGTCCAACACTTTTTGCCAGCGAATACCCATCGCCGGTAGAGCCCGTTGCCGGATAAGCTTTGCCGCCGGTAGTGATAATCACTTTGGGAGCCATCAGCTTTTCGTTCTTTCCGTCCACCACTGCCTCAACACCTTCAACAGCATTATCAGAAGCCATCAGCTTTGTAACCCGGCAATTGGTTTTCAGATCCACGCCCTCCTTTTTTATCCAACGTGCTAAACCATCCACCACCGAAGCGGCAGAATCATCCGCCGGAAACACACGATTGCCACGCTCAGTCTTGACCGCTACGCCGTTTTCCTCCAGAAGGGAAATAATGTCCTTAGTGAAAAATCGCGAAAAAGCTTTCTTCAAAAAGTTTCCTTTCGGATGGATGTGCTTCAGAAATTCGGACGTGTACGAGTTGTTGGTGATGTTACACCTCCCCTTTCCGGTGATCAGCAGCTTTCGTCCGGGACGCTCTTTCTTCTCCAGCAAAACCACCCGGACACCTTCAGCCGCCGCTGCTCCTGCCGCCAGCATCCCCGAGGCTCCGGCGCCGATTACAATGATGTCGTAGTGTTTCAAAATTTCGTTAAATAATTAACATGAAATTAATTGACAATAGCCTCCATATAGCAATCAAGAAATTCTTCTGTGACTCCTCTAATTTTTCTCTTTTGACACAAAGCATACAGCTCTTCAACAGCAGAATAAGGGAAGAATTTTGTTTGTAAGTCAGCAAACTGAGGCTTATTCGCTTCCTTAACCACCTTATTTCTTTCTTCATCGGGTGCAACCACAACATATCGAGTAGGAAAAGGAGGAAATCTATCATAGAAATTTTTCATGCGTGTTAACCCACTTGTAACACCAGTTGAATGTTCAATTTCCATTACTGCTGGCATTAGGCGTCCATTTTTAAACCAAATACAATCAATTAGTAATGCCGCATTTATAGCTTCCTGATGAGATTGGATAAGCCTTTCTTCATCAAGCCTTGCGATAACACCATCAAACTCCCCAAGCCTCTTATTTTGGTATAAAATTCCTTTATCATTTTGAGCAATCCATGTCCTAAACCCTAATTGTTTTCCTATAAAATAAAGAGCTACTTGAATCTGGGCATGTCGTCTTTTGATATCAATATTAATTTCATCTACTTTCAAATCTGTAGGTAACACCAATGCATCATAATAGGCCTCTAAAGTTGGTATTTCAGAAATAACAATATCTGTTTCTGTTTCTTCTACAGCACCATTTTTATGAGGGCTATCGGGCATCCATATTAAATGCTTGTGACCTTTTTTTATTGATTCGTTGGCGTTAATACTTTCAATCCTGCCAGGATAGCAAACATAGAATTGTGGAGTATGAGCTATAAGGGTTTGTAAAACCGATCTTGTGTTGTAACTTGCTCCAAGCACTCTATCAACGTTTATAGGCTGGTTTGGCCTGACAGCATTTGCAAATCTCCAAATCATTTGTGCGGATATAGAAACTGCAGGCTTATTTTTAAATGTTTCTCCTTTTGAAGGGTCACATCTTTTTATTTTAATGGGGCCTTCAGGTAATGTAACACTTTCAATTTGAATTAAACCCTTATTCTTTGGGCTCAAGTACTGATAACTGTTTTGCTTTGGGAGCTGGTTTATAAACGCTACGATATTCTGGGCTGTCAGTTTCTCCATCGAGTACATACTTTTTTTCTACAAATCCATTTAAAAAATTTAAAATAGTTAAAGCTAAGCCTTTGGCGGCTAAAAACGGCACTCCATTTCCAATTGCTTTAAATGAATTTGTTAGTGTGATATTGTTTGGAATAATAAAGTCTTTTGGTAAAGACTGTATTGCAAGAGCTTCAGCAACTGATATACGCCTTGCCTTATATGGATGCAAATGCACCTCATTATTACCATAAGCAGCGGTTGGTGAATACCTCCAACGATGTAACCTTTTGTATGATTTTTTTCTGTCGTCTCCCTCATC
>JAASSU010000261.1 GCA_021767705.1 Bacteroidota bacterium | reverse complement strand
TGTTGCAAAATCTGTTTCATTCCTGCCTGCCGGCTATATTCAATGGCTTCCAATATGTATTTTTCTGCCTTGGGGTAATCTTTCAAATCGGTGTAGAGTACTGCAAGATTTTTCGTTGTATTTGCTAACGATTTTAGATTCTCAATTTTACTGCTAAGATCAACCGAAAGTAAATAATATCTTTCTGCAGCATCAAAATCTTTTAAATCATGATGCAGGTTTCCAATGTTGTTGTAGACCCGGGCCAGCTTGACATCCTGCTCTCTCAATTTAACAATATCAAGGTATCGCGACATATAAGCCAGCGCACTATCGCTGCGGCCTATTAGCTGGTATGCAATTCCTATGTTATGATATACCTGGACAACAAAAAATTCTTCATTGGTCATCCGGGCATATTTTAGTGCCTCCCGGTAATATTGTAATGCTTTTTGAGGTTCATCAAGGTAAAAGTATAAAGACCCTATCTCCATGAGCGAACTGGTAATTCCTCTGTAATTTCCGGTTTGCTCTTCCAGCGCGAGCGAAGACAAATGATTTTCAAGGGCCTCTTTATAGTTTCCAATATCGGTGTTGATGGTGCCCAGGTTAAAAAGTATTGCAGCTTGAGCCTCTGATGAACCGCCATCTTTCGACAACTCATAAGCTTGTTTGGTGATTACTAATGCGGAATCTAAATATCCACTGTATTGGTACCCCTGACCGATGGTGTTTAACGCCTTCATTTTTAAATTCGCATCTCCGGCAATAGATAGAGCTTCATTACCATAGTTTACTGTTGCCTGTGGATCTGTTTGTAAGTTGTAATAGGCCAGGTCAAGTAAAATATTGTAGCGTTCTTCTCCTGTGGTATTGTTCAGTTTAATTTTTAAACTGTCCGATTCATTGGCAGCAATGAATTGAGGTATCATCACAGCAATCAAAATAGCCATAAATTTTACAAATGAATCCATTACCTACTGAATAAGAACCATTAACAACAAAGATACTAAAAGAACTTCATGGTTTAAGAAATTAGAAACAAAAAATAACGGTAATTAAGTCTTTATCCAACTCTCATTGATACCAGCCAATTACTTTAAAAAGTAGCCATATAATAGATATGTGTTGCCTTAATGTGTGAAGTGATACTATTTTAACCTTTTTAAAATCTACTAAAATGTTTTTATTATGAAAAGCACTCTAATTTTAATAAGCACTTTTATAATGCTTCCTCTTATCAGTTTAGCGGGAACTTATAGTGGGGGGGATGGTTCTTCTTCAGACCCTTATCAGTTAGGGACACTTGCTGACCTCTCAGAGCTTTGTCAGACCACAGGTGACTGGGACCAGCATTTTATCCTTATTGCCGATATTGATGCAAGTCAAACTCAATATTGGGATGACTCGGATGATGACACCGATGGTGATTTATATAATGACGCTTTTGATGCCACAAGCGATGGCAATAATGAAGGCTTCAGCCCAATAGGCAATGTCACAAGTGCCTTTGAAGGATATTTTGATGGCGATGGTTACGTTATTGACGGTTTAACGATTAACCGGAGTGCCACGCTTTATATTGGCCTGTTTGGTTATGTTAACGATGTAACAATCGAAAACATTGGTCTTACAAACCTTGATATGCTTGGAGAAAAATATGTTGGTGGCCTGGCGGGATCATCCTCCAATACGGTATTTAATAATTGTTATACCGAGGGGCAGGTTCGCGGCACATCGCGTGATGTTGGAGGTCTTGTTGGGGCACATTCCAATTCGGGTTCCCCCGGAAACGGAGAAATGACCAATTGTTATTCAACATGCGACGTGACTGGCGGACATGATGAAGTAGGTGGGCTTGTTGGTTGGAATTGTTACAATGCGCTAATAAAAAACTGCTATGCCACAGGAAATGTCTATTCCTCAGGGGAAAAAGTAGGTGGATTGGTAGGGCAAAATTGGGCTAACTCTGATGTCTTTTCTTGCTTTGCCACCGGCACGGTTAAAGGAGACGATCGTGTTGGAGGTCTTGTAGGTGATAATAACCAAGGCGACTGTATTATAAAAAACTCTTATTCAACCGGAAATGTCCATCAGAATGCCGAATTACCTTACACCCAACTGTTCGGTGGGTTTTGTGGCAATAATTATAATTCACATATATTTCTTTGCTATAGTACAGGAAGTGTTTATAATGACCATGATGATATCAGCCACCCTACCGATAAAGGCTTTTTGGGAGACGCTTCAGGTTCATATTATTACCTTTCGGATAATTTCTTTGATGCTACAGTTTCAAACCAAAATACTCCGGGCCAAAGTGGTTCTGCAACAGCAAAGACTCATGCAGAAATGCAGAGTGTTTCTACTTTTACAGACCTCACTACTGCCGGACTTGATAATGCGTGGGATTTTGTGGGGAACCCGAATGATGATACAGAAAATGAAAACATCTGGGATATAAATGAAGGAAGTAGTTACCCTTACTTGGCTTGGCAGGAAACTGACAAAACCTGGCAAGGTGCAGTGAGCTCTGCCTGGGAAAACAGGGACAACTGGTCAGGTGGCATGGGGGCTCCTACTGCTTCAATAAATGTCATCATTCCTGATGTGGCAAATGACCCGGTTATTGCTCCGGGTATAAATGCAAGTTGCAAAGACATAGATATTGAGCCAGGTGCATCATTGAAAATAGAGTCAGATGCTTCAGGAAGCGGATCGCTGATAGCTGAAAGCCTTTCCAATGGACAGGTAACCGTGGAGTGCTATTTAACTGATAACTGTTGGCACTTTGTTTCTCCTCCCACAACCAATGTAACAGCAGCAGACTTTAATTGGGAAGGATCACCTGCATCATGGCTCACGCAATACGATGAAACTAATGCGGCTGACCCATGGAGTTATATATTGGATGGTTCGCAAAATCTGCAACTCGGCAAAGGGTATTCTGTGTGGATAGATAATACATTGAAAGCAAACGTTATTTCGGAAATGACAGGCGCACTTCAAACTACTGATCTTGATGTTTCGCTGACGAATGATGTGAATGGTTACAATTTACTTGGAAACCCTTATAGCTGCGCTATGGATTGGGACAATGTTGAGCCGGGAATAACCACAGGAGCAGTTTATGTTTGGGATAATGATTTTGATGCTGACGGAGAGTATTTAACCTGGAATGGCGAAACAGGGGATTTAACCGATGGTATTATCCCAATGGGGCAAGCATTTTTCGTGAAAGCAGAATCTGCCGGAACTTTTACCATTCCTGCAGAATCACGAATGCATGATGACCAAGGCTTTTATAAAAACAATAAGCCTGTTAAGACTCCATTTTTAAAACTTAAAATGAAGCATGAATCATTCATTAACACCCTATTTATCTCATTCTCAGAAGATGGTTCTGAGTATTTTGATATCCCGGGGGATGTCCATAAACTAATTTCCAGTAATTCCTCACCCCAACTTTATGTAAAAGAAAGTGAGATTAAACTGTCAACAAATAAAAGAGCACCAATAGATGAAAATGGGCAGGTTATTCCTGTTTTTCTGTCTCAGGTTTCAGAAGGCGAATATACCATTTCAATGGAAAAATGTAACTCTCTCCAAGATGTTGATATCATCCTGGAAGATAAAAAAGCCCATATTTTTCACGATTTAGCATTAGATAAAGATTATAGCTTTATGGCCTATCCAGAAGATCAAACCGACAGGTTCCTATTACATGTAAACAAAAAAACGAACAGTTTTATTGAAAGATTTAAAGATTCCGCCGATATGGAAATTTATGCCTCAGAAAATAACCTTATCATATTATCCTATGGTCAATTGGCTTTGGAGACAGGTCATGTGTGGGTCTATGATAATCTAGGCCGGATAGTCAAAAAGCAGACTGTAAATAGCGGTAATCAATTTTCAATTCATTTGAACTGTTCTGACCTTTTTGTCATAGTTAAAGTAGTTAAACCTTCCGGCACAATAACAAAGAAAGTAACATTAAGATAAAAACCTGTAAATCATATTACCATGAAAACAATAAAAAAAATCTTTGTCCTCTTTTTCATAATACTTAGTCTTCAATCTGCTTTTCCTCAAGGGGCAGTTCCTCCACCACCTCCGGGAGGTGCTGACGGATCTGAAAACACAGAGGATAATCAAACTCATGGTGCCCCAATAGGTGGTGGTACATTTCTTCTCATAGCCATGGGAGCAGCTTACGGAACGAAGAAATATTTCAATGCCCGGAAAAAGAATGAAAAAGAAATAAACGATTAACTGATGTGCTTCACCCCCTCTTTCACCGCTTCCGTAATGGTCGCAAGCAAGGCGTCATCCATCTCGGTGTGGATGGGGAGTGAGAGTACTTTTTTCGACAGCGCTTCAGTTACCGGCAAATCGCCTTCCTTGTATCCCAGGTGCTGATATGCATCCTGCAGGTGGATGGGTACGGGATAGTAAACCGCCGAACTCACCTCTTTTTCTGCCAAATAATCTTTCAGATTATCGCGATC
>JAASSU010000260.1 GCA_021767705.1 Bacteroidota bacterium | reverse complement strand
CAACACCTGACGATCTCCACGGTAACGTGCGCCAGGTGCTGGCTGAATATCTGGCCGCCGGCCTTGATCCGGATAAAGCCACGCTGTACGTTCAAAGCGATGTTCCGGAAGTGACTGAGCTTTACCTATTGCTGAACATGAACGCCTACCTGGGCGAGTTGCAGCGAGTAACATCCTTTAAGGAAAAAGCCAGAAAGCAGCCTAATAATGTGAATGCCGGGTTGCTGACTTATCCTACGCTCATGGCTGCGGACGTCATTATCCACAGGGCTTCGAAGGTGCCTGTAGGAAAAGACCAGGAGCAGAACCTGGAGATGATCCGTACGTTTACCCGGCGCTTTAACAGGATGTATAACAAAGAGGTATTCCCGGTTCCGGCGCCATACAATTTTGGCGAGGCCCTGGTGAAGATTCCCGGACTCGACGGTTCAGGAAAAATGGGAAAGTCGGAAGGCGAGATGAACGCCATCTACCTGGGCGATGAGCCCAAGGCCATCAAAAAGAAAATTATGAAGGCCGTTACCGACAGTGGCCCCACAGAGCCAAACCAGGAAAAGCCGGATTACATACAAAATCTGTTTAAGCTGATGGAAGTAGTGTCTGCCAAAGACACCCTGAAGTACTTCGAAGAGAAATACAACGCCTGCGAAATACGCTATGGCGACATGAAAAAGCAACTGGCAGAGGATATGACAAATTTCACCGAACCATTCCGTGAAAAGATCAAAGCTATTGCTGCTGATGAAGCCTATTTGAGCCAGGTGGTGAAGCAGGGCGCAGAAAAGGCCAGGGAAAATGCTTCAAAAACTTTAAAGGAAGTCAGAGAGACCATTGGTATCAGGCCTTTCTAAGTTTAGAAGCCATTACTTTTTCTGAAATACATAAAGCAATTGCCTGGTGTTAAGCCAGGCATTGTTTGTTTTAAGAGGATTTACTAATTTTAGCCTCTCTTAAAATGTATTACCTATGAGCAGAAAAAGCAAGAATAGTTCATCACTGCATGTGTTACTCAAGAGTGCCGTTGTTCTTTTTATCCTGACATTTCTTATCGATTTTCAGATAACAAATCAGCCCCCCTTGTGGCTGTCCGTTTTTCTTGCAGCATCTTTTACCGGAATAACCATCACAATATTTTTTATCAACTATACCGAATTTCAGAAATATGGCTTCCTGCCTCTTATTGCGATCTGCGGTTACGAAATATATCATCATTTCATGGCTGATAGTTATCAAAATATTGTAGAGGCTTTCTATTATTTCTCATTGATATTCATCGCTCTGTATTTTACACTTCGCGTGAAAAAGAAAAAATATCAGAGCAAAAGAAAATAAATTTATTTTTAGGGGCGATCGTTTAATTGTATAATAATGAGTTTCCATTCATGAGAAGGTTTTTAATCGGACTCGGAAAATTTCTTCTGGCTATTGTTATCATAGCCGTTTCATTTCTTTGGTATGCAGGATTTTTTAACCCTGTCTACATTTCCGAAAAATCGAGCGGCCCCTACGAGGCAGTGATCATCGAGACCGGAGTTTTTGACGACCCGGCCGAAGAAAGGAATAAGCTTTTTAAAATCCTATTCGATGAAGATATTGTGACAAACGAAGCGGTAGCTATTACACCCGATCCTTTTGGCCAAAACCTCATCCGGCAAACGGGATGGATTCTTACGCCGGCACAGGCACAGGAAATAGCCGATATCCCACCGCCATACAAGCTCATTACCATTCCGCGTCAGGAGCGTGTGGTGGCGGATTTCGACTACAACAACTCTTTTAATATCATGGCCGGTGCATATGTGGTGTACCGGAGCCTGAAAAACTATTGCAACCGTGAAAGCCTGAAACCGGGAGAGATGTATGAAATATACAACGACAAACAAAGCCGTATTTTTTATCACCTGAACATATCGCAGCGTTAACCTCTCCGTCTTTTGCCTGGTGTATCTTCGAACCATTTACTATTTAAAAGCTTCATTTTTACTACTTTTGCACACTCAATAAATTTATGGAACAACCAACAATAAAAGAAAATAAACAGGAGCGTGCCGCCCTGGTGGGCGTATCGACCTCCAAACAAGATGCGGCCAAGCTGGACGAGCATCTGAATGAGCTTGCATTTCTGACAAAAACAGCGGGGGCCAAACCCGAAAAGTTTTTCTCTCAGAACCTTGCACAGCCTAACCCAAGGTTTTTTATCGGATCGGGGAAAGCTCACGAGATCCGCGATTACGTCAAAGAGGAAAAAATTGATGTGGTCATTTTCGATGATGAGCTGACACCAACACAGGTTAGAAACCTTGAAAAAGAGTTGAACGTCAAGATTATGGATCGCAATGGCCTTATCCTTGATATTTTTGCCAAGCGCGCCCGCACCAGCCACGCCAAAACGCAAGTGGAGCTGGCACAGTATGAGTATTTGCTGCCACGCCTTACAGGTATGTGGACACACCTCCAGAAACAAACCGGTGGTATCGGAACCAAAGGTCCGGGTGAGCGGGAGATTGAAACCGACCGAAGAATTATCCGCGACAAGATTACCTTGTTAAAGAAAAAGCTCGCTTCCATCGACAAACAAAAGCAAACACAGCGGGGCAACCGGGGAAGCCTGGTCAGAGTTTCACTTGTAGGCTACACTAATGTTGGAAAATCAACGATTATGAACCGCCTGAGCAAATCGGATGTGTTTGCTGAAGACAAGCTCTTTGCCACGCTCGATACCACCGTGCGGAAAGTGGTGCTCGAGAACCTGCCCTGCCTGATTAGTGATACCGTTGGGTTTATCAGGAAACTGCCCCACGGGCTGGTAGAATCTTTTAAATCGACGCTGGACGAAGTAAGAGAATCGGATCTGATTGTGCATGTAGTCGACATTTCTCATCCCGAGTTTGAAGACCAGATGAATGTGGTAAACAAAACTCTTGCAGAAATCGACAGCAACAACAAGCCTACGCTGTATGTTTTCAATAAAATTGATGCTTACACTTTCGTGGAAAAAGAGGAGGACGATCTGACTCCGAAAACAGAGGAGAACGTCACTTTAGAAGAGCTCAAAAACAGCTGGATGGCCAAAACCAACGATAATGCCATTTTTATCTCTGCCAAAGACAAAACCAACATGCAAGATTTCAGAAAAACTTTATATGAAGAAGTAAAAAAAATCCATATAAAGCGTTATCCTTACAATCATTTTTTATACTAGGATTATGAAAACACTTCATGCACTGGGTTTATCAGTTTTAAGCGGGCTGCTGCTTTCTGTGGCATGGCCTGCTCAAGGCTATGCTTTTTTATTGTTCGTGGCTTGGCTCCCTCTGTTCTATGTGGAACAAAAGTTCTACGAAGAATCAGGAAAGCGCACTAAAATACAACTGCTCGGATACAGTTACATCACTTTTGCCGTATGGAATGCCCTGACCACTTTCTGGGTCTCCAACTCCACTCTCTTTGGTGGGATAATGGCGGTGGCGCTAAACTCTTTACTAATGAGTACGGTGTTTTATGTTTACCACACCAGCCGTGTTTTAACGCACAACAAATCCGGACAGTTTATCCTGCTTTTCTACTGGATTGCGTGGGAGTATTTTCACCTCGACTGGGACTTGTCATGGCCCTGGCTTAACCTTGGCAACGGCTTCTCGGCCTATCCGCACTGGGTGCAGTGGTATGAATATACCGGGGTTTTTGGCGGTACTGCCTGGATACTCATCGTAAATATCCTTTTGTTCAGAGCCATCTACTTTACTTATCGCAACAGGGTTGTTGACAGGCCGGTGCTCGCTCACTTTCTGATGGCCGTGCTTTTCATTGTCATTCCACTGGTATATTCCATCAACACCTACAACAATTACAAGGAAAAAACCAATCCGGTTGATGTCGTTGTTGTTCAGCCTAACAATGACCCTTATACAGAGCAATACAACCGCGACCCTGAGGAAGTCCTGAGCCATATTTTTGATCTGGCAGCAGTAAAAGCCGACAGTGCCACTGACTTTGTCGTTGCTCCTGAATCGGCTATCCAGGAACGCCCTTTGTATGAGAATTATCTCGACAGAGGAAAAAGCATCAGGATTTTAAGAGAATACGCCGATAATCACCCGGAGCGTGCAATTGTCATCGGAGCCTCCACCTACTATATCGTGCCCGAGGATGAAGAGCCGCCAGTGGAAGCCCGGCCTTTTTCCAATTCAGACAGGCACTACGTTGCCTACAACACTGCATTTTATCTCGACAGCACACAAAAAGAGCAACTCTATCATAAGTCGAAACTCACGCCTGGCGTGGAGAAAATGCCTTTTAAGAAAGTTTTTAAGCATGTTGAAAAATTTGCCATCGACCTGGGAGGAACTGTAGGCACACTTGGAACCGATCCTTACCGTATCCCTTTCGAAACCCATACCGGCGATAAGATTGCGCCGATTATCTGTTACGAATCGATTTACGGTGAGTTTTGTGCTAAGTTCGTAAGAAACGGGGCTGACGCCTTTTTCATTAT
>JAASSU010000259.1 GCA_021767705.1 Bacteroidota bacterium | reverse complement strand
GCCGGCCTTGATCCGGATAAAGCCACGCTGTACGTTCAAAGCGATGTTACGGAAGTAACTGAGCTTTACCTGTTGCTGAACATGAACGCCTACCTTGGCGAGTTGCAGCGAGTAACATCCTTTAAGGAAAAAGCCAGAAAGCAGCCTAATAATGTGAATGCCGGGTTGCTGACTTATCCTACGCTCATGGCTGCGGATGTTATTATCCACAGGGCTTCGAAGGTGCCCGTAGGAAAAGACCAGGAGCAGAACCTGGAGATGATCCGTACGTTTACCCGGCGCTTTAACAGGATGTATGGCAAAGAGTTATTCCCGGTTCCGGCACCTTACAATTTTGGCGAGGCCCTGGTGAAGATTCCCGGGCTCGACGGTTCAGGAAAAATGGGAAAGTCGGAAGGTGAGATGAACGCCATCTACCTCGGCGATGAGCCCAAGGCCATCAAAAAGAAAATTATGAAGGCCGTTACCGACAGTGGCCCCACAGAGCCAAACCAGGAAAAACCGGATTACATTAAAAACCTGTTTAAGCTGATGGAAGTGGTGTCTGACAAAGACACCCTGAAGTACTTCGAAGAGAAATACAACGCTTGCGAAATACGCTATGGCGATATGAAAAAGCAACTGGCCGAGGACATGACAATTTTCACCGAACCATTCCGTGAAAAAATCAAAGCAATTGCTGCTGACGAAGCCTATCTGAGCCAGGTGGTGAAGCAGGGCGCGGAAAAGGCCAGGGAAAATGCTTCAAAAACATTAAAGGAAGTAAGAGAAACCATTGGTATCAGGCCTTTCTAAGCTATTAAGCTTTTTCTTTTTCATAAACACATAAAGCAATTGCCTGGTTTTAAGCCAGGCTTTGTTTGTTTTATGAGGATTTACTATTTTTAGCCTCTATTAAAATGAAATACCCATGAGCAGAAAAAGCAAGAATAGTTCATCGCTGCATACATTACTCAAAAGTGCTGTTGTGCTTTTTATCCTTACGTTCCTCATTGATTTTCAGATAACAAATCAGCCCCCCTTGTGGCTGTCCGTTTTTCTTGCCGCATCTTTTACAGGAATAACCATCACTATATTTTTCATCAATTACACCGAATTTCAGAAATACGGTTTCCTGCCACTTATTGCTATCTGCGGCTACGAAATATACCATCATTTTATGGCTGATAATTATCAAAATACTGTTGAGGCTTTCTATTATTTTTCCTTGATATTCATCGCTCTGTATTTTACGCTCCGCGTAAAAAAGAAAAAATATCAGAGCAAAAGAAAATAAAGTTTTTTTAAGGTCGATCGTTTAATTTTATAATAATGAGTTTCCATTCATGAGAAGGTTTTTAATCGGACTTGGTAAATTTCTTCTGGCTGTTATTATCATAACCATTTCATTACTATGGTATGCAGGATTCTTTAACCCTGTGTACATTTCCGAAAAGTCGAGCGGCCCTTACGAGGCCGTAGTCATAGAGACCGGCGTTTTTGACGATCCTGCCGAAGAAAGGAATAAGCTTTTCAAAATCCTCTTCGATAAAGACATTGTAACAAACGAAGCGGTAGCTATTACACCCGACCCTTTTGGCCAAAACCTTATCCGGCAAACGGGATGGATTCTTACACCTGCCCAGGCACAGGAAATAGCCGACATCCCTCCGCCATACAAAATCATTACCATTCCTCGTCAGGAGCGCGTGGTAGCTGATTTCGACTACAACAACTCTTTTAATATCATGGCCGGCGCATATGTGGTGTACCGGAGCCTGAAAAACTATTGCGATCGTGAAAGCCTGAAACCGGGAGAGATGTATGAAATTTACAACGACAAGCAAAGCCGAATTTTTTATCACCTGGATATCTCGCAGCGTTAACCTCTCCGTCTTTTGCCTGGTGTATCTTCGAACCTTTCACTATTTAAAAGCTTCATTTTTACTACTTTTGCACACTCAATAAATTTATGGAACAACCAACAATTAAAAAAAATAAGCAGGAACGTGCCGCCCTGGTGGGCGTATCGACCTCCAAACAAGATGCGGCCAAGCTGGACGAGCATCTGAATGAGCTTGCTTTTCTGACAAAAACAGCGGGGGCCACACCCGAAAAGTTTTTCTCTCAGAACCTTGCACAGCCCAACCCACGGTTCTTTATCGGGTCAGGGAAAGCTCATGAGATCCGCGATTATGTGAAGGAGGAAAAGATTGATGTCGTCATCTTCGATGATGAGCTGACACCAACGCAGGTAAGGAACCTCGAAAAAGAGCTGAACGTCAAGATTATGGACCGCAATGGCCTTATCCTCGATATTTTTGCCAAGCGCGCCCGCACCAGCCATGCCAAAACACAGGTGGAGCTGGCGCAGTATGAGTATTTGCTGCCACGCCTTACAGGGATGTGGACACACCTCCAGAAACAAACCGGTGGTATCGGGACCAAAGGGCCGGGAGAGCGGGAGATTGAAACCGACCGAAGAATTATCCGCGACAAGATTACCTTACTCAAGAAAAAGCTCGCCTCTATCGACAAGCAAAAGCAAACACAGCGCGGCAACCGGGGAAGCCTGGTCAGGGTTTCGCTTGTAGGCTATACCAATGTTGGAAAGTCAACTATTATGAACCGCCTGAGCAAGTCGGATGTGTTTGCTGAGGACAAGCTCTTTGCCACGCTCGACACCACCGTGCGCAAAGTGGTGCTCGAAAACCTGCCCTGCTTGATTAGTGATACTGTTGGGTTCATCAGGAAACTGCCTCACGGACTGGTAGAGTCTTTCAAATCGACATTGGACGAAGTCAGGGAATCGGATCTGATTGTGCATGTGGTCGACATTTCTCATCCCGAGTTTGAAGACCAGATGAATGTGGTAAACAAAACCCTGGCGGAAATCGACAGCAACAACAAACCTGCCCTCTATGTATTCAATAAAATAGATGCTTACACTTTCGTGGAAAAAGAAGAGGATGATCTGACACCGAAAACAGAGGAAAACGTCTCGTTAGAGGAGCTCAAAAACAGTTGGATGGCTAAAACCAACGACAATGCCATTTTCATCTCCGCCAAAGACAAAACCAACATGCAAGATTTCAGAAAAACTTTATATGAAGAAGTAAAAAAAATCCATATAAAGCGTTATCCTTACAATCATTTTTTATATTAAGAATTATGAAAACACTTCATGCACTGGGTTTATCTGTTTTTAGCGGGCTGCTGCTCTCTGCGGCCTGGCCGGCACAAGGCTATGCTTTTTTATTGTTCGTGGCTTGGATTCCTCTGTTCTATGTTGAACAAAAGTTCTACGAAGAATCAGGAAAGCGCACTAAAATACAACTGCTCGGATACAGTTACATCACATTTGCCGTATGGAATGCCCTGACCACTTTCTGGGTCTCCAATTCCACCCTCTTTGGTGGGATAATGGCGGTGGCGCTAAACTCTTTACTAATGAGCACGGTATTTTATGTTTACCACACCAGCCGTGTTTTAACGCATAACAAATCCGGACAGTTTATCCTGCTTTTCTATTGGATAGCGTGGGAGTACTTTCACCTCGACTGGGACTTGTCATGGCCCTGGCTTAACCTTGGCAACGGCTTTTCGGCCTATCCACAGTGGGTGCAGTGGTATGAATATACCGGGGTTTTTGGCGGTACGGCCTGGATACTCATCGTAAATATCCTTTTGTTCAGGGCCATCTACTTTACTTATCGCAACCGCGTTGTTGACAGGCCGGTGCTCGCTCACTTTGTGATGGCTGTGCTTTTCATTGTCATTCCACTGGTATACTCCATCAACACCTACAACAATTACAAGGAAAAAACCAATCCGGTTGATGTCGTTGTTGTTCAGCCTAACAATGATCCTTATACCGAACAATACAGTCGTGCTCCCGAGGAAGTCCTGAACCATATTTTTGATCTGGCAGCAGTAAAAGCCGACAGTGCCACTGACTTTGTGGTTGCCCCCGAATCGGCTATCCAGGAGCGCCCGTTGTATGAGAATTTTCTCGACAGAGGAAAAAGCATCAGGATTTTAAGGGAATACGCCGACAATCACCCGGAGCGCGCAATTGTCATCGGAGCCTCCACCTACTATATTGTGCCCGAGGATGAAGAACCGCCAGTGGAAGCCCGGCCCTTTTCCGATTCAGACAGGCACTACGTTGCTTACAACACTGCATTTTATCTCGACAGCACACAAAAAGAGCAACTCTATCATAAGTCAAAACTCACGCCTGGCGTGGAAAAAATGCCTTTCAAGAAAGTTTTTAAGCATGTTGAAAAATTTGCCATCGACCTTGGCGGGACGGTAGGCACACTCGGAACCGATCCTCACCGTATCCCTTTCGAAACCCATACCGGCGATGAGATTGCCCCGATTATCTGTTACGAATCGATTTACGGTGAGTTTTGTGCTAAGTTCGTAAGAAACGGGGCTGACGCCTTTTTCATTATTACCAACGACGGCTGGTGGGGAGATACTCCCGGACACCGACAACACCTTCAGTTTGCCTCTCTGCGTGC
>JAASSU010000258.1 GCA_021767705.1 Bacteroidota bacterium | reverse complement strand
CGCTACGACAAGTCGGAAGGAAAATTCACCAGGGCGGAGGTGGACGCGGCACAGTATGCTACCTGGCGCCACGGCACCCTCATCTTCGATAACGAACCGCTGGCCGAGGTGGCACGCCGTCTTGGGCACTGGTACGGAATGGAGTTCGTGGTGGATGATAAGCTGATAGGGGAGAACCGCTACACCTTCACCCTGGAAGGCGATTCGCTCACCGACGTGCTCAAATGGCTCAGAAAAACCACCGACATGCAGGTGCTAAAAGAGCGCGATAAGGTTTACCTGAGATCTGTAAAGGATTAATCCGAAAAGTGAAGGAACATCAAATGAGTAAACAACAGACAATTAACTAACTATACTACTATGAGAATAAACAAAAGGTTAAAAGAAAAGAGCCCGCAAAAGTTCATCAGCACATTGATGGGGGTTCTGCTTTTTCTGACCGGATTCAGCAGCACGGTAATGGCCGGCTATGCACAAAATGCTGAGCTATCGCTGTCGCTGAAAGATGTATCACTAAAGGAGGCGCTAAAAGCTATTGAGCAGCAGAGTGAGTTTACTTTTGTGTACAACGATGCGAAGATTGATGTGGAGCAGCACGTATCTATCAAAGTGAACGGCGTAACCATTCACAAGCTTCTTCCGGTGCTGTTTTCAAAAACAGGAATCGACTATGAGGTGATGAAAAAAAGCATTATTCTGACACCTGCTAACCGTACATCAAAAGCGCAGCAGGAGGATTTTTTAGTGGAGGGGGTCGTCACTGATGAAGAGTCCGGTGAGACCCTGCCCGGAGTGAATATTACACTCAAAAACACCAGTGTTGGAACCATCACCGACATCAATGGTGAGTTTGCTCTTCAAATACCATCAGACCATGAAAATCCTGAGTTGGTTTTTTCCTTTGTGGGATATCTGCGTAAGACGGTAGCCTTTAACGGGAAGACTGAACTGGTGGTAAAGATGCAGCGCGATGTCCAGCGCCTCGATGAGGTGGTGGTCATTGGCTACGGCGAAAGCTCCAGAAAGTTGCTCACCAGCTCCATATCCACGGTTAAAAGCGAGGATATCGAAAACGTCATTTCCAACGGAGTGCAGGAAGCGCTTCAGGGAAAAACATCCGGTGTTACCGTAAACCGTAACTCAGGAACGCCGGGAGCGGCACCAACCATGAGCATCCGCGGTATCAGCTCCATCTCCGCCGGAACGCAGCCACTGTATGTGGTCGATGGAATTCCGGTGACCAGCGGAGATTACAGTCAGATAAGCATGGAAGGGCAGAGCATCAGTGCCATTGCCGATATCAACCCCGACAATATCAAGTCAATATCCATCCTGAAGGATGCTTCGGCCGCTGCCATTTACGGTGCGCGCGCCGGAAACGGGGTGGTGCTTATCGAAACCAAGTCTGGCTCAGCAGGGAAGACGAAGTTCAGCTTTAAAACCTACACTGGAATGCAAAACGTGTATAAGAAACTGGATGTGCTGAATGCTGAACAGTGGAAGGATTACGTGGTGAATTTCGACGGTATTTCAGAAGACTTTTCCGGTGTGCACCCCGATCTGCGTCGCGAGTGGTTCGAAAACGGTGTGAACACCGACTGGCTGGACGAAGTGTTCCGCACTGCTCCTATTCAAAACATGCAACTTTCGGCTTCCGGCTCAAAAAACAAAACCAAGTTCTACATCTCCGGACGCTATTTCAATCAGCAAGGGGTGGTTATCGGTACTGACTACGACAAGCTTAGCGGCCGCATCAACATCGATTATGCACTGACCGATCGGTTTGATATCGGCATAAAAACTTCCACCACTTATTCGCTCAACGACCGCGTTCGTGGCGACCAGTCGGTGAACGGGCCTCTGCCCAATGCCATCTCTGCACCCCCGGTGGCTCCCGTACGCGACAGCCTCGGCAATTATCCTTTGGCAGGATGGTGGGACAACCCTGTGGCCGTGGGTAAAGAGGTGGTCAACCAGGCTGAGACCTTTCACAACCTCTCCAATATTTTCGGGGAATACCGCATTACCGATAAGCTGAAAATCAAAAACCAGTGGGGCTTGGATTATTACAACCTGCAGGAGCGCCGCTTTGAACCTTCGTTTGTGAAATCTGCCAAAGAATCGAACGGATACGGGGCCGATGCCAGCTCAAATGTATTGAAAGTGACTCAGCAAACCACCGCCAATTACATCAACGAATTTGGTGAGGGGCACCATGTTAATATCCTTGCCGGATACAGTTTCGAGAAGTGGAAAGCAAAATACCTTTTCATGTCAGGAACGGAATTCCCGAACGATGATTTGCAATATCTTGAGAGTGCTGCCGTCATCGACATGGACGCCACCGAATCGGCGCTCACCGAGTCGGGCTTGTCCTCATTCTTCGGAAGGGTAAAATACAACTACAGCAACAAGTATCTCCTCAACCTTACGCTGCGTCGCGATGGTTCGTCGAACTTCGGCGATAACAACCGTTACGCCTACCTTCCGGCGGTATCGCTGGCATGGAGGACTATCGAAGAGGAGTTTATGAAGAACAGCAAGGTTTTCAGCGACCTGAAACTCAAGCTCAGCTTCGGGCTCACAGGCAACGACGATATTGGTGCCTTCGGTGCCCGCAATCTCTACAGTGCCGGGTTCAACTATTACGGTAACTCGGGCATCGTGCCCACACAAATTCCCAATCCCGATCTGAAGTGGGAGACCACCCGCAACTACAACGTTGGTTTTGACTTTGGTTTCCTGAACAACCGCATTTCCCTTTCGGGAGATTTTTACTACAACCACACTACCGATCTGCTGCTGGCAAGGCCTATCCCGCTCAGCTCCGGCTTCGGAAGCATGGATGCCAACGTGGGAGCCCTCGAAAACAAAGGGATGGAGTTTGAACTCTATACCGAAAATATCAAAAAAGCACTTACGTGGAATACCAGTTTCAACATCTCCTTTAACAGGAATGAAGTGCTGGAGCTTTACAATGACCAGCCTCTGACACCTGGCTCCCGTGGCAACAATGCAGTGATTGTTGGCGAGCCTATTGGGGTTTTCTACATGTACAAATCGTTGGGCGTAGACCCGTCTACCGGCGACCTGATGCTGGATGATGTGAACGGCGACGGCCTTATCAACGACAGCGACCGCCAGGTGGTTGGCAGTCCGCAGCCCGATTTCACCGGAGGGTTAACAAACAACCTGAAATACAAAGATTTTTCTCTGAGCTTCTTCGTTCAGTTTGTTTATGGCAACGAAATCTACAACGGAGTCAGACAGTACGGTGAGAATATGACCATCACCAACGACAACCAGCTTACAACAGTCCTCGACCGCTGGTTGCGTCCCGGTGATGAGACTTATGTCCCCCGTCTCAACGGAAGGTACAACAACATGATTACCTCGCATTACATTGAGGATGGGAGTTATGTGCGTCTCAAGAATGTGACTTTCTCCTATAACCTTCCGGTAGATGCACTGGGAATGGAGAATACTATTTCTAATGCCCGGCTCTATTTCAGGGGCGAAAACCTGCTGACCATCACGCCCTACAGCGGAATGGATCCGGAGGTGAATTATGCCGGTGTAAGCAATATCACCCGTGGCGTTGATTTCTTTACCTATCCGCAGGTCCGGGTATACACGCTGGGATTAAGTATGAACTTTTAATGTAAAACAGATATGAAGATAACAATGAAATATATCAGCATCATAATATTGGTTTTCGTGTTGCTTCAGTCATGCGAAGTGCTCGACATCGAACCGAACGATAAAATTCCCGGAGAGGAAGCGATTACCGACCTGACCGGTCTTCAGGCTGCTGTTTCGGGAGCTTACGACCAACTGCAGTCGGTAGGCTTTGCCGAAGATGCGATCATCTTTGGAGACCTCGCTGCCGACAACTGGATTCATGTGGGATCGAAAAAAGAATACCGTGAGGTGGATAATCATGAGATCCTGCCCAGCAACGCTTATGTCGAAGGTATCTGGGCTTCCTGCTACGATGGGATTAACAGGGTGAACAATGTGCTGGCGCAGTTGCCCGATCTCAAGGAGATACCCCAGGAAACCATCGATGAGCACAAGGGTGAACTTCTGTTTATTCGCGCCTTGAATTACTTTACCCTCGTAAAGTTTTTCGATGGGGTGCCTTTGAGGGTAACACCTACTGAATCGGCCAGCGAAGAGGAGCTAAACATGCCGCGCGCTTCTGCCGAAGATACTTACGCTTTGATTATCGAAGATCTCATGATGGCCGAGGAGCTCTTGCCTGAGACGTCGAACCCTTCTTTTGCAGGAAAATTCGCCGCCAAGGCCATGCTGGCAAGGGTGTATCTCTATTATAGCAAGATTGAGCCCCACTGGCAGGAGGCAGAACAGTATGCCCGCGATGTGATTGAGAATGGAGGGTATGAGCTGACAGCCGGTGATGAGTTTGCCACGCTTTACGACGAAGAGTCGGTGGCTTCTGAGATTATTTTCCAGGTGGATTTTTACAATGATGATGACCAGAACGCTATTGCCGACTGGGTGCGCCATGATGGCCGTTTGGAGGTG
>JAASSU010000257.1 GCA_021767705.1 Bacteroidota bacterium | reverse complement strand
TTCCCTGAAACTTCGCAGTCTGTAATCTTGAAAAGATTCGTTTTTTTAGGATAATTTTGGGCTTGTATTGTAGCGAACATCATTAGCAAAATGTTGACAACTATAATTCCTTTAATGTACTTCATTTTTACTTTTGTTATTTGTTATTGATATAAATTAAATGTATCTTTTTATTTTATAGTGAATTTTTCACTTTATTTGTTGAGTATGGCGAAAACTTTACTATACGTCCGCGAACTTTGGTTTAAGTTGGTGTTGTTTTTCTGTAAACTGATCCAGCTGCATGTCTTTGAATTTAATTATTTCCTGGTAAAGCTCGATCCGTTTTTTTAAGATGGTAATCTCTTCTTCTTTTGTCATGATGATGATTTTTTAAGGTTGTTATTTTGGTTTTTATATTTACGCAGCTCCTCTTTATAAAAATCGACTTGCTGCTCTTTAAATTCCAGTTTTTCTTTTAATAATTCTATGTATCCATAATCTGATTGGTAACTCACACGGGGCTCGCTAACTGCTTTTACCCCTTCTGTGGTGTAGTTGAGCGCTCGTTTAATAACGTCAACAATACTTACTTCGTAAAAGTCGCAAATTTTTTCGAGAGTTGCAATTTTCAATCGGTCATCTTTGAACTCGTATATAACCCTCCTTCAGTAAAACCGATAAATTTTGAACATGCTTTGAGATTTTTATCTGGATTCTTTCGGTTTATTTCCTTGATTATCAATATAATATTATTAACTAATTCTGACATGCTATTTTTTTTTATAGTTTTTACTATTATTTTCTTGCGTATGACTATATTTTAATATAGTTTTGTACAAGTGTTACATTAAAATTAATACAAAATATAATAATAATCAATACTATAAAAGTATTATGGATGAACAACTCGCTAATAGCATGAAAAACAGGCTTCGTAAAGTTAGCTGTCAATGGGTAAAAGACTTATCCCAAAGAACCGGAAAGAAGCCTGTAACTGTGAGGGCGACATTTGACCCAAAAAATCAGCGGTTCAACGCTGATATTTTTCGTAGTGCTTTATCTTATATCAAAGAAAAAAGCAACGAAAAAAATAAGTTAACGCAAGAAGCAAAACAAATAATTAATAACCAATAAAAATAATACCATGAAAACACAAATGTTAAATCCAAAATCCAGGGCGATCGAGTTCTGGATTGATTCACAGACAAACGAAGTGATGGCCGTCTACCGCGGCAAAATCACTCCTTTCCGTGATGCCGACACGGAAGTCGGTACTCAGCTCATGACTCACATCGTTTATACAGGGCATTTTGATGCTATGTATGATGAAGGATTTACCGACCCCATTAAAATGATGGAAGAATACATCCGCCGCAACTTTGCCGGGTTTGATGGCAAAGCCGACCTTGATGGCGAAAATTTCAACATCGAGTTTACCGGGCATGAAAAAAACAGCCATCCTGTAAGGTTGACTCCCCGCGAATTTGAGTATGTAAAACTGGCGTGCCAGGATTTAGCTGATAAGCAAATAGCTGTTATGATGAAGGTAAGCCCTTTTACCGTAAATATTTACCGAAAGCGCGCCGAACAGAAAACCAAAACAAATAGTAAACCAGGCCTCGTCAGCTGGGCTTATCAAAACGCAATTGTATGAGTGAGACAAATTATATTATTGCCGCATTTATTTTCGGGATTGCGCTTACCTGGTTCCTGATTTATCTCTATGGGCTGAAAATCACCCATCACTGGAGGAAGAACCTGAAGGAGGGCGACTGGGTAATCGTTTCAAATTCTAAAACGGAAGCATGGGAAGGCGAGGTTTATTACATAGACCATTTTATGGGAGTGGCTATTATATACGGAAAGCAGGGATTTAAAAACGTGAAAATAAAACACTTATGGAAACCCAGCAGCTTATAATGATAAGTCACGACAACCTGGCAGAGCTGGCCGAGGCGCTGGCTCCGCAGGTGAAACAGAAAGAGTGGCTCACCGAAAAGGAAGCCGCCGATTATCTGGGCATAAAAGTACAGACCCTTAGAAACTACTGCGCCGATGGGCTGCTGGAGTTTAGCGAAGTAAAACGCGAAGCCAGTCAGCGCGCCGGGGTGCGTATGATAAACTATAAAAGCATGATGAAAATGCTTGAAAAGAAAAAACAAAAAGCGTATCAATTATGAAAAACACATTAGACCAAGGAAAAGGAGAGGCGTTTTATATGATTTATGTAGAAGAGCAGCGAAATCCAGTGCATATACATCAAACTATTCAAAGCGCTGAAAATGAAGCTAAACGTCTTGCCGATACTTTAGGATTGAAAGTCTTTATTCTTAAAGCGGTGAAAATGGTTGAAAGTTTAAAATACACGCAAAAAAAACTGTATGATTCAAAAGACCCTGAAGAAGATTTACCTTTTTAAACAACAACAACCCGGCAAGGCGGCCACCCTGCCGGGATAATGTTTCTGCAAATGATTGAAGTAATACGATTCAGAATAACAAAAACACGACAAAAATATGAAGTTAGGCTCTTTGTTCAAAACAAAAATGTGCTCGAAGCATATCGGAAATATCTCGAAAAAAGATACCAGAGTCCGGTTGACTTCACGATCCGGGCAAAAGATTGAGACGCAAATGATGGGTATCCCTAAAGGGAGTGTGATGTTTGGGAAAAGCATCAGCGAATACATGATCGAGCTTTCTGATAAATATACCCTCAAAGAAATATCGGAAAACCGGGAGCTGAGTATGCTCCGCGAAATGCTCCTGAATCAGCAGCACAACCACGGGCACACCATCGCCGACTCGAAAACCGCATGTTTAATCGTAAAATATTTATAGTTATGGAAAACATCAACCTGAGAGGTTTAGCCTACGATATTGTAAATAACGAGGGAAATGTTGCCCTGGTAGCCCGGATGTATGGAATAACGGAAACCAGGCTGAACAACCTGATTGAAAAACATGACCTCCGACGCTTTAAATCGAAAGAAACACGCTTCAACGAAAAGCGGCGACTCCAATCCTCAACGGCTTTATTCGAAAAGTCAGCCGGAAAAACTTTTACATCAGAATACGATCCACCCACTTTTGAAATTAATAACATACAGTCATGAACAAAGAAAGCCAAAATAAGCAGATACTTTCTGCCCTCGAAAATGGCCAGCGATTAACGGCCATTGATATATTGTATCAGTTTCAATCTTTAAGGGCATCAGGCCGAATCTTCGACTTACGTCAGCAAGGACACGACATCAAAACCCAGATGATAAGCCTGGGCAACGGGAAGCGCGTGGCGCAATACAGCATGAAGCCAAAAAAACAATTCTCATGAATGCCATGAATCCATATGCGGTTCCGGGTGTGGTTAGCTGCAAAAAGCCAGCCGATGTGGTGAAGCTGGTGGAAGAGGCTTTTGATGTGTCGCTAGAACAGATAAAAAGCAAAGCACGCCATAATCATATCAGGGTGCCGCGACAGGTGCTGGCTTTTTTGCTTGTCAGGTATGGCTTAACCACATCGAAAGCCGGATTTATTATTAATCGAGACCACGCCACCGTTATTCATTCTGTGAAAGTGGTGGAAGACACCATCGACACTGATGCAGATTTCAAAAAATTAATCGAAAAACTAAAAATAAGACTATGAGCAAGTTTAGAAAAGTAAATACAGGATTTTGGCGCGATGATAAGGTGATTGACACCTTCTCGCCTGAAGACCGATATTTTTACCTGTACCTTATCACAAACGAAAAAACAACGCAAATAGGTGTTTATAAACTCTCACTTAAAGAAGCGGCTTTTGAGCTGGGTTATGATAAAGACACGGTTAAAAAGCTGATTGAACGGTTTGAAAAAAACTACGGATTGATTAAGTACAATAGTGAAACTCGTGAAATAGCAATTATAAACTGGCCAGATAATCAAATATCCACTGCCGGTAAACCGATGGCCGACTGTTTAATTTCCGAATCTGAAAAAGTAACGGATAAAGATTTGATAGGCATTGTTTCAAAAAACATTAAAAGCCGGAAAATCAAGCAGTTTTACGATACGTACACGATACGTGTACAAGGTCGTGGGGAAGGTCGTGCACGACCTTGGGGGGAAGAAGAAGAAGAAGAAAAAGAAGAAGAAAAAGAAAAAGAAGTGATCCCTCCCGCTTTTTCTGAAGAATTTTTAACAGACATTACACACGATGTTACTGATTATGATGATGCCGGAAAATTATCGGACGATCATAAAAGAGCACGTGCTAATTTGATGTTAAAAGCGATGCTTGAAAGCGATTCGAAAATCGAAAACCTTGAGATGCTTTATAAAAAAAGCAAACCCGAAATTAAACACGCCATCACCACCTTCAACGATTCGCAGTATGCAGCCGATAACGTCAGCCGAAACTACAAAGAGCACTGGCGGCATTTTGTGAACTGGTTTAAAAAATCAATTCAAAGATAATGTTATGGAACTATACCTGCCACCTGAAATTAAACCCGATTACCGCTTTAATCCACGAAAGTGGACCGATGCGGATATCGAATATCTGAAAGAAAATTATGCGCTGGTAAGCAACCGCG
>JAASSU010000050.1 GCA_021767705.1 Bacteroidota bacterium | reverse complement strand
CATCTTGCTCATATGGTTTTCTTTGAGGTAGGGCTTAATTTCTTGCGATACGAATAAAACTTTTGCTTTTTCCATCGGTGTGCATTTTATGCTTAAAATCAATCAAATTCTCATTAAATAATTTGCAAATTTACAATTTTTTAGCTTAAAATTCAATTTCATATCCCCAAATCAAGCCTTTGAGATGTATATCTAATCAAATAACCGTAAAAAACCAGTCGTTGAAATACCCATTCAGTGAAATAAAACAAAAATGTCTGACACAAACTATTTGCACCAGACATTGTATCCTGTGAAAAAATGACTATTTCTTAATAAATAAAGCCTTAATGATATGTTCGGCCATTTTAGGATTTTCTTTTAATCTGCGTGTTGAATATCCAAACCACTTATCGCCGAAAGGCACATAAACCCGCATTTTGTGACCTTTATCCAGGATTTCCTGGCGAAGGTTGGGTGTTACTCCATAAAGCATCTGGAATTCATATTTATCCTTCGGCACGTTATACTTTTCAATCAACTCATAGGCTGCATCAATGATGGGCCTGTCGTGCGTTGCAATACCCACGTAAATACCATTTTTTAGCATATATTCCATATCCTCAATAAAATGCTTGTTGATATTATCGTAGCCTTTGTAAGCGATTTCGGGCGGTTCTACATAAATACCTTTGCACAGCCTGAAGTTCAGGGGTGCTTCCGCTGTATGGATATCCATTAAGCCTTTGACATCGTCGAGGGTGCGTTTCATATAGGCCTGGAACACGAGTCCAACGTTGGTTGGGAACTCTTCCTTTATTCTTCGGTAAAGGCGGATCTCTTTATCGGTACAAGGAGAGTCTTCCATGTCGATTCGTACAAAATTATTGTAGGAAGCAGCTTTAGCAACTACTTCACGCACGTGGTTGTAGCAGACCTCCTCATCCAAAAGCAACCCGAAAAAGGTGGGCTTTATCGAAAAGTTACCCTGGATATTGTTTTTCTCGGCGGCCTCAATCACCTCAAGATATTCATCTTTGTTTGCTTTCGCTTCATCCAAGTCCTTGATAAACTCACCTAGAACGTCAATGGTAACGAGCATTCCGTTTTCATTGAGCTCCTTTGAGGACTCTACGGCGTCTTGCAAAGTTTCACCCGCAATATACTTCTTCGAAAAAATCCATACCAGTTTCTTTGGCATAAAAGGAAGTAATGCAGCGACTAATTTGTTAAACATATCTATTATTTTAAATCGTCATACACTCTATGAATTACCTAACAAAACTATGGAAATTTTACCTAATTTTTCAAAAATTTGAGGCTTACATTTTTATACATAAGGATAAAACAGCGATACACCAGAATCTGCTTTGCTTAAGCAATAAGGCGGTCCTGCACTATTTTAAATGAAAATAAATAGTGATTTTATATCACGTATCATTCAATATATATAGGTGCAATATGTTGAAATAAATGACCAGATTTATAGTCAGGCCTAACCTTCTTTCTCCATTCATCCATAACCGCTTATACTTAACTTTCTTAATCTCTTTGTTTTGTGAATAATGCAGGCCTTGCTCTCCATTTTAACATCTTTTGGTTGATTTTTTTGTTTTATTGCTCATATGTTGCTAATTTTGCAGCCCTTTAAAAAGAAAGAGAGGTTGTTGTGACGGATTTGAAGGATTTTAGTATAGCCTTCAGCGGCTTAAAGACAGGATTTCACAACTTTGATCTTTCCATAGGGGAAACGTTCTTTAAAAAGTTTGAGGCTTTAGCCATCGATGAAGGGGAAATCTTTATCCGGTTAAAAATGGAGAAAAAAGAGCGAATGCTCATTTTTGATTTTTCTATCGAAGGCACCGTCAGTTTAGTTTGTGATCGCTGCCTGGAAATATACCAGCAGCCGGTGGAGATTGAAAAAACAATATATGTGAAGTTGCAAAACGGGCTTCATGAAATGGTGGAAGAAAGCGAAGATGTGATTCTCATTTCCGATCAGGAAAGCGAGTTTGATGTCAGCCAACTCATTTATGAATTCATCGCACTTTCATTACCCATGAAACGAACGCATGGCGTTGATGAGGATGGAAAAAGCCTTTGCAATGTTTATATGGTTCATCTGATAGAATCAGACCGCCAGGCAAACACCAATGAAGAAGAAACGGATCCCAGGTGGGATGCACTCAAAAAACTGAAAAATAATAATTAGCAACTAAATAAACATTTGATAAAATGGCACATCCAAAACGGAAAATATCAAGAACCAGAAGGGATAAGAGACGTACACACAAGAAACTGACAAGTCCTCAACTGGCTACTTGCCCAACTACAGGCGAGGTTCACAGATATCATCGTGCATATTATGTTGACGGCGCTCTTTATTACAAAGGAAAGCTTGTCCATGATGCCGAAATAGATTAAAAAGAAAAACACTTCCAATATGAGAATTGGATTAGATGTTATGGGCGGCGATTTTGCACCGGAAGCTACAATTAAAGGTGCAGTCCTCGCCCATGATAATTTTAAGGAGCAGGATGAAATCGTCTTATTTGGTGACGAAAAAACAATCCTGGAGCAGTTGGAGGCTCAAAATGCCAGCCCTGATGATTTTTCTATAGTGCATTCAGAAGAAGAAATCGGGATGAGCGAGCACCCCACGCGCGCTTTTAAAACCAAGCCTAAATCCAGCATATCGTTAGGGTTCGGCATGCTTCGTAATAAAGAAATTGATGCCTTTGCAAGCGCCGGGAACACCGGAGCGATGTTGGTCGGTTCCATCCATTCCGTAAGCACGGTTCATGGCATTACACGCCCGGCCACGGCGGCAGTTTTCCCTCGTGTGGGTGGCGGAGACAACATCATTCTTGATGTGGGAACCAACGTCGACACCAAGCCAGAAAACCTTTTTGAATTTGCCATTCTTGGTAAACTTTATGCTGAGCATGTTTTCCATGTAGAGGCTCCTAAGGTTGGCCTTTTGAGTATTGGCGCAGAAAAAGAAAAAGGAAACCAGACCACAAAAGCAGCCTATCAGTTGCTCGAAACTGCCCAAACATTTGAGTTTGTAGGCAATGTTGAAGGGCGGGATTTATTTCGCGATAAGGCAGATGTGATTGTGTGTGATGGCTTTACAGGAAATGTGGCACTTAAACAAGCAGAATCTTTCTACCGCATCATGACCAAACGCGGAGTAAAAGATGAATACCTCGAAAGGTTCAATTACGAAAATCATGGCGGCACACCAATTTTAGGCACCAACGCACCGGTGATGGTAGGCCATGGTATTTCGAACGCCATAGCATTCAAAAATATGCTCTTGCATGCCAAAGAAATGGCGCACGCCGATTTGCCATCAAAAATTGAACAATCTGTTATAAAGAATATTCAAAACAGGTAATACCTGTCTGTTTTCTTATAAATTTGCATCGTTTTTTAGCAAATAGAATTAATGAAAAATGTAAATCTGGTGGATAAGCTATTTATTCATCAGTGTTGCATGCTAAACAGCAATGTTTTAGAAAATACTTAAAGATGAATGCAGCTATTACCGGAGTAGGCGCTTACGTGCCTGAAGATATACTCACAAACGATGAGCTTTCGAAGATGGTCGACACCAGCGACGAATGGATAATGACCCGCATTGGTATCAAAACCAGGCATATTCTGAAGGGTGAAGGCCAGGGCACATCCGTCATGGGCGAAGGCGCAGTGAGAGAGCTTCTCGAAAAAACCAACACTTCAGCGGATGAGGTAGATGCCCTTATTTGTGCCACCGTTACTCCAGACCACCAATTCCCTGCTACCGCCAATATTATCAGCGACAAAGCAGGGATAAGAAACGCTTTTAGTTTTGATATTAACGCCGGATGCTCCGGATTTCTTTACTCGCTGGAAGCAGGTTCAAAACTGATTTCCTCCGGACAGTACAAAAAAGTGGTGGTAGTTGGTGCCGACAAGATGTCTTCCATTACCGATTATACCGACCGTGCCACTTGCCCTATATTTGGAGATGCCGCAGGTGCAGTGATGCTGGAACCTTCGGAGGATGAAAATGGTATTCAGGATTCTATGCTCCAAAGCGATGGCGTGGGGCGCAAGCACCTGCATCAGAAAGCAGGAGGCTCGGTGAAGCCTGCCAGCCATGAAACAGTGGATAAACGAGAGCATTTTATCTACCAGGAAGGGCAGCAGGTCTTCAAGTGGGCTGTATCAAAAATGGCCGACGTGTCGGTAGAGATGATGAAAAAGCATAATATTGAGGCTGAAGATTTAGACTGGCTGGTTCCGCATCAGGCCAATATGCGTATCATCGAAGCGACAGCAAAGCGGATGGGAATTAAAAAAGAGCAGGTAATGATCAACATCCAGAAATATGGAAACACTACCGCAGCCACCCTGCCCCTATGCCTGTATGAATGGGAAAAGGACCTGAAACCCGGAAACAATATTATCCTGGCTACTTTTGGCGCAGGGTTTACCTGGGGTTCAATGTATTTAAGGTGGAGTTACGACGGATCAAAAATTAAATAATGATTCAATCATTTCAATAATATAAAAAAGGTGAGTTTAAACTCACCTTTTTCTATTTTAAGGCAAAGGCTTTCCACTGGCCATCCATAAAATAATAAGATTCTTTATAGCCACACTCCAGTAAAATATTCGTGGCTTCCCGATAGTAACCTTCCAGCTCCTGAGGCTTGTGGGCATCGGAATTGAGGCTTATCGGAATATTCATTCTTGCGGCTTTTTTAAGAATCTCCTTTCCGGGAAAAAGAGAAGTACTTCTTCCCCGGTAGATACCCCGTGTGTTCACCTCCATAATGGTATCATTTGCTTTCACAAAATCCAGGGTTTCGTCAACCAATTTCACATACCATGATTCGTCTTCTTCAAAGTAACGGCCTTTGTTGTGCATCTTCACCTTATCGATGTGCCCCACCATGTCGGGCCTCTGGGTTGTAATCATTTCATTAACCTGGTGATAGTATGCTTTTACGGCAGTAGCAATATCTCCTTTGAAAAACATTTTTAATCCCTCATCATAAATCTCATGCCTGGGGCCGTCAATAAACCATAATTCGTCTTCCGGACTCTTTACCAAATGTACGGATCCAATGATGTAGTCGAGATTGTTTTCGCGCCTGAATTCAGCAAAGGGAGTGGATATCCCGGGGATGTAATCGGCTTCAAGGGCCAGGTAAACTTTAATGTCACCGGCATATTTCCTGCTTAATGTCCGCACCTCATTCACATACTCTTTGAGTGATGAATCATCTTTGATGGAGAAATTGTTGTCGAAAGGCACCGGGGCATGACTGGAAAATCCCAGCACATCAAATCCTTTATCAATAGCAGTGGTAATAACGTCCTCAACGGGAGCTTTTCCATCGCAATATAAACTATGTGTATGTAAGTTCGCTTTAATCATTTTTTGCATCGCTTAAAAAGTCGGTTTTTTCATTTTTTACCTCGATGATTTTGTACATCTTATCACCTCGCCGAACCAATCCGGCCACCGGAAGTGACAAAACATCGCCTTTCTTAGCTGTGTCAACGGGCTTGAGGTCCACCCGTATTTCGCCGGCCACATCCTCATGCACACCGGTAGTGTCGCCGATGAAAACAACAGCTTCGCCCTGGCTCAGTTCATTGGTATCCACTTTTACTTCCGCCACTCCTATTTTCGAAAAATAATTAGTTACTTTTCCAAGGTAGAGCTTCTTTTGTGTTGCCTGCGAGCCATACTTTTCAGTCCATTCCCCAAGGCGCTGTCCGAGATAATACCCATTCCAAAAGCCCCTGTTGTAAACTTTCCTGAGTTGCTCATCCCATTCCTGAATCTTCGATGCATTAAAATTCCCGGCAAGGTATGCATCAGCGGCATCTCGATAAACGCTTGCCACTGTTTTAACGTATTCGGGCGAGCGGCCACGGCCTTCAATTTTAAGAACCCGCACCCCGGCATCCAAAATTTTATTCAGGAAATGAACGGTTTTCAAATCTTTTGGCGACATGATATATTCGTTGTCCACTTCCAACTCGATGTCACTCTCCTTATCCTTCACATCATAGGCTCTGCGGCAAGGCTGCAGGCAGGCCCCGCGGTTTGCTGATGAATTCATCGTATGCAAACTGAGGTAGCATTTCCCGGAAATCGCCATACAAAGGGCGCCGTGAGCAAAAACTTCAATCTGTACGAGCTCGCCCGAAGGCCCTTTGATTTGATGTTCTTTTATAGCGATGGTGATTTCATGTACCTGGTTAAGGTTAAGCTCACGCGCTGTTACCATCACATCGGCAAACTGCGAATAAAACTTTACCGCCTCTATGTTCGTAACATTGCTTTGCGTGGAGATGTGTACCTCTAAATCAAGATCCCGGGCTTTCTGAATCACAGCAAAGTCAGATGCAATAATTGCATCAATACCCGAATGCCTGGCCACCTTCAAGGCCTCTTCTACCTGGCTCAACTCATTATCATAAATAATGGTATTCATGGTAAGATACGAGCGGACATTATAATCCTTGCAAATCGCAGCAATCTCTTCTAAATCCGACAAAGAAAAATTCTGAGAAGACTTGGATCGCATGTTCAGGTGCCCGGCACCGAAATAGACCGAATCGGCACCTCCCTGAATGGCTGCATGCAAGGAAGCCATCGAGCCTACCGGAGCCATTATTTCTATTCTCTTTTCGGCCATACAAAAAATTTTTGCAAAGGTAAATTTTTAATCTAACGGTAACTTCCAACAAAAAACAAATAATTAGTTTTGCCGTTCTAATAAACCGGATATCATTCACTATATCCGGAAATAATATAAAATTCACAAGCACAGGTTACTTGCCTGTCTCATTAAGCAAGAGGTAATCTGTGTAAACAAAAAACAATAATGTAATGAGAACAATACATAAATATCTTATTCTTTTCGCTCTTCTGGCTTTTGGAACGGCTACTTTTGCACAAAGCGGGCATGCAGAAAAATCCAGGGAAAATTACCAGGGAAAAAAAGCTAAATATATTTTTCTTTTTATCGGTGATGGAATGGGTATGGCCCATGTGAATGCTACAGAAGGATTTCTGGCCGACAAAAAGAACGACATTGGCATGAACCGTTTGAACATGACGGGATTGGAGGTCCACTCTTCCATGACCACTTATTCAGAAGACCGGTTTATTACCGGATCGGCTGCTTCAGGAACGGCTATTGCCACTGGAAACAAAACCTCCACAGGTACTATCTCAATGGATTCCAAGCACAAAACGAAGTTTAAATCCATCGCCGAAAAGGCAAAAGAGAACGGATATAAGGTAGGGATTCTCTCATCTGTTCCTATCAACCATGCCACACCGGCAGTATTTTACGCCCACGAGCCTGTGCGTCACAGCTATTACTCTATCGGAAAACAGCTTACAACCAGCAACTTCGACTTCTTTGGCGGAGGTGGATTCAAGTATCCCGAAGGAAGAGAAAACAACCAGGAAAACCTTATTGAGCTCGCCAAAGAGAATGGATACAAGTATGTCAGCAGCAAACGCGATTTTAGAAAGCTGGACTCTGATGACGGAAAAATAATGGCCGTAAATCCGAGAATAGACGGTGGCGCAATGCCTTACGCAATTGATATGAACCGCCAAGATATCTCGCTTGCAGAATTCACCAAAAAAGGTATCGAGGTTTTAGATAATGAAAATGGCTTTTTTATGATGGTGGAAGGCGGTAAGATCGACTGGGCCGCACATGCCAACGATGCCGCCTCTGTGGTTCATGATGTAATTGATTTTGATAATGCTATTAAGCATGCAATTGACTTTTACAATGACCATCCTGACGAAACACTAATTATTGTTACTGCCGACCACGAAACCGGCGGCATGTCGGTAGGCTCGAGAAGCACAAAATATTCTTCATACTTCAGCAGGCTCAAATATCAGAAACTATCCCTTCCCGCTTTCGCGGAAATTCTTGACAAAAAAGCAAAGTCTGAATCCGGACTTAGTTTTGAGACCGCCCTTGAGCTGACCAGGGAGAACTTCAGCCTTGGGAAAGAAGACAACGGTTTAATTCTCACAACTAAAGACTTCAAACTGTTGGAAACCGCTTTTGAAATGGAGTTTGGCGACAGCGACAAGGTTTCGCACATGGATAAGATGGCCATGTCGTATGTTGGCGACCATCCCTATGCTGCCACCGTTGTTGCTTTGGTCAATGAAAAATCCGGTTTGTCATTCACCTCTAACTCGCACACAGCCATGGCTGTTCCGGTAATGGTTCAGGGGGTTGGGGCAGAACTCTTCAATACTTTCCTTGATAACACGGACATTGCCAAAAACGTGGAGGTCTTGCTAATTCAGCGCTAATTCGTAACGATCAGAACAGAAATACGGCGGATTAACTCATCGGGGGTTCAGTTGTGATGTGATGCATTAACAGCTAGAATGTTCCAGAGGGTTCATCCGTCTTTCTTTTACGCAATCGATTTCGGTGGCTTTTTAACAATTACAGACCTCGTTTTCAATTAGCTTGACTTATTTTTGCAGTGTGTTATTTCGATAACAAAAAGAAATCAGCTTTAAAAGAAAAAGAATAGTCTCATAGTTTAGATAGTAGTTAGTAGTTTTTGGCCGGCACTGTGGAAAGCAGTGCCGGTTTTTTTATAACCTCAGCTTAAGCTGCTTTCCAAAATCATCTCCTTCAAGGTTGGATACGGTCAGGCCAAGAAGTCTTACCGGACGGTTGACTTGCCAGGCTTCATTAACCAACAAATCAGCATAATAACGCATGGCCTCATAGTCAAGCAACTGATAATGGGTCTTGCTGCGAGTGATTGTTTCAAAGTCCGAATACCTCAACTTTAAGGTGATTGTTTTACCCGTCCTTCCGTGTCTTTCCACTCTGTCTGACAGCTTCGTCAGCAACTCATCCAGTGCACTGCTGATGTCTTTCCGGTATTCAAGGTTCTCCCCGTAAGTGCGCTCCACACCCACCGATTTTCGAATCCGGTTAGGGTTGACGGCCCGGTGGTCTTCTCCTCTTACGATATGGAAATAATGATGTCCGGCCTTTCCGAAGATATCCACCAACCTTTGCTCTGGCCACTCTATCAAATCCTTACCAAATTCGATTTTCAGTCTTTTCATTTTTTCTGCCGTGGCCGAACCAATGCCGTGGAACATCTGAACAGGCAACTCCCTCAGAAAATGATCAGCCTCCGGTTTTAAAATCGCATACTGCCCGTCAGGCTTATTGACATCCGATGCCATCTTTGCCAGGAATTTGTTAAAGCTGATGCCTGCAGATGCCCTAAGGTGAGTGGCATTATAAATATCTTTCCGGATTTTTCGGGCCACCTCCTCCCCGGCCGTAATGGATGCCACCACCTTGCTGATATCAAGGTAAGCTTCATCGAGCGAAAGTGGTTCAACCAAGGGTGTGTGCTCAAGGAATATTTCCCTGATTTCCTGCGAAACACTGCGATAAACATCGAACCGGGTCCGTACAAAAATCAGGTCAGGGCACCTCCGTTTTGCTATCGCAGAGGGCATGGCCGAATGCACTCCGAATTTCCTTGCCTCATAGCTTGCCGCCGCCACCACCCCTCGCTGCGAACTACCCCCAACAGCCACGGGCTTACCTCGCAACGCCGGATTGTCGCGCTGCTCAATAGACGCATAAAAAGCATCCATATCAATGTGAAGGATAACACGATTCTGTTCCACAAAACAAAATTATGGAAATAGGGAAAAAGAATGAGGAAACTACTACGCTTTGCTGTTAGGCGCCTACATATTTCAGCAACTCATACACCAGAAAAACCGGCCACACCATAGCTTTCAAAAATCCCAAAACACCCGCCCAGAATCCGGTAGCCGCAGTAATGTAATAAATAGCAGCGCCAATAAAACCAAGTCCGTAAACAGCTCCGCATTGCGGGTTTGCTGAGCTACACTTTTTTTCTTCTGTGTTTTCCATAGTAATCTGTTTCATGAACCATTATCAATAAGGCTAAATTAGGAAATTATTCTTTAGCCTATGATTCAGAAATTTACAATTTTAAAAGCGTAATAGCTTTCTTATTGACTTTTGATTAGTTTTGTATTTAAAATATTAACGCTATGGTTATTTCAATTAAGAAAAATATGACCAAGGAAAAGTTCAATGATTTGCTTCAAAAGCTAAAGCGTAAGAAGAAATTCAAAGCAGAACGTCATCGCGGAAAGGTGAAATGGGATGAAGATGCTCTAAAATACCAAAGAAACTCGAGAAATGAATGGTAACCGGCTTTTTTGTAATACTTATCAAGCGATTACCTTAGTCTTTTGTTAAATTCCTCCTAAATCTCCGCCCATCCACACAGATATTCGAAAAAATATTTCTAATATTGTCAGCTCAAAGAAGAACAAAATGATCAAAACGATATTAAATAAAAATTGGTGGTGGACAAACTTACGAGAGGCTCTCTGTAGGTAAGGACACCGCTATGTTTAAAATATAATGCCGGGCTCCCTCCACAGGGGGCCCGGTTTTTTTATGTCAAACAAATTCAATTACACAAATTTCAAAAACAGTAACATTATGAAGAACAAGAAGATTCTGCTGAGCGAGAAAGAAATCCCGACGCATTACTACAATGTGGTTGCCGACATGCCAAACAAACCGCTGCCACCGCTGCATCCGGGCACGCGTGAACCGATAGACCCCGAAATGCTGGCGCCACTGTTCCCGATGGAACTTATCAAGCAAGAGGTAAGCACCAACCGGTATGTGGAAATTCCGGAAGAGGTTCGCGACATTTACCTGAAATGGAGACCCACGCCGATGTACCGCGCCTACGACCTGGAAAAAGCACTGGACACGCCGGCAAAGATTTACTACAAATATGAAGGGGTAAGTCCGACAGGCTCTCACAAACCTAATACCGCCGTGGCACAGGCCTACTATAACAAGCAGGAGGGCGTGAAGCGCATCACCACCGAAACCGGCGCCGGACAATGGGGCAGCGCACTCAGTTTTGCCTGTAAGCAATTCGGCATTGACCTGGAGGTGTATATGGTGAATATCTCGTACCACCACAAGCCTTACCGGAAAATGATGATGAACAGCTTCGGCGCACAGGTATACCCTTCGCCATCCAACCGCACCCAGTCGGGCCGCGATATCCTGGCAAAGGATCCGGATGCTTCGGGAAGCCTTGGCATCGCGATAAGCGAGGCGGTGGAGCTTGCGGCCAAGGATGAGAACACCAAGTACGCCTTGGGAAGTGTGTTAAACCATGTGCTGATGCACCAGACAGTGATAGGTGAAGAAGCCGTGAAGCAGATGGAAAAAGCGGGTGATATGCCCGACATCGTGGTGGGTCCGTTTGGCGGAGGATCTAATTTTTCGGGAATCAGCTTTCCTTTCCTCAGGAAAAACCTGACCGAAGGCACCAATATCCGTTGCATAGCCAGTGAACCGGCCTCCTGTCCGAAGCTTACGAAAGGTGAATTCCGCTATGACTTTGGAGATACGGCAGGATTTACGCCATTGCTGCCGATGTACACACTCGGGCACAATTTCATCCCGGCGCCCATCCATGCCGGTGGCTTGCGTTATCACGGTGCAGGGGTGGTGGTGAGCCAGTTGCTAAAGGACAAGCTCATCGAAGCGCGGGCCCATGACCAGATGGAAACTTTCGAGGCGGGATTACTTTTCGCACAAACTGAAGGTATTATTCCGGCCCCCGAAACCAACCATGCCATTGCTACAGCTATTCAGGAAGCCAATCGCTGCAAGGAAGAAGGCAAGGAAGAAACCATCCTGATTCACCTTTGCGGACATGGCTACTTTGATCTTAAATCGTATGACGATTACATGGCCGGAAAACTGAAACATCACGCGGTCAGCGATGAAGAAATCAAAGCTTCATTGGCACAGCTTGATGTCCTTCAGCCTGTTTGAAAGATTCATGAAAAGTTTTTAGTTAGCGAATAAGAACGCCTGAATACTTATAATTCAGGCGTTTTTTATATTTCGAGGATCGGGTTCTTTACCGTTCCACTTTTACTTTGGTGGCAGCCGGACCACGATCGCCGGCAAACACCTCAAACGTTACGAGGTTCCCTTCTTTCAGGTCTTCTTCCGCTTCGTTGATGTGAACGAAAATATCTTCCTGCGTCTTTGAATCCTTAATAAATCCAAAGCCTTTCTGATCATTGAAATAGGTTATAGTTCCTTTGCGAATCGGATCTTCGTCGTCACGATCTTCTTTCTTTGGCACACTGGTTTCAATGTCTTCCAATTTAATCTCTTCTGGCTTTTCATCCGGATCGGGTGGGGTATCGGTAATAACTCCGTTGCTGTCTACGTAAGCAATCATGTCATCCAGACTGCTTTTTTTCTCGCCCTCACTGCGGGCGGCTTTCTTTTTCTCTTTTTCTTTACGCTTCTGCTCTTTCTTGTTTCTTACTTCTTTCTTTCTAAATGATTCTTGAGATCTGCCCATTAAATATATTTTAATTTATAAATAGATAAACCCATTCATACACTTTGCAGAATGGAACACCGTAATAATACGAAAATTATCCGGGAATACAAAAGATTTTTCAAACGTTTAACTGATTCACTGACCCTTGAAAGGAACTAAGCTATAAGTCAACCATTTCTTAAACCACTAATATTTTGCAAAGATAAGCTTTTGTTAAGACCCGCAAAGTGCCCGTTATCGAACACAGATTTTTTTAACACGGAAAATATTTATTATTTTTCGGCCATCTTTCTAAAAACATATAAAAACACAAACAAATGAATACTCTAAAAAAGATTGTACTAGGCCTGTTCGTCATGGGAATAACATTTAACACCTATGCACAGGATGAAGAAAAAGACAAAGAAGGTTATCAGTTTAAAGAAGTGGTAACCACAGAAACTACACCCATCGAAAACCAATACCGCTCAGGAACATGTTGGAGTTTTTCCACCCTTTCATTCCTGGAGTCGGAGTTGCTCCGCATGGGAAAGCCGATGGTGGATCTTTCTGAAATGTGGGTTGTGCGTAAAGCCTATGAAGAAAAAGCTAAGCGTTACGTGAGAATGCACGGGCACATCAACTTTGGAGGTGGTGGTGCCATCAACGACAATACAGAAGTGCTTAAAAAGTTTGGTTTTATACCTGAATCTGCTTATGAAGGTCTTAGCTACGGAACAGATAATCATGTTCACAGTGAAATGGACAAAGTGCTGAAGCAGTATGTTGATGGGGTCATAGCCAACAAAAACCGCAAGCTCTCCACTGCATGGTTCGAAGGGTTTAACGGAGTTCTGGATGCCTACCTCGGCGAAGTTCCTGAGACTTTCACCTACGAAGGAAAAGAATACACACCCGAAAGCTTTGCCAGCGATTTCCTCGGACTGGATGCCGATGATTACATGATGTTTTCTTCATACACGCACCACCCGTTTTATGAGCAGTTTATTATTGAAGTACCTGACAACTGGAGCTGGGGACACGTTTGGAACGTGAAGATGAATGAAATGATCGATATTTTCAACCACGCACTCGAAAACGGCTATTCCATTGCCTGGGCAGCTGATGTAAGCGAAAAAGGCTTCAACTGGAAAAAAGGGGTGGCCATTGTTCCTGATGTGGAACTCGAAAACCTCGAAGGCACGGAAATGTCGAAATGGTCAGACCTGTCTGATGAAGAACGCAAAAAAGCCATGTTCTCATTCGAGGAGCCCGTTCCGGAGCTGGAAATCACACAGGAAATGCGTCAAAAAGCTTTTGATAACTACAAAACCACCGACGACCACGGAATGCAAATCGTAGGTATCGCTAAAGACCAAAACGGCAACAAATTCTACAAAGTGAAAAACTCATGGGGCAAAGACGGCCATATCTATGACGGATACTTCTATGCCTCTGAAGCCTACATCAAATACAAAACCATGTCGTTTATGCTGCACAAAGACGGTGTGCCAAAGAGAATCATGAAAAAACTGAAATAGCAGTTTTCTGAAGAATGATTAAAGGAGAATGAAGGCCGGACAAAGGCTTTTGTTCTCCTTTTTTAATAATGATACCTGCAACTGTAAATCAAAATGTCCCCATCATTGTATTGATAAACGAGGCGATGATCTCTGGTTATCCTTCTGGACCAGAAACCAGCAAGATCATACTTTAGCGGTTCAGGATTCCCTGTTCCAATAAAAGGTGTTCGCTGAATTTCCTTTATCAAAAGATTTATTCGTTTCAAAATCTTTTTATCCTCTCTTTGCCATGAGGTATATTCTTCCCGGGCATTACTGGAAAATAATATTCTCATTCTTCAGGTGTTAGTCCATTTTCAACAACTTCTCCATTTTTCATTTGCTGAATGGACTCGTAAAGCCGGTCAGCATTTGCCTTTGAAGATAAGAGATGCAATGTCTCCTTCATAGCGTTAAACTCTTCCAGTGAAATCATCAGTATTCTTTCACCTGAATCATTCTTGATAATCACTGCATCCTCATTATTTGCAACTTTATTAAAGTATTGCTCAAACCTATCATTGAACTCTTTATAACCAATTTCTATCATCCTATTCAATTTTCCACACAAATTTAATTGTTTATTTCACTTGATTTTGAGTTAATCCACATTTGTATTAACTTTGTAATTACACAATAAATGATATGGAAGTTTCAATCATAAAGATAGGTAATTCAAAAGGTTTAAGACTGTCTAAAACCATTCTGAAAAAATATGATATCAAAGACTCGGTAGATTTGATATTAGAGGAAGATCAGATTGTTATAAAACCTGTCTCAAGAACACGTCAGGGCTGGGATAAAGCCTTTGAGAAAATGTCTCAGAATAATGAAGATCATCCGTTGATGGATGATGTTTTTGAAGATGAAGATTTTGAGGAATGGAAATAACTCAGTACACCATCATTTTGGTTAACCTTGATCCAACTGTAGGTAGTGAAATTAAAAAGACAAGGCCTTGTGTGATTCTTTCACCGGATGAAATGAACCGGCACCTAAGGACCGTCTTGATTGCACCGATGACCACAAAATCCAAACCCTATCCTACCAGAGTCAAAGTATTTCACCAGGGAAAACCAGGATGGATCGTTTTGGACCAATTGCGAACGATTGACAAATCCAGAATTATTAAAGTTTATGAATCCCTTACTCAACCAGAAATCCAGGAAGTCAAACAAACCATCAGGGAAGCTTATGTTGATTAGCAGAGTTTCTTCAGTTAACCTGGACAGCAGTTCACTATACTACGGAAACACATTATATTCAACCTATTAAACTTAGCAACTACAAAACCTATAAACCTTTTACCCATAACCGCCTGCTCTTTCTCATTCTCCACTCAATCCAACTTTTTACTTATTTTTAAGGTCTGAAAATTAGGTAGACAAGTTACTTTATCGAAGAAGAAAAATACACCATGAAAAAGTTTATACTCATCACCGTGGCTTTATCCATGTTTGCTTCAGGGATTATCCTGATGCTAAAACAAAACAACTCCCATACAGATTACGAACAGTTTCTGCTCTCTGAGTGGAGCTCGCTCGATCCTGATCTAATCAGTGAGCCCGACTCCGTTCCTAAGCTCGATCGGCCGGATATGGCAGCTTTACAGGATTATTATGAGATTCTTGATCCGGAAGAAAAGCGCATCCCCACCGAACGACTGCGTGAAGCCAGGCAAATGGCCCATTACATCAATCAGCGTAAGCGTGGAATTAATGAAGGCCCGCAGTGGGAAAATATCTCTTCCGACATGGGTGGCCGCACCCGCTCGCTGATGTGGGACCCCAACGATGCTTCTGGCAATAAGGTATGGGCTGGCTCAGTCACAGGTGGATTGTGGTACAACAATAATATCACCAGTGCATCCTCCTCATGGCAGCCGGCGAGTGAAGTTTGGGAAAACCTTAGCATCAGCTCTATTACGCACGATCCAAATGATACAGAAACTTTTTATGCCGGCACGGGCGAACTGCCCACCGCCGTAATCACCTATCGCGAATCCTCCACCAAAGGCGTGGGAATCTGGAAAAGTGATGATGGTGGCGAAAGCTGGTACCTGCTACCTTCCACTGAAGATTTTGCCTACGTTACAGATATCGTAATAAAAGATGAGGGGATGAATCAAAGTGTGATTTTTGCCGGGGTGGGCTCGGGCACCTACAAGGGTGAAGAGCACTTTAGCATGCCTACCGACGGACTCTACCGCTCAGAAGACGGCGGCAACACCTGGGAGCAGGTGCTCCCCGATATTGAAGGCGACACGCTGCCTTACACACCCAACGATATCGCCATCGACCCGGATGGTGATATTTACGTGGGAACCATGCCCAATATCAACGGGAAAGGCGGCGCCACTATCCTCACTTCCAAATTTGGTGATTCGGGAACCTGGACGGTGTATGACGAAGTAAGGCAAGAAATTGAGAACGACCCGCAATATCCCTTGCCGGGAAGGGTGGCCTTAGCTGTTGCACCCTCAGAAAACGGCACGGTTTACGCAGTGCTCTCATCAGGATATAATAACGGTTATGGATATTACTATGGTACTTACTTCAAAAGAACAGATAACAGCGGAACATCGTGGTACGACGTCAACCTGCCAACAAGCAACGGCGACTGGGCCACGCTGGCATGGCATGCGCTTACCATTGGTGTGGACCCCAACGATCCTGACCACCTTTTTGCCGGCGGACTGGATCAGCACCACAGCCTCAATGGTGGCGACAGTTGGTATCATGTCTCGGATTGGGCCCTCATGTATTACGGCGGTGGCGATGAATACATCCATGCCGACCAGCATTGTGTGAAATTCAAGCCAGGATCATCAGACGAAGTAATTTTCGCCAGCGACGGAGGCGTGTTTTACACTGATAACGCTACCAGCGGCTACCCTAATTTCCAGGAACGCAACCAGGACTACAGCACCCTGCAGTTTTATGCCGGCGATATTAGCCCGAACGAAGGTGAAGAACGATACATTGGTGGCCTGCAGGACAACGGCAGCCTCTACTATCAGGGCGAAGACCTGGATATTGACGATATGGTAAGCGGTGGCGATGGTGCCTTTGTTTTTTACGATGAAAGCGATGCAGATATTTT
>JAASSU010000256.1 GCA_021767705.1 Bacteroidota bacterium | reverse complement strand
CGCTTCCCGGTGGAGATGTCCTCGGTCGGGCTACGCCCTCCCTTCAAACATCTCCACCGGGAAAAACCCATAACAACCTTTCTAAATCCACATGCCAAAGAACAAAGATAAGCTAAGCTTAGATCTACGCCAGATGGCACAAAGTTAGGGGACTTATGCAAACTGTTGATTTTTAGCGGTTCTCCTTTAGACCTGAAAGCTTTCGGGAGAGTAAAAACAGGAAAAATCAATAGCTTGAAGGCTTTTTAAACTGGCCTTATCAATAAATTAGGTGAGCTTGATGTAAAACTATTGTCGGTCAATGGGTTTTGTTTTTTGATACAAACAAAAGAGTAAAATGAAAGCCGTTCATTGCTGATATTTCTGGCTCTCCTTTCAGTTGTTGACTAAAGGTATGGATTAACTTCATTCCTAATGTTTTTGATTTGCGGATGTCAATCAGTTCAGGCATACCTGTTCCATTGTCAGATACTTCGAGGATGAATTTATCATTTTCCGGCTTCAGTTCAATTTTAATTTTACCATTTTGTTGATCTGTAAAAGCATGCTTAAAAGAATTGGTAAGTAATTCATTAAGAATCAACCCAAGAGGAAGTGCTGTTTCTATGTTGAATTTAACTTTTTCAGGAACATTAATCGAAATCCCGACCGTTGTCTTGTTTTCAAATGAATCCTTGACGTAGTTCGCCAGCTCTTGCACAAATTCACTAAAAACGATCTCTTTAAAACCCTCACTCTGATAAAGGAGTTCGTGTATCAAAGCAATGGACTGTATGCGGCTTTGTGCTTCTTCAAGCGCTTCCGCGGATTCGGGGCTTTCGGCATCCGAAGAGTGTAACTCAAGCAATCCTGACACAATCTGGAGGTTGTTTTTAATACGATGATGGATTTCCTTTAAAAGGAGGGATATTTCATCTTTTTGCCGGGAAATGGTTTCGCCTTTCACCTCTAATTCGCGGTTCGACTTTTTCGTCTTACGATAAAGGTTCAGGATCACAATAATCAGAACGCTAATAATGATAAACCCACCAATCAACAAATAAATGATTATTCTTTGGTTTTCGCGGATGGTATTGCTTTGCAAAAGCCTGGATGAAGTCAACTCTAATTCAAGCTCCTTTTTTTCGGTTTCATATTTTGTCAAGGCATCAGAAATGATTTTCTGCTTTTGCTCACTGACCAGTGAATCTTTAAACCGGATATATTTATCTGCATATTTCAGGGCTTCTGTGTTGTTGTTCGTTTTGAGGAATAATTCATAAAGTGTATTGTATGCTTTCACTTTATGGGTAATGGTCCCCAACTCTTCGGCAATTTCTTCTAATTGCCTTGCATAGGTTATCCCTTTGGTAAGAAGTTGCCCCTTATTCGCCGGATTATTATCGGCAAGTGTTAAGTATAAATTAGCCATGTTATTAGAAATGGCAAACAGCAACTTTTTGTTACTTCCAGCGGGTAAAGAATCTAAAGCCTGCCGGTATCTTGTCATTGCTTTGCTATATTCCTGTTTTTTTTGATGAAGCACGCCAACAACCATAAAATACCTTGATATCGAAACTTTATCGTTTAGGCTTTTATAAATATGGAAAGCACTGTCGTAATAAAATCTTGCGCTGTCCAGGAGATTAATATCGGAATAAATGTCACCAATGTTTTTAAGTGCTGTTGCTTTTACAGGGTCAGCTTCTAATTCTTTTGCAGCCTTTAAAGCCTTGAAATTATGTTCCAAAGCTTTTTCAGAATTCTCCTGACCTAAATAATCGAGAGCAAGGTTGAGGTGTGTATATCCGGCAGGAATTCCTAATTCCTCCTTGATTTTTAATGAATTAATATGATTGGAAATGGCTTTTTCATAGTGGCCTATATAGTAGTATAAGAGTCCAAGGTTGTTGTATGCATCAGCAAGGCGTTTTTTATTATCCAGTTCTTTTGCCAGTTCAATAGCATTGGTAAAGGATTCGATTGCACCATTATAATCTTCGAGTTCGTTATAAAAATATCCCAAATTATAATAGGTATTCATCGCTTGCACCTTGTCCCCAATATTATTGTAAATATTCAAGCCTTTTTTGAAATAACTGATTGCTGTATCTTTCGCGTTGCTGTAAAATAGTGCAAACCCCATATTTGTCAGCGCTTGTGCTTTTAGCGTTTGCCATTGATTCTTATCAGCTATTTCAATGGCTTGCTTATTATAATGGACTGATGAATCGAGGTTTTTGCTTTCAAATGCGAATGCCAATTTAAGCATAAGGTCCAAGGCCGTTGAATCGTCAGGTTTAGCCTTTAGTAAGGCTTTCAGTGAATCTGTTTTTGATTGGGCTTGGCTGTGTTTTGGGACTGAAATGAATAACATGAACCCAGAAAATAGCAAAGCATAGAAAACTATTTTTCGTGCCATCAGAATATACTGTAAATTAATTCCCCGTTGTTTACCTCACACAACAAATATAACAAATATCAGATGCTTGTACGTGTTTCCAGACCCAAAATCCGGGGTTATCGAATAATTATAGTTTACCTAATGCTGTCAACAGCTCTTCTTTGAAATTTCGACTTACGGGAATATCATGTCCTTTTACGATTGCTGAAGGGTATTCAAAGTGATCCAGATAATCGAGGTTAATCAGGTATGAACGGTGTACCTGGATGAAATTATCAGGCAACAGTGTTTTGAAATTCTTTATGGTGGAACGAATAAGGTTTCTTTCGCCATTCATCTTGATAATCAACATGTATACATGATCACTTTTGGCAAAAACTATTTCAGAAAACCTGATCTTCTTGAAACTATATGTATCCTTTACAAAAATCGCATCTTTCGAGGTGACTTTTTCGACCTGTATCTTTTTGTTTTGCTGATGAATGGTATGATAGTTATGTAGCGCTATTTCTATGGAAGTGTACAAATCCTCCTTTTTGAATGGTTTTACAAGATATGCAGGTGGATTGAGGACCTTGGCTTGTTGCAGGATTTTACTATTGGTTTGTATAGTTAAAAAAATAAAAGGAATTTGTATATTTTCATTGATATATCTTGCCAGATCAATTCCTGTTTTATTTCCTTCGAGATTGATATCTAAAATGGCAATATCCGGTTTTTCGCTGTGAAGTAATACAATTGCTTCTTCATAATTTGTCACTACCGGTAAAACCTGGTAGCCTGTCTTAATAAGCATGTCACTGATTTGCAGCGCAACCAAGTGTTCATCTTCAACTATAAGTATTTTCACAGGAAGCATTAATTCAAAGCTTTTTAAATCACTATTTCAATTACGAATATAGTATCTTTTCAAAAATGAGCATTTTATCCACGAAAAAAAGCGCCACCTGTGGTAACGCTTTTTTATGTGTTTAACGGGTTGATTATTCAGCTTTTTCCTTCGAAGCGAATAATTCATCCAATTCTTTAAAGAGCTCTTCAATCTTTTTAATGAACTCTGTTTTCAATTCGTTAAAATACTTTTTCTTTTCCTTCGAAGAAAGGGATTTATCTACGTTGTTTATTTTTGTGATGGTTTCATCCTGAAGATCCATTGCTTTTTCAATGATTTCGTCTGCTTTTGCAGGATCAGCTTCCGGATAGATATCAGCAAATGAATAGCACTCCGAAACCACTTCAAATATCAGGCTATCCACATCTTTTTTCAAATCTCTTTTACTTGCCATAATGTTCTCTTTTTATAATAAGCGCAAAATTAAAACTTTTTCAACATCAATATCTCTTTGTCTGTCAAATAACGCCATTTCGCTCTTGGTAAATCTTTTTTCGTCAGTGGCCCGAAAACCACCCTGTCAAGTTTTTTTACTTCATACCCAAATTTCTCAAAAATCCGGCGCACTACGCGATTTTGCCCTGAATGTATTTCGATGCCCACCTGCTTTTTGTCGTCCGTGGTGGAGTCGTAAGCAATAGAGTCTACAGCTACCCTACCATCTTCCAGCGTAACACCTTCAGATATTTCAAGTAAGTCTCTTTTGGTTAATGGTTTATCCAGTTCGGCATGATACAATTTTTTGATCTCGTGCTTGGGATGAAGCAATTTTTTCGACAGCTCGCCATCGTTGGTAAATAGCAGCAATCCGGTGGTGTTTCTGTCTAAACGCCCAACAGGATAAATACGTTCTTTGCAGGCGTTACGCACGAGGTGCATCACGGTTTTCCTGTTCTGCGGATCATCGGTTGTGGTGATGTGGTCTTTGGGTTTGTTAAGCAGCACATACATCAGCGCTTCGCGATTAAGCGTTTCATCGCCATATTGCACTTTATCCGTAACACTCACTTTTTTACCCAACTCGGTTGTTACTTTTCCATTAACCTTTATGGCTCCTGATTCAATCAGCTTATCCGCCTCACGGCGCGAACAAACACCGGCATCGGCAATATATTTGTTTAACCGGATTAATCCATCATTGCGTTCAATATTCCGTGCAGCTATCTTTTTTTCCTTTTCCTGGGCATTTAAGGAAGACTGCTGCCTTTCCGGCGACTTCCCTTTCCTCGTATTTAAATACTTTGAAGGTTTCTTGTTTCTTCTTTTTCCGGTATTCTTGTTTTTCATAATGTTCTTGTTTTTCCGATTGTAAACCAAAAACTT
>JAASSU010000255.1 GCA_021767705.1 Bacteroidota bacterium | reverse complement strand
TTCGCCCGGGCTTCAATCACCCCTTCGAGCGTTTCGCGCTCATGCTTGGCGTAGCCCTTTACAGTATTTACCAGGTTCGGAATTAAATCAGCACGGCGCTGATAAACGTTTTCAACCTGCGACCACTGCGCATCCACGTTTTCTTCCATCCTCACCAATGAGTTGTACGACGAAATCGACGACATCACCGCAATCACGATGATTCCGATAACAACGATCAGAGTAATTGTACTTTTTTTCATGTGTTTTGATTTTGTTGGTAACAAAAAATGCCCTGTAAGATTAACCCGTATTAAACAGGATTATTGTGGGAGTCTCACAGGGCATCGTTAATTAAATGTTACTTAATGATATTTACGCTGCGGTTGATGAACTCCGTCAGTTCTTTACCTTTCAGCAGATTTTGTGAGAGCAGTGCCAAATCTTTCAGTTGATTGACAATTTGTTTCTGTTTTTCTTCATCTTCTGTTTCCAGCACTTCGCTCATAATTTTATGGTTTTTATTCACTACCATGTTGTAGGTGTCAGGCATATCGCCCATCATGGTCATGCCACCTGTTTGCTGCATCTCTTTCATGCGGCGCATAAACTCAGGCTGAGTAATCGACATCGGTAGCTCAGTTTCGCTCATGTTCTCCATCACCACGCTGAACTTCTGTGTGTCCACCACTTTTTCGATGATTTCCTTGAGCTTCTTCTCTTCATCTTCCGAAAGCTTCGAAACCTTGTTTTCTTCCTTTTGGATAATCTTATCAATCACATCCGCATCCACACGGGCAAAGCTGCTGTTTTCGAACTTCTGCTCTAACTGATTCACAAAGTGGCTGTCGATAGGAGAGTCCATAATCAACACATCGTAGCCTTTTTCTTTGGCCTGTTCAATGTAGCTGTATTGCTCTTCCTTGTCGGTAGTGTAAAGATAAACCAGCTTTTTGTCTTTATCTGTTTGGTTGTCTTTGATGTGATCTTTGTATTCATCAAAGGTGAAATATTTGTCTTCTGTATTCTTCAGCAGGGCAAATTTTTCGGCTCTTTCATAGAATTTGGTCTCTGAAATCATACCGTATTCAATGAAAATCTTGATGTCGTCCCACTTTTTCTCAAAATCTTCGCGGTCGTTTTTGAAGATTTCTTCCAGCTTATCCGCAACTTTTTTCATGATGTGATTCGAAATTTTCTTCACATTCGAGTCGCTTTGCAGATAAGAGCGCGAAACATTGAGCGGAATGTCAGGCGAGTCGAGCACACCATGCAGTAATGTCAGGAAGTCAGGAACCACACCTTCTACCGAATCGGTTACGAAAACCTGGTTGCTGTAGAGCTGAATCTTGTTGCGCTGCACCTCCAGGTTTTGACGTACTTTCGGGAAGTAAAGGATTCCGGTAAGGTTAAACGGATAGTCAACATTCAGGTGAATGTGGAACAATGGATCCTCGAAAGTTGCAGGATAAAGCTCGCGGTAGAAAGCCTTGTAATCCTCGTCTTTCAGGTCTGAAGGAGACTTTGTCCAGGCAGGTTCGGTATTGTTGATCTTGCGTGGACGTTCCACTTCTTTCATTTTCGGATTGCCATCATCGTCTTTCTCACCGGTTTCTTCCTGCACTTTTTCGGTACCGAAATAAATCTCTACAGGAAGGAATTTACAATATTTATCCAAAATCTCCTTGATGCGGTGCTCTTCGAGGAATTCCTTGCTTTCATCGTTGATATGAAGTACAATATCAGTACCACGTGACTTGTCTTCAATTTCTTCAATTTTATAATTCGGACTACCATCGCATTCCCATCTTACCGGCTTGGTCTGGCCTCCTTTTTTGTATGTTTTGGTGTAGATTTCCACTTTATCAGAAACCATAAAGGCTGAGTAGAAACCAAGTCCGAAGTGCCCGATAATATTGGCTTTGTCATCTGCTTTCACTTTCTTGACAAATTCTTCGGCACTCGAAAAAGCAATCTGGTTAATGTATTTATCCACTTCATCAGCGGTCATTCCAATACCTTTGTCTCTGACGGTCAGCGTGCCTTTCTTTTCGTCTAAAAGCACTTCTATCGAAGTGTCGCCAAGTTCGTCTTTATATTTTCCCAGTCTTGAAAAAGTTCTGAGTTTTTGGGTTGCATCTACTGCATTCGAAATTAATTCTCTCAGGAAAATCTCATGATCTGAATAAAGAAATTTCTTAATAATAGGAAAGATATTTTCCGTTTGAACATTAATTTTTCCGGTCTGCATTTTTTTTATTCGTTTATGTTCGACATTTTTTTCTGAGGTCGATTTATCAAACCTTATGCCATGACAAATGGCTGACAAATTGTCTCAGAAGGAACTTAGGGTTTTATCCATCCAAGCTGCAGGCAACCAAAATATCCAATTAGGATAGCCTCGGCCACGTCGTGGGTAAGTGATGATGGGGTAGGGGCATCTTGCTTTGACAGGATTTCGAGTGCTTTTTTCTCAGCGAAAATTTTCGTTTGCTTGCTTTTATCCTGGTGCTTTGCAGCAGGGTAGATCTCATTGCGCCAGTCGTGCGCATGTAACTGAATCACTTTGACGCCAAGTTTTTTGGCTTCTTTGATCCAGAATTTTTCAAGCTTTCCACCACCTTCAAGATACAGGTATTGCAGGTTTTCGCACGATTTCAGTATGCCATAAACCCCTTTCTTTAGTCGTTGGGCATTTCCGAAGTTCTGAGAGTGATAACGGATAAACTCACCCTGGTTCGAATAGAGCGCATAGCCGGTTTTAACACCGAGATCGACTGCAAGCAATGTATTCATCAGCGCAAAGCTAAATAAAAGATTGGTTATTTAAATATCAAACATGTAAATATACAATTATTTTATTTAAAGACATATCATCCTGAAAAGGAAAGGAATAATTCTAATAGTACAAGGCGTTGATATGTATTGACTCATTAAAAGACATTTTGTTGGGATGATGATGTCAAATTTTATTTATATCTTAGCAGCAAAACACAACTATAATAAAATAAGATATGGAAAAAGCAAATTTAGATTGGAGTAACCTCTCATTTGCCTACAAGGATACAGATTATAACGTAAGATGTTATCACCGCAACGGAGAGTGGGGAGAGCTTGAAGTATCTTCCTCAAACACTATCAACCTTCATATGGCAGCCACGGCCCTGCACTATGGCCAGGAAGCTTTTGAGGGGATGAAGGCCTTTATGGGAAAAGATGGGAAGATTCGGATTTTCAGATGGGAAGAAAATGCCCGCCGCCTGATCAATTCTGCCAAAGGAATTATGATGGAGCCTGTTCCTGAAGAGCTGTTTAAAAGCGCAATCATTAAAGCAGTTCAGCTTAATGAGAAATATGTGCCTCCGTACGGAACAGGAGCATCGCTTTACATCCGCCCGCTGTTGATTGGTTCAGGGCCAAGGGTAGGGGTGAAGCCGGCCGACGAATACCTGTTTATGGTGTTTGTAACACCGGTAGGGCCTTACTTTAAAGAAGGATTTAATCCGGTAAAAATCCAGATTGCCCGCGATGTGGACCGGGCTGCTCCCCAGGGAACAGGACGTTATAAAGTGGGCGGGAACTATGCAGCCAGCCTTGGTAGCGGCGTTCGTGCTCACGACGAAGGTTTTGCAGCTTGCCTCTACCTCGATGCGAAAGAGAAAAAATACATCGATGAAGCTGGTCCGGCGAATTTCTTTGGGATTAAAGAAAATACTTACGTTACGCCAAAGTCCGACTCAATTCTCCCTTCAATTACCAATAAGTCATTGCAGCAGCTTGCGAAAGACATGGGCTTGAAGGTAGAACAACGTCCGGTACCGGTTGAAGAACTTCCTACTTTTGATGAAGTAGGGGCCTGCGGTACGGCAGCAGTAATTTCTCCGGTGAAGGAAATTCAGGATCGGGATACTGGAGATGTCTATAATTATGGCGACAAGCCGGGAACGATTTCTACCAAGCTTTATCATAAACTGCAAGCAATACAAAATGGTGATGAAGAAGACCAACACGGCTGGGTACTCACTATTTAGACGTTAAGTAAAACAATAAAAAAGCGGCTTTTTGGCCGCTTTTTTTGTTGTCAGTATCATAAACGTAAATCATGCAAAAACAGATATCCATTACCAGTATGACAAAAGTTAAATAGTGTATTTGTTAAAATAGTTGATTAGTAAAAGAATTCAGAATAGCAACAAAAAATCAGAGATGGACTTGCCGACTTGTCAGCAAAACTTAAATACATTATCATCTAAGCACTTAAACACTTGTGCCCCAACCCACAAACGTACTAAACTTAAAAACTTATTAAACGTAGTAACCTGGAAACATAAAAACCTCACAAATGATACTCCAGCAACTTCTTCATCCCTTGCTGCAGCTTCAACGCTTCTTTCCGTGCGGCCTGGGCAAAATCCGCACTGTCCTCAGCAAAGATAATACTGCGTGAAGCGTTAACAATCAGGCCACAGTGTTTGGTCATGCCATAACTGGCCACTTCTTCGAGTGATCCGCCTTGTGCTCCCACTCCGGGGATCAGTAAAAAATGCTCGGGTACGCTTTCGCGGATGTCATTCAGGCGAAATGCTTTGGTAGCTCCCACCACATACATCATCTGATCGGCATCACCCCAGCTTTGCGACTCTTCAAG
>JAASSU010000254.1 GCA_021767705.1 Bacteroidota bacterium | reverse complement strand
TCCCGCTGCTCCGGTCACTAAGGCCACCTTTTTCATATTTTGCACATCCTTTCAATTCATAACGAGTGTAGGTAGCCACATAACTAGTGGCGGGATATAGGTAATAAGCAGGAGCACTACAATAGTAAGCAGGTAAAAGGGCATATTCGCTCGAGCCAGTCGTTCAATCGGTACCTCTCCCACGGTACTGCCTACAAATAATGTTACCCCTACAGGCGGAGTTAGTAAGCCAATTGCGAGATTCATAATCATGATTATTCCAAAATGAACCGGATGAATACCAATTCCTACTGCTACCGGCAACATAATCGGAGCGCAAATAAGAATCAGGGGTGCCATATCCATAATACAGCCCAGGCCGAGCAGTATTAGATTGAGGATAAGCATCACTACATATCTATTACTGCTGATACCCAGGAGAGCGGCAGTAACCATCCGTGGAACTCGCAGATACGCAATCAAAAATGCAAACGCACTGGCTGCTGCTATTACCGGCAACACTATAACTAATGTTTTAAATGTCCGCTTCAAAATAAGAATAAAATCTTTAAGCGGAATTTCCCGATAAACAAAAAATGATATTAAAAACGCCCACACACAGGCGATAGCAGCAGATTCAGTAGCAGTGAATATACCGGTAATAACTCCACCTACAATAATTACTGGTGTAAGCAGCCCTGTAATTGAATCGCGAATAATCCGCAAAGACTGGACCAAACCCATAGGTTCGCCTTTCGGATGATTGCGTCGAATTGCATATATGTAGCAGAAAATCATCATCATTGTACCCAGCAAGACTCCGGGAATAACACCGCCAAGAAACATCATTCCAACCGAAATATTAGTTCCGGCAGCCAATGCATAAATAATCATATTATGACTGGGAGGAATAATGATTCCCTGAATAGAGCTGGATATAGTGACACTGGTTGCATAATCAGCCCGGTAACCGTCTTGTTTCATCACCGGTATCAGCATTGCGCCAATAGAAGAAGTATCAGCGACTGATGAACCAGACATACCGCCAAAAAACATACTGGCTAATACATTGACCATTGCCAGTCCGCCTCTCAAACGACCGACAAAAACTCGAGAGAAATCAACCAAGCGTTTGGAAATTCCCCCCGCAGCCATTAGTTGTCCGGCAAAAATAAAAAAGGGAACCGCAAGCAATGCAACCTTATTTACTCCGTTTACCATACGCTGGGCAACCGCCGGTAGAGGTATTCCCAGATACATCGCAGTAAAGACGGAGGACATGGTAAGCGCTATCGCAATGGGAATTTTTATGACAATCAGAAGCAGAAAACCGCCAAGTAGTATTGCTATTCCCATGAGTCCTCCAATCCTTCCAGTTTTTTACTTACTTCCGTATCAAGCGTTCGTAATTGAAAGGAGTTGTTTTTATCGAATAAATGAATAACGGTGTAGATAAGAATTAAAATACCGGTAACGGGGACAATCACATATAAAATACTATTGGGCATTAAACGTTTGGCAAACGGAAAAATCTTTACTGCCGACATCGTAGTAGCAAATTGATCAATACTCAGGCGGAGCCCAGCCAAGACGAGATAGAGACCAGTAGCCCCTTGCAACAGTAAGAACAAAATATCTAACAGCTTCTGGACCGGTTTGGCGAAAGAATCGTAGAACAGTGTGATCTTGAGATGCATCCTTTCCCTTACTCCAATTGCAAACCCTATCATAGCCAGCCAGATCATCAGGATACAGGACAGTTCTTCCGTCCAAGAAGGAGTAAAACTAAAGAAGTACCGCATGGTGACTCTGTACATAGTGACTAACGTCATCAGTATCAGTAAAGATAAAGATAGCCACTCAAAGAACTTATTTATTAGTGTGTATATTCGTATAATTGGTACAGGCATACCATTGTTCCTTATGTTATACACACGAAGCCGTTGATACGGCTCCGTGTGTATGTAGTGTAGGATGATAATTTAGTTTGGTTGCAGTCTGTCCAACCACATGCCGTACTTGGTTCCGTATTGGTCATAGACCGGAGCTACAGAATCCCGGAAGCGCTTCATGTTTTGCGGAGACAATTCAATAAACGTTACACCTTTATCAACAAGTTCGTCGTAAGCTTTATCTTCATTGGCTTCATAGTAGTCAAGATGAACGCTCCAAAGATCTCTTGATATTTCGAAAATCGCGTCCCTGTCTTTGGGTGTCAATTTGTCAAGATTCTTTTTACTGGCCACTAACATATCAGGAATCTCTACGTGTCTATCAAAGGTAAAATAGGGAAATACCTCGTAATGCGACTGGCTCAGATAGGTTGGATGATTACACTCATTACCATCAATCACCCCTTGTTGCCCGGCGCTGTAGATTTCACTGAAAGCCATTGGTACGGCCGAAGGACCCATGGCATTGATTGTATCAATACACACCTGACTCTGCTGTACGCGAATTTTGAGGCCCTCGAGATCTTCCAGAGTTCTGATAGGTTCGTTTGCATAATAGCTGCGAGCTCCGCATTCAAGAAAAGACAGTCCATACAGTCCTGCATTCTCACAGGTGGCAAGTAAGCCTTCCCCTACCTCTGAACCCAGAATATCCCATTTACTGTTGCGGCTCTCGAACAGATAAGGCATCAAAAGTACTCCGACTTCTGGTACAAAATTCTCCAAAGGTGCGGCATTTACATCGCCGAAATCGAGGGTTCCCATTTGACACTGCTCGATAAAGCTTTTTTGATCACCAAGTTCACCGGAGTAATACACTTCAACTTTTACCCGACCCTCAGTAGCTGCTTCAACCTGTTCAGCAAATTTCTTGGCGGTTAAACCGTTCGGGTAAGTTTCCGGATGAACGGTCGCGTACCGTAACACTACCGGTTTGACCGCCGCTTCGCCTCCCTCACTACTTTCCTGCTGACCACCGGCCCACCCACACAATGCGACAACCATAAACAACACTAGAATACATAGCCCCTTTTTGTACTTCATCCCTTTTCCTCCTTGGTATTCTCTCGGATCCATGATCCGAAAACTCTTTTCGCCGAATAACTATTCGACGACAGCTCCATTTGACTCCAATTATCAACGAAGCGCCTCTGTTCGATATATAGAATATCGTTTGTCTGGTAGTCTGTCAAGATTTTTTTTTCCCTTTTTCTTCAGCCTGTTTATGCGTTTGTATCAATCAGCTTCTCTATACGAATTAACTCTCCAATGCTGTAGTGAGAGCAGAAAGGTGGTGTATAAAAAGGGAATCTACATAATTAGAGTGGAGGGGGTATAGATTAAACGCTATTGTATCATGCTCAGTGACTATATCACTGGTAAAGGTTCATCGGAATGACTCTCAGAGGTTTCATGTATGTCGGGATCATAGCCCAACTTACGGGAAATCTGAAGTGCATAGCGAATAACCGTTTTGCCGAGTTTGTCAAATTCTGTTTCAGGCATTCGGTAGGAAGGGCCCGTAATCCAGAGAGCTGCGATGTTATTCTTTTTGTAATCAAAAATGGGAGCTGCGATGCAATGTACACCGAGTACTTTTTCTCCATGATCAATTGCATAGCCGTATTTATGAACCTTCTCAATTGAAGCTTTCATTTCCTGTTTATTCTTAATGGTACGCTCATTAAATACTTGATAATCTAATTTATCCAAGAGTGAATCTTGTTCCGGCTCGGGAAGATAGGCGGTGAGTATCTTCCCCGGTGCCGTATTATGTAGTTGAAAGTGATAGCCAACATCAACTACGAATTTTACCGGTTCATCACTAAGAATAACCTCGAGAGTCAGCCCCTGAGTACCGGTAAGTTTGCCAAGAACCACAGTTTCGTGGGTTTCGTTTCTCAAATCCACCATAATATCCGCGGCTTTTGCAACCACATTCGATTCTCCGAGGCTTGCATATCCAAGGGCCAGTAGTTTTGTACTTACTTGGTACTGATTCTCGTTTTCCTGGACATATCCATGGGCTAACAATGTTTTTAAAATGCGGAACACCGAGTTCTTAGGAAAGCCGAGACTATCGGCTATCATTGTGATACCGCAACCTTTAGTTTGTTTGACCAAATATTCTATAATGACCAGTGCCCGTTCCAAATTAGGAACATTGTACCTGCTCTCGTTTTCCATATCATATCCTTACTTCGCCGTAGAACACCGCTATAATTAAACAATATTCTATATAACAAAAAATCCAGTGTCAAAGCCCCTCATAGAAAAAGTTGCGTAGAAGTGTTAAAAGGGATACATTTTTTGCTTGACGTTCTATATTACAAACTATAGACTATATATCAATCTATAACAAGGAATCAGTATGAATTTTTCAATAGAAAGCATGTTTGGTGTTCAGGACAAAGTTGTACTCCTCTCCGGAGGTGCAGGCGGAATCGCCTCGGGAATTGCGAAAATGCTCGGAAACCTTGGAGCAATCATCAATTTGATTGATATGAATGAATCGAAACTAACAGCGACAACAGATAATCTAAGAAAAACCGGAATTGAAGTTTCGCAGTGGTGTTGTAATATAAGTGATAAAAAACAAGTTAACCGTGTCGTGAATGAAGCCTATGAAAAATACGGATCAATAGACTGCCTTCTAAATTGTGCCGGAGTATCCTGGATAGAAGCCGCAACCGAGTTTAATGAGGACAAATG
>JAASSU010000049.1 GCA_021767705.1 Bacteroidota bacterium | reverse complement strand
CCTGCCCCGTGAGACTCTCCGAAGGTAGTTAACTGAAATATTTTTCCAAAACTGTTGCCTGCCATCTTACACTTTTTGTGGTAAACAAAGGAATTACCTAAATGATTAAATTTTATTGATATTCCTGCTGCTTCAATAAATAAAATTAACCGAAGAACCGAGAAATCTGCGGTTAGCTTCGGGTTAAAGATAAAAAAAACCGGAGCAAAAACCCCGGCATTCAGTATAATATTTCATTTTAGCGCCTATTCATCTGCATCGTCCAGGTAGCGCAGTTTGGCTTTCAGCATCGCCAGGTCTTGCTTCGAACGATCGATTTTCTTTTCAAACTCATTCTTGAGCTGCGTTGACTTTTTGCTGTTGGCCAGGAAACCGATGTTGTTTTCCCAAAGCTGGATATCCTCCTCAAGCTTACTGATTTTACCTTGCAGCACTTTCCGCTCGCGGCCCATTTTGTTGCCCGCATTCGGATCGTCTTTGATTTGTTCAACATGCTGCTTGTAGTTCATCACATTCTTTTCGATGTTGCTTACATTCAACTTATCGAAATGCTTGTCGATGGCCTCTTTAAACTCTTTCTGGATTTTATCTTTAACCTTTATCGGCACAAACCCCACATCACTCCATGCTCTCTGGAAGTCTTTTAGTGATTGCAGATCCTGTTTTTTATCTCCCGACAGCTCAAAAGCTTTTACCTTTTCAACAATTTCCTGCTTTTTCTTCAGGTTTTCCTCTTCATGCTGATTGATATTTTTGAAATACTCATCGCGGCGGTTGAAAAAATGATCGCACGCTGCCCTGAAAGTTTTCCATACTTTATCAGAATGCTTGCGCGGAACGGGGCCAATCTTTTTCCATTGCTTCTGCAAGTCAATCAATTCGGCTTTAGTTCCTTTCCAGTCATCGCTGTCTTTGATTTCTTCGGCCCGCTCAATAATCTCAAGCTTCTTATTATAATTATCGCGCTGATAAGACTTTAATTCCTTAAAATACTCTTTCTTATCCGTAAAGAACTTATCCAGCATTGTTTTAAAACGATGCCACACCTCGTCATTCTGCTTCCCGGGTGCTTTTCCGATACTCTTCCATAACTTGAACAGTTCATTCACCCTGTCGGTAGCGTTCAGCCAGTCTTTAACCGTTTTGCGTTCTTCGCCATAAAGCTCCTCCACCTTCTCGCACAGGGCCAGCTTTGCTTTGTAATTCTCTTCGCGCTGCTCGTTGCGTTCTTCGTAGTATTCGCGACGACGCTCGTTAATTTTATCGGTGGCACTCTTAAAGCGCTGCCAGATTTCTTCGTTCTTCTCCTGCGGCACAGCGCCAATCTCACGCCATTTCTGGTGATACTTCTGAAGAAGCTTGAATGACTTATTGATGTTCTCTTCAAGCAGCAGCTCTTCTGCTTTTTCGCAAAGGTCGATTTTACGATCGAGGTTTTTCTTCAACCCCAGGTCACGAAGTTCCTGGTTGATTTTTACTTTATCAAAAAATTTCTCTACAAGGAAGTGATAATTTCTCCATAGCTCACTGACTTCGCCACGGGGCACCATGCCAATTTCACGCCACTCGCCCTGAAGACGCTTGAACTCATCATATGTTTTCTTTAGCGGTTCCTCAGTGCTGATGAGCTCCCTGAGGCGTTCAAGGATTTCCTTTTTCTTTTCGAGATTGGTTTTTTTCTGCTCTTCCTGGTGACGGTTAAACTCCGCTTTCTTTTGCTTGTATACACTAAACACGCTGTTAAACTGTTCTTCAAGCTCATCAGGCTGCTCTACAAACTCTTCATCTTCGGCGCCCTTCTCCACAAACTTTTCATAATCTTCCTGCTTTTTATCCTTGGTTTTCTGAATAAAAGTGCTTCTGATGAGGGCGATGCGTTTCTTAACCCTGTTGATATTATCTTCCTGAACAGCTTCCTGCATCAACGCTAAAAGCTCCTCGCGCGTTTTGCCATCCAAATCATCTTCAGTCAACTCCTCGTGATGATCTTCCTCCTCAGTCTCATGGTGCTGCTCTTCATCACCGTAAATATTTTCATCCTCATGGTGAGTAATCACATCATCCCCTTCGCCCGAAGTTGCTGCCTTCTGCTGCTCCTCCTCTTTTGTAGTGGAGGCTTCTTTATCAGGATTAGACTCCGGCTTTGCCTCATCCGCAGACTCCGGAATTTCTTCAGAGGGTTTATCCTTTGATTGTGCCTCGTCAACTTCCTCATTATCATCCGCCGGCTGTTCTTCATTCTTATCCTCCACGTTTTCTGAAGCCTTCTCTTCTTCAGGCTGAGCTTCAGGCTCTTCCGCGTTGGCATCCGTTTGCTTTTCCGAAGTTTTTTCTTTCTCTTCAGCAGCTTCACTCGCATTCAGGGAATTCTCCACCTGCTCCTCCTTTTTGTCAGAGCCCTGGTTTTGATTCTGCAGTTCTTTGTTCTCTTCCATGAGATTTCAAATCGATTAAATAATTGTGTTTATCACTTCGCCCGCAAAGCTGATTATCACATGCTGTTCAACTTGCTGGCAATTTTTGAGTAGACAAAAGTAAAAAATAATTGATTCCCTAAAAAGATTCACTATCAAAAGATTGTTTACCATTTCAGGGGTTGCCGGTTAAACAACAGATAGCCTACACTAAACATAAATGAAAACCGCTCTTCGGCCTTGTCAGCAAAGTTCAACGACAGGGCCACGGGCCCCAGCGGCGAATGAAAAACAAAAGCCCCGGTGGCAAGATAGTATCTTCGTGAAAATATTTTTCCTTTCTCTTCCACACCAAACCCTTCTTTGGTTAAAACCTTATAAGGCGAGTAGGCATAACCTTCGAGCCTGATATCGACAGAGTTGCTGATGGGGGTCACATTAATAATTCCGAAAGCAGCATAGGAATAACTTCTGTACCTGGGGTAAAAGCTCATCTCAGACTTTGGGAAAGGATTGAATGCAGGTGCTGCAAGTGCGCTTGATGTGTAGTTTGAAAAATCGCTTTGATTGGAGTAAATAGCTTCAAAATGAACGCCCCACCTCGACAAAAACTTATCAGGAAAATAGTGTCGGAACTTGAACTTCATTGCCCACCAACGGTGGCGCTGGAATTTCTCAAATTCTGATGGCGCGGTGGACCCGGAGATGTAATGCTCTTCGCCATTGATCAACTGCAGCTTAGCTATCAGCAAACGGCCTTTAGTGGCATATCGCTTCCGGTTCAGGGTGTTGAACTCATATTTCAGATAGTGCGTCAAATAATCAAATTCCGTAATATCGGCTGTGTCTGTCCGCGTAAAGTTGTTCGCCTGGTAATACTCGTTATCTACCCTTCCTGAAGCCACTCCCAGGCTCGCCACCCCGCTGAGCCCTGCCGGTACTCCAAAATCGAGGGAAAAGTAATCATCATCCTGAATTAGGTACGAGGGTTCGTTATCCTCAAAGAAATAGGTTGAAGTTTCAAAATAGTCCCACTGATTAAAGGACAAAGCTCCTCTGACGTAAAAAGGAAAGCCTTTGGCATTTTCAAGCCTCACCCCTAAGTGTGCCGCATTATAATACCTCCCGATATGCGATTGTGCAAAAGCCGAATAGGTTGGCTGCCCTAAGTGATTGTAATTTAACCGTATATAAGCTTGATTGATAGCATTGGAGGAGATATGCCCACGGGGTGTCAGTTCTATCTGTTCTACTTTATCCACATTTAAAACCATATCATACAGCCCGGTAAAGCGGTTCAGCCTGGCCATCGGATAAATGTAGCTGATGCGCCGATCGGCCACCAGCTTAAAGTATTCTTGTTTGAACAAATCGATAGAAGAACCAGGAAGCACCTTATGCCGAAGCGAATTGATAATATACTGTCGCTCGCTGCTGTTCAACCCTTTAGGAATAACCTCTCCAATTCGGATTGGGACTTTTTTTCGGTTAAAGGCGGTCCTCCTCTTCTTTAATTCTTCAGGGGAAACCCTGCGTTTAACCTTTTCGCGGATACTGTCAATCATCTGGCGTGTGGCCTGGTAGCCCTTCTCAATAAATTCGGTCGTGTTACTAAAGTCTGTAATATTGGTTGGTGCGATATTGGGATCTATCAACACCCCTTCGGCACTGTCAATAGAATAATCTGTATTTTCCATCAGCATGGTTTGTAGCTGCGAAACAATGTCATCCACTTTCGGGGGGCCATAATTGGAAGCCACTTTACTGCCAATGATGATATCAGGATGAAAATCCTTTTTCATCACATCCTTCGGAAAATTATTGTACATCCCGCCATCGAAAACGAGGCTGCTGTCTATTTTGATGGGCTTGAAATAAAATGGAAACGACATGGACGCGCGGATGGCCTTGCCGAGGTCGCCATCCCTGAGCACCATTTCCCGGTTGTTGTCCACATCGGCGGCCACACACCTGAACGGAACGAAAAGGTCGTCGAAATCTCGGTGTGCCACAGCTTGCGCAGGGCTGAAGGTTTCCATAATGGCAAAGTCCATCTGGTAAGGCTTGAGCACGTTGACAGGAATAGATACATTCCTCTTTTTTTTTGCTTTATTCATGTCATACCTCAGGGTAAAGCCGCTGGTCTGCGCATCCAAGCTTTTGAAGTAGTACCTGTAATCTTCGCCGATATCCGATTCCACCCATGATGAAAAGTCATCAGAAAGCACCAGCTCCCTCATTTCATCAGGACTGTAGCCAGCGGCATAAAGGCCCCCGATGATAGCTCCCATCGAAGTTCCGGTCACATAGTCGATTGGTATTCCGTTTTCCTCCAACGCCTTAATAACACCAATATGAGCCACCCCTTTTGAGCCGCCACCGGATAAAACCAATCCTACTTTCTGAGCATTCAAGTTTGAGGTTAGAATTGCCAGAATAAAGAAAATAAACAAGCGCCTGACCATAAAAAAAGATTTCAGCAAAAATAGGAAATCCCTGCAACGTAGCGGGCATTGCAGGGATTCAGAAGTATTAACTTTTTTTAAATTTTATCGAGAGCCTGCTTTAAATCGTCAATAAGATCCTCCACATTTTCTATCCCTACTGAGTATCTAACTAAACCATCTGTAATACCAGCCTTAAGTTTCGACTCTTTGCTAACTTTAGAATGCGTCATGGATGCAGGATGCTGAATCAGTGTTTCAACGCCACCGAGCGAAACGGCAAGCAAAGCCACTTCCACATTGTTCATTACGGTTTTTCCTGCATCGTATCCACCCTTCAGCTCAAAGCTCAGCATGGTTCCGAAACCTTTCATCTGCTTTTTAGCCAGCTCGTGCTGCGGGTGAGAAGGGAGCCCGGGATATTTCACCCACTTCACTTTGGGGTGCTCTTCTAAGAATTTCGCGATCTTGATGGCATTTTCCTGCGCGCGATCAATGCGCACGGAAAGTGTTTTAATTCCGCGATGCACCAAAAATGCCTGATGCGGATCCATATTTACGCCAAGATTAATCATAATCGGACGCAACTTCTCATACATCTCTTTTTCTCGGGCCACAATAATTCCGGCCACCACATCGGCATGACCGTTGAGGAATTTGGTCATAGAGTGGAAAACAATGTCGATACCGAAAGTTAGTGGCTGCTGCAGGTGCGGACTGCTGAAGGTGTTATCCACTACCGTAATCAGGTTGTGCTCTTTTGCAATCTTTACCGCCTCCTCCAAATCCGTGATGTCCATGGTTGGGTTTGCCGGCGTTTCGATATAGAGCATTTTCGTGTTTGGTTTAATTGCCTGCCTGATCTCATCGGCGTTGGCTGTATTTACATAAGTAGACTCTACACCAAAACGCGACCAGTGTTTCTCCATCACTGAGCGCGAAGGGCCGTAAACTGCTGCGGAGCTCACCATATGATCGCCCTGGCTTAACAATCCCATGTAAATGGTATTGACCGCCCCCATTCCGGAGCTGACAGCGATACCGCCGTAACCCTGCTCCAGCTCGGCTACTACATTCTCCATCGCCCCGATGGTTGGGTTACCAAGGCGCGTGTAAATATATCCATCATCTTCGCCCGAAAAACAAGCTGCGCCATGATCGGCACTCTTAAAGGTAAAGGTTGATGTTTGGTAGATAGGCACTGTTGGGCTACCTAATGCATCTTCAAAACCGCCACCATGAATTAAAGTGGACTGAAATCCTAACTTTTTCTTACTCATATTGTTGTCTTTTAATTTTGCTATAAATGTATTGATATTAGATCTATTTGAAAAATTTTGATCAAAATTAAAGAGATTTCCCTAATGTGTATCCTGATAAGATCGCTTCACGCGCTTTACCTACCTTGCGTGCGTCTCCCACCGTCCATGTTTTTACTTTTCCCTTGAGCTTTTCCTGAAGCGGATTGTAAGGCCGCATACCTGCAGCAACAATAATTTTATCCACACCTTCTATGGTTTTATCACCATCGCCTTGCAATGTGACACTATCACCATCTATTTTGGTTACGACCCAGGTTTTGTAAATACGCAAGTTGGGACTGTTCATCAATTTGTTCATGGTCATTTTCTTTTCAATCATTTCCATACCCTGAGCCAAATCATTGAGCATTTCCACCAAAATCACCTCGTTATCTTTGTCAAGCAGTTTACTGGCCATTTCAACCCCTATGAGCCCTCCACCTATGATAAGGATTTTTTCCTTTTCAGGAAGATTTTCATCCAACAGAAAATCGGCCCAGTAATACTTATTCAGCCCTTCAATTTTAGGTATCAGAGGTTTAGAACCTGTAGCAAGTATAACACCACGATAAGGATATTTCTCTATTTCCTGTCTGTCAAAACGCTTGTAAATAACCTTTATTTTATTGCGTTTAATCTCCTCTTTAAAATAATCGAGCAGTTCTTTCAGATTTTCCTTTTTAGGCGGCAGGTGAGCCAAATTAAATTGCCCTCCGAGTTGTTTTTCTTCATACAAAGTAACATCATGTCCTCTTTGCTTCAGTGTTAAAGCAGCCTGCATCCCAGCCAGACCGCCTCCAGCCACTGCATATTTAACCGGTTCTTTCAGTGGTATTTCTTTTTCATTTTCCTTTCCAACTGTTGGGTTTACAACACACTGAAGTCCTTTACCAGATTTCACACCACCTAAACAACCTTCGGAACAGGCCAGGCAAGGTCTGATTATTCCCTTGTTCTCATCATAATATTTCTCCACAAAATGAGGGTCGGCCACCAAAGCCCGTCCTAAAGCCAAATAATCGAAACTATAATTACTTTTGATATAATCTACATCATGTCGTGAGTTTATTCTTCCTACACCAATTACAGGCACGGTGACTTCCTCCTTAATTTTCTGCGCCATTTCCCATGTTTTTCCTTTGGTCGTAAACATATGCTGAAAAAACCACGGCGGTGTGGTGCAGACAGTACCTGCAGAAACATGAATTGCCTCAACCCTACGATTGTCGAGAAGCAGCGAAAACCTTCTCATCTCATCCAGCGTAATTCCTCCAGGAATCATTTCATCTCCACTGATGCGCACAATCACTGGCAAGCCAACCTGCTTCACCCTGTCAAGCACTTCAAGTGGAAAACGCATCCGGTTTTCAAGAGAACCACCGTACTCATCATTACGATCGTTCACAAACGGAGAAAGAAACTGAGCAAACAGGTAGCCGTGGCCAAATTGCAATTCTATCATATCAAAACCTGCCCTGACAGCACGTTGGGTGGCAGACACAAACTGTTCTGTAACATTTTCCAGATCCTCTTTCTCCATCCGGCGGGGTTCGGCACCTCCATTTTCGCACGGACGGTCAGTGGAAGAGATATGATAGTTTCCCGGGATGCCAGGGTTAGCCATGCGTCCAGGATGACTTAAATGAGCTATTGCCTTAGCTCCCTGTTGGTGAATTACTTCTGTAAGCTGTTTTAACCCGGGCTCCTTGTCGTCACAGTCAATACCCATTTGGGTAGGTAATTCGCGCAATCCTTTATCAAGGAAAAAAGGTTCGGGGGTAACGGCCCCAACGCCCTGACTGCGTTCTCTGTAAAAATCCAAATGTTTTTGTTTAACAACACCGGAATCGTCGCTGTAACCGGTTTTTACGGGTGCAAATATAAATTCATTCCTTAAATTAAGCATAATTTTATTTTTTCGTGATTTAGTACAATTTCATTTACGGTATAAAAACTATATCACGACCTTAAGGAAAATCACATTTTAAGCATGTGCACTTCATATTACATTTGTTTTAACTCAAAGATATTTCCTGAGCCATCTTTAATAAAGTAAACAGTCCCTTTACTGCGCTCTAACTCAATCGCCTCATATCCTGCTTTGCGCGATTCTGCAACCACCTCCATCGGGTTGTCAAGCTCAAGACAGACATGAGCATAGCTTTCATTGCTCTCCAAATCCGGATCGAGAAAAAGCTCAAGCACAACTTCATCACGCCTGACGTTGAAAACCCTGACATCCTTTTGCTTGCCAAAAATTTTAGCGGTCAACGGATTCTCCAGCTCAAAATCATACTGGCGCTTAAAACCCAGAATTGTCTGATAGAAATTTGCTATCTCTGATTCCCCTCTGATTTGTATAGCTGTATGCAGATGTTTCATTTTCCTGATTTACAGTTCATTTATTTTTTTCCAGATTCTCCTAATCTCTCTCGAAACATTAGACTGTGGGGCATATTCGACCACCGACTTTTGCTGAACCATAGCGTCAACCATTACCGTATTGAAAGGCACTTTGCCAATAATGGGAATATTTTGCTTCTGGCAATACCGCTCAAGTTGCTTTGCCATGGCGGTATTTATATCGAATTTATTGATAATCACCGCTACCCGGAGTTGAAAACTCTTAGCCAAGCCAAACACACGTTCCAAATCATGGAGTCCTGATTTTGAAGGTTCTGTTACCACCACCACTTTATCTGTTCCTGTAATGGAAGCAATAACCGGACAACCTATTCCCGGTGGGCCATCGATAAGTATGGTATCCCGGCCTTGCTCCCCGGCAATTTTTTTCGCCTCATCCCTTACTAATGTAACCAGTTTTCCTGAAAGATCTTCAGCCACACCCAGGCGTGCATGCACCATCGGGCCAAACCGTGTGTTTCCTGTAAACCAGCGGCTGTCCATACTCTGCTCCATGTGTATCGCCTGATGAGGGCACACCTGCATGCAAAGCTCGCACCCTTCGCATGAAAACTCAGAGATTTGAAAACCTTCAGATGTAAGCGAAATAGCATCAAAGCGGCAATAGGCTTCGCACAGCCCGCACTGGGTGCAGCGCTCCTGGTCTATCACTGCTGTTTTGCTTCCGGGAAAAACTTCCTCACGGTAGTTTTCCGGAGTCAGGGTCAGGTAAAGGTTCGCGGCATCCACATCGCAGTCAGCAAAAACTGCTTTCTCCGATAAGGCCGCAAAAGCTGAGGTAACGGAGGTTTTTCCGGTGCCTCCCTTTCCGCTAACGATGGTTATTTGTTGCATTGGATTGAATTTTATCGATTAGCGAGTGGTATAACTCATTAAATTTTCTTTGCACCCATGGGATATGCGCTGTCAGAAGATTTCCTTCAGAATAAGCTTCCGCTATTTTCTTGTCAAAAGGGATTTCCATCAGCACCTCCACATTTTTTTCCTTCAGGTAGTTTTTTAACTCTTCTGTACCTTTATCAGAGCGGTTTAGAATGACCCCAACCGCCAGGCTCATTTTTAGTACTGTTTCAAGCATAATCTTCAGATCGCTGATCCCAAAGGGAGTAGGCTCAGCCACTAATATCACATAGTCTGAGTCGTGAACAGTTTCCATGGCCGGACAGCTTGTTCCGGGGGGCGCATCAATGATCGTCATCTCACTTTTTAAGGCAGCGGCCATGCGCTTGACCTCCTTTATGACCGGTACCGCCATGGCTTCACCAATTTTCAGCTCCCCTTCCACAATACTCGTCTTACTGCGGCCAGTCAGCTCATAAGAATGAATGTGCCCTAATGTTTTGGGATATTCCTTTATCGCACCTTTTTCAGGACAGGCATACAGGCAAGCACCACAAGAGTGGCACAACTCCGGCATCACCTTAATATGCCCTATCGATTTCACCATCAGAATGGCATTAAAGGCACAGGCTTCAACACACCTGCCACAAAAAGTACATTGAGAAGTCACAATTTCGGGCAAAGGCTGCTCAACCGCCTGCTTTGAAAGCAGTGACTTATTGAAAAACAAAGCGGCATTCGGTTCTTCCACATCACAATCAGCCAACACTACGTCCTTACCCTCATTCAAAAAGGTATTGAAGATGTTTGCTGCCACCGTTGTTTTTCCGGTGCCGCCTTTTCCGCTAGCCACTGCAACTCTGTAACTCATAAAAACCGCCGTTTAATGATCACAACTGTTATCACCCGAAACCAGGCTCTCTCTCAAGTAATCGTCGAGCAAGTGCCTGTAGGTATCTCCTGAAGATTTTACCCCAAGCACGACTTCGACCTTGTGCTGGTTAAAAATCTGGATAGCACGTTGCCCCATGCCTCCGGCCAGTATTTCATTCACTCCCTCAGAAGCCAGCCAGTGCGGCAACACTCCCGGCTCATGTGGCGGCGGGGCCAGCATCTTTTCAGATACAATTTCATTATTTTCTATGTCAAAAATCCCGAACTTCTCGCAATGGCCAAAGTGCGCCGACAGCGCCTCTCCGTTGATAGGTATTGCTATTCTTTTCATTTTTACTGGAGTTTAATTCTATACGTCTTTACTAAAAAATCCGAACTGCAAACTTTTGTAGTTCATACGATTAAAATGCTTAAAAAGGTTTCCATAAGGATAAATCCAAATGGAAACCTTTCTCAAACTAACTATTGCTATTTACCGCGAAACCTTCTTCTTTCGCCTCTGCCGCGGCCATTACGTCCACGACCCCTTCCCAGTCCAAGGCCTCGTCCTTCCGGACGTTGTCTTTCTTCATTACCGGCGCAACGTCCCTGCTTTCTTCCGGTCATTGGGCCTTCGCCCTCAGGACCTGTTCTGTCAAATCCAGGCATTTTTACCTCCTATTTTATCTGGTTAATCAATTCTTTTAACACAGGTTCATCTCTCAGAACCACCATTTCAATACCCATCGACTGCAACGCGGTTTTAGCTTTAGGACCAAAATCGCCGCTAAACACTTTTGCAGCTCCCAGGTTCGCAACCTTTTCGGCTACTTTGGGGCCAGCACCGCTTTGGGCACTGGCACCTTCGTTTTCAACAAACTCAACAGCACCTGTCTCGCTATCGAAAACAGCGAGCCAGGCAGCCCTCCCGAAACGCAAATCCATTTCAGAATTAATTGAATTCTCTTTTGAGGTGATAACTATTTTCATCATTTTAAATTTTATATCATACTTTCTCTTTCACCATCTTAGCATCACATTCAGGACATTCGATGTCGCGGCACGGAACACCTTTGCGATGAGGCACCCTGTGGTTGCACTTTACACAAACACACCACTCTTCTGTGTTCTCTTGCCGTCGCAAGGCCTCAGATTCATCAAAAATATCGGCAGAGCCGCATACCGGGCAATTGGATACCCTTCCATTCTTGCCGGGCATCTTGAAGACGTTATGACAAGAGCGGCACCTGAACCAATCATCATCAAAGCTGACGGTGCCACCCTCCAAAAGGATTTCGCGATGCTCCACAAAGGCCTTGGCCACTTTTTTAAGTGCACGGTCATAAATGCGCGTGAAAGTGGGTCTTGAAACGTCCATCATCTGTGCAGCCTCTTCCTGGCTGTGTCCGTCATAATCAGCAAGCTTCAGTGCCTCATATTCTTCATAAAGCATTCTTACTGCCTCATTTCTTCCACGCCCACCATGAGGCTTAAACCCTTTCACGCCGGGCGGCTTTCCTATTTTTCTATGTCTTTTTGGTCTTGGCATATCAAAATCCTTTCTGCAAAAATAATGAACATTTGTTCATAATGAAATATTTTAACAAAAAAAAATACCGGCTGTGAACCGGTATCTTCTCTGTGTTTTAAAGTTAGGTGCTATTCTATTATAACTTTTCGCCTCAGCGAATCTTTGTCACCTTCTATATCAATAATATAAACCCCATTCAAATGCTCAGGCAGATTAAGTTCAAGGCCTCGGGCTGAAAAATCCACTTGTTTTTCAATTATCACCCTTCCCGAAATATCCAGCAATCGCACGCCAGAGACTTTTGAATCATTGAAAGCGATATTCAATACCTCAGAAGCAGGTACCGGACCAACCGTGACATCCAGCATCTCCTGATTCTCGTTTGAAGTCACCACTATCTCAACGGTGTTCGAAGGGTTCGACTCCCACTGCTCATAAACCGAAGTAACGTAAAAGCTATGCGTTCCCATACCGATGCCTTCGTAGGTGTAGCTGGTTTGAAGCGAAGGGACGCTGGCCAGATATGCGTCGTTTTTATAAATGTTGCCCATCACTTTCGTGGAAAACCGGGCGTTGTAATCCTGGTTGTTCGAGATATTTTCCGCAGCAGTCCAGTTTTCTCCCCCATCGGTGGATTTGGTGAAGAAAATATCGAGATGGTCATACTCCTCGCCGGTTTGTTCGTTGTACGTCACATACACCGATCTGGCTGTCGCCGGATGTATTGCGGTAGTAAAAAATCATTACCGTTTCACCCTCTGCGGCAACCACCGGGTAATTGGCTCCGTAATCGAAAGCTGAATAAACTGTTTCGGCGGCACTCCAGGTCTGGCCGGCATCTTCGCTTTTGCTAAATGCGATATCGCCCCATTTGTTCCAAACGACGTAGTAATTGTTACCAACATTCACGAAATTCTGTTCATCCGAGGGTGTTCCTTCGGTGTCAGAAATATTTTGAATATCTCCGAGGTTAATCTGCGCATTGGCAAGCACCGGAAGAAAAAATACCAAAAACACCCATACTCTTTTACAACTATTCACTGGTTTCATCGTTTCAATTTTAGTTAATTTTGGTTTTGTTAAGTTTCGGAGGCTAAAAATACTGCAAAAAATTCACTCACAAAAATTATATCTATGAATTTAAAAACCATACTTTTATCATTACTCACAGCTTTTTTCCTCGGAGGCATCTCCTATGCCCAGGATGATGAAGCACGACTCATGCGATTCCCAACAATTCACGGCGATCAGATTGTCTTCAGCTATGGAGGCGATTTGTACAGCGTTTCGGACGATGGCGGCACTGCACGTAAAATCACCACCCACAAGGGATACGAATCCTTTCCGAAGTTCAGTCCTGACGGAAAGACGATTGCTTTTACCGGGCAGTATGATGGCAACACCGAGGTTTTTACCATTCCTGCTGAAGGCGGCGAGCCCACGCGCCTGACTTACACTGCTACGCTTTCGCGCGATGAAATTTCTGACCGGATGGGGCCGAACAACATTGTGATGGCCTGGACACCTGATGGTAAGGAAATCGTTTTCAGAAGCCGGAAAGCTTCATTCAACTCTTTTGTTGGGAAGCTCTACAGCATCCCGGTGGAGGGCGGACTGAGCAAGCAGCTTCCGTTGCCACGCGGCGGGTTCTGCTCTTATGCTCCCGACGGAGAGCGCTTTGCCTACAACAGGGTTTTCAGGGAATTCCGCACCTGGAAGTATTACAAAGGCGGCATGGCCGACGATATCTGGATTCACAATTTCCAAACCAAGGAAACGGTGAACATCACCAACAACATGGCGCAGGACATCATCCCGATGTGGCACGAGGATCGGATTTACTTCCTCTCTGACCGCGACCGCACAATGAACCTGTTTGTGTATGACACCAAAACCGAAGAAATAGAAAAAGTAACGCATTTCGAAGACTACGACATCAAGTTCCCTTCTATCGGGCAAAACCGCATTATTTTCGAAAAAGGCGGATACATCTACACATTGGATCTCGACACGCACGAAACCAAGCAAATCACTATCCAAATCAACGAGGATTTCCTTCCGGCAAGAAAAGAATATGTGGATGCCTCGGATTTCATTGCTTCTTATGAGATTGCTCCTGATGGCAAGCGAGCTTTGTTCAGTGCCCGAGGAGATATCTTTACCGTTCCGGCCGAAAACGGAATCACTTACAACCTGACAGAAACTTCCGGTGCGCACGACCGCAACCCGAAATGGTCGCCCGACGGAAAATATGTGGCGTTCATCTCCGATAAGTCGGGGGAATATGAAATCTACATCCGTAAAGCGGATGGTTCGGAACCGGCTGAGCAACTGACCAAGAATGCCGACACCTACAAGTACAGCCTGCAATGGTCGCCCGACAGCAAGAAAATCCTTTGGAGCGACAAGAAGCTGCGCCTGCGCTACATCGATATTAACTCGAAGAAAATCACGGAAGTGGCGAAGTCGAAGATTTGGGAATACCGTTCTTTCGACTGGTCGCCCGATAGCAAGTGGATAGCTTATGCCGACCCGATGGAAAACGACATGACGAAAATCAGGATTTACAGTCTTGACAAAGATGAATCGTATGACGTTACCCGCGGATGGTACAGCTCTTCATCGCCTGAGTTTAGCAGCGACGGAAAGTATTTGTTCTTCACCTCCGACCGTGATTTTAATCCAGTTTACAGCCGTACGGAGTGGAACCACGCTTATCGCGATATGACTTCCATTTATTTGGCTACCTTGGCGAAGGACACCAAATCGCCGTTCGCCCCTGAAAACGACCAGGTGAAAACCGACGAAAACGGGGAGGAAGAAAACGGCGACGATAAGTCGGAAAACGGGGAGGACAGCAAAGACATTACTGTAGATCCTGAGGGCATCCAGAACCGTATCATCGACCTTCCTGTTAAAGCAGGGAATTATTTCAGCCTGGCCAGTGTGGACAACAAGCTGTTTTACCGTACTTACATGGACGGCAATGTTTCGCTTAAGTTTTACAATCTGAAGAAAAAGGAAGAAACCGACCTGAAGCACCGGAGCGGGTTCGAGATTTCCGCTGACGGCAAGAAGATGCTGGTGTCGCAAGGCAAGAAATACGCGATTATTCCGCTGCCTTCATCCAAAATCAAGATGAAAGAGACGCTAGACCTTGATGAAATGAAGGTGTGGATTGACAAGAAGGAGGAGTGGAAGCAGATTTTTGATGAGAGCTGGCGCCAGATGCGCGATTTCTTCTATGTACCGAACATGCATGGGTTAGACTGGCAGGCGATGAAGGAAAAGTATGCTCCGCTGGTTCCTTACGTAAACAACCGTCATGACCTGAATTACATCATTGGCGAGTTGATTGGAGAGCTGAATGTTGGTCATGCTTACGTGAATGGTGGCGACCTGCCTGAGCCCAAGCGCATCCCCATGGGACTGCTGGGCGCGGAAATATCTGCACACAAATCGGGATTCTTCAAGGTGGACAAGATTCTGAAAGGAGAAAACTTTAGAAAAGGATACCGCTCGCCGTTTACCGAAATTGGCGTGAACATCAGCGAAGGCGACTACATTGTGGCCGTGAACGGGCAATCGACTAAAGAAATCAATAACATTTACAAAGCGCTGATCGACAAGGCCGGCAAGACGGTGGAGCTTACCATCAACAGCAAGCCAAAGATGGACGGCAGCCACAAGGAGCTAATCACGCCGGTGAAGGATGAAGCCGACCTGTATTATTATAACTGGGTGGAAGAAAACATCGAGAAGGTGAGCAAGGCCACCGACGGACAGGTGGGTTATATCCACATCCCGGATATGGGCCCCGGCGGACTGAACGAGTTTGTGAAATATTTCTATCCGCAGCTTACGAAGAAGGCTTTGATTATTGACGACCGCGGCAATGGCGGTGGCAATGTGAGCCCGATGATTATTGAGCGCCTGCGCCGCGAGGTGACGCGGGCCAACATGGCGCGAAACGTCAAGGTGCCGGGGCACACCCCCACCAAGATGATGATGGGGCCAAAGGTATTGCTTATCAACCAGTACTCGGCCTCTGACGGCGACCTGTTCCCCTACTCTTTCAAGAAGCACGAGATGGGAACGGTAATTGGCGTCCGCACCTGGGGTGGTGTGGTTGGCATCAGGGGTTCATTGCCCTTTATCGACGGCGGCGACATGCGCAAGCCTGAGTTTGCCAGCTACTCCGCCGAGGAGAGCAAGTGGATTATCGAAGGCTACGGCGTGGAGCCCGACATTGAGGTGTGGAACGACCCGTGGAAAGAATTCCAGGGCGAAGACCAGCAGCTCAACAAAGCCATTGAGGTAATTCTTGAGCAGCTCGATGAGTATGAAGCCATGCCTCCTATCCCGGAAGGTCCGGATAAGACGAAATAAGATCGCTGCTTTCGCAGGATCATATCGCCCGGCTGTCAGGAATGATGGCCGGGCTTTTTTGTGGGGCCTCTCTTATTAACAAAATCTTATTGTCAGGATTTTGAACCTTTGTAGCCGGGGGTATTGGAAGTGAACGGTAACCTTATTCGCTTATTCTTTTTGGGGTAGGGAATAGATGAATAAGGTAATAAGGTTGAGGATTATCAGGTGAAATTCTTGCTACTAAGGTTATTGAATTGAATAAGGTTTAAGATGCCGCCCGCGTAATCGTGGATTTGGGCTAAAGGAGTTGAATACCGGGAACCCCGCCTATGTCTGGAGGCGAGGTGTTTTGTTTCCGGTTTGAAATAATAAAACCTTATTCCCCGGCATTTAACCTTAGTAGCTGGGGGTGTTCGAAAAGATTGGTTACCTTATTAGCTTATTCTATTTGGGGTGGATGGGGTTTTAATTCAATCCCTTCAGGATTGCGCGGTGATGCTGGCTGGTATCTGAACCCCGCACTTCGTACGGGGCTATTCAGATTTATCGCCTTCGGCGATGGGTTGGGTTGTGTACATTTTTCCTCGAAAGCTTCCCAAATCGATGCTCGGCGTGCCCAAATCTGATCTCCGGGCGCCCAAATTGATGCTGGTGGTAGCCAAATTCGATCTCGGTACTTCCAAATCGATGCTCGGGGTGCCCAAATTCGTTCTCCGTTTTGCTATATCGGTGCTCGGAGTTCCCAAATTCGTGCTCCCTGTAGCCAAATTGATGCTGGCTGTAGCCAAATTCGATCTCGGCACTTCCAAATCGATGCTCGGCGTGCCCAAATTCGATCTCCGTACTTCCAAATCGATGCTCGGGGTGGCCAAATTCGATCTCCGGGTGGACAAATTGAATCTGCCAGTGGGTAAATCGATGCTGGCTAACGGTGTATTACGAATTGCAGATTCGAAGAGGATGAAAGCGGAAATGCAATTTCCGCTTAACAACGGGTTTTGGGTAAAATCTATCTAAAAAAGTCAAAAAATGATTAAAATATTTTGGTCATATATTAGACATTCTGATATTTTTCTTACTTTTATGTTCGTAATCTTTTAAAACACTTAATTATTCACTAAAATCAACAAAACTATGACTGGAGAACAAGAAAACAAAAACAGCATGTACCT
>JAASSU010000253.1 GCA_021767705.1 Bacteroidota bacterium | reverse complement strand
TTAGAGCTTTTTTCCAGCCTACATAGATTTCTCCCTGCGATGCCTACGCTGTCGCTCAGCATCTTGGTCGAAATGACTCACAAGGAAGGTGGTGAAGGGAAAAGGGCGCGCGGACGTAAATAAAATTAAAAGTGGTGTCCGCGCGCCCTTTTCCCTCTACGCACGCTTTTTTACCAGATCATTCCGACAACTGGAATTGCGCCTCTTCCACTTTTGTTTTTTCCCTTAAAAAAAGTGGCGCAATGGAAGGAGGAGGAATCTAAAACAAAAGGCAAAAGACAGATCAAAACTCTTTACTTTTTTGAGGGTCCTAAATAACTATCAATTTTTTACCTTTGCTATTGAATTTCAAAAAAACCCATGAGCTTAAAACGAACACTGTCAATTCTTGGTCCGGGGCTTTTATATGCTGCTGCAGCTATCGGTGTTTCGCACCTGGTGCAATCAACAAGGGCCGGAGCCATGTATGGATTCGACCTGATTCCTTTTCTGGTTATTGCCAATGTCATAAAATATCCGTTTTTCGAGTTTGCCCCACGCTACACCAATGCCACTGGCAAAGACTTGCTTGACGCTTACCGCGAAATGGGAAACTGGGCCGTGGCATTGTATACCGTTATCACTATCTTTACAATGTTTGCCATTACGGCTGCCGTTTTGTTAGTCACCACCGGAATTTTTGGCTTTGTTTTCAATATTCAACTCGACACGCTGTATATAGCAACTATCATCCTGATTATCTGTGCTGTTGTATTAATGATTGGGAGGTACTCCCTGTTAGATAAAACCATAAAATATGTAGTGGCCATTCTGGCGGTTTCAACTATCGTAGCTGTAGCCTCCGCTTCGGGAGTAAAGACAGGTTATACAGCATTTTTGAGCAATTTCGACTTCCTGAAAAGAGCTGATATTTTCTTCCTCATCGCTTTCATTGGCTGGATGCCGTCCCCAATCGATGTTTCGGTGTGGCACAGCCTGTGGTCAAAGGCCAAAGGAACCACTTCACAAAATAAAATCAGCATGAAAGACGGGCTGCTCGATTTTAAAATCGGCTATATCGGCACAGGCATTGTTGCGCTGGCCTTTCTGTCGCTCGGAGCTTTAATCATGTTTGGAAGTAATGAAACTTTCTCGCCAAAAGGAGTCGTTTTCTCCGGACAGCTCATCAATATGTACACTTCCGCTATTGGTTCGTGGGCTTACCCGGTGATTGCCATTGCAGCTATAACCACCATGTTCAGCACCACGCTCACGGTTGTGGACGCCTACCCACGTGTATTAACGCCCATCACCAGGCATTACTTCAAAAAACAGGAATTGAACCAGAAATCACTTTACTGGATTTGGATGGTGGTGATTGTGCTGGGAACCTTGCTGCTTATCAGCACTTTTTCGAGTTCCATGCAGTTTATGGTAGACCTGGCCACCAAACTCTCTTTTATCACAGCTCCGGTGGTAGCTATCTTGAACTATAAGGCGGTCACCCGAAAAGGGTTCCCTGAAGCAAACAAGCCCGGAAATGGTTTGTTATGGTATGCGCGAATCGGGATTGTGTTCCTGCTGCTTTTTAGTTTATTCTATATTGTTTATCTGTTTGTTTAATAAATTCCTTGTCGGGAAAAGACCATAAAATGAAAAAAATACTAGCGATATCCTTGCTGCTTGCAATACTTGCGGGCTGCAACACCAATGAAAATGAAACGCAAAAGACGATCACGATTAGTATTGCCCCGCAAAAGTATTTTGCCAAAGCACTGCTGCCTGATAACTATGATATTAACATGATGGTCCCACCGGGCGCCAGTCCGGCCACCTATGAGCCCACGCCAAAGCAGTTGCAAAAGCTTAGCCAGTCAGAAATTTATGTCCGGATAGGAAAAATAGAATTTGAGCAGGTGTGGATGCCCAAAATCAAGGATATCAATCCGGAGCTTAAGGTGGTTGATGCTTCTGAAGGCGTTGATTTTATTGAGGATGGAAATGGACATGGGCATGTCCATGAAGCCGATCCACACATCTGGACCAGCCCCATCCTGGCAAAGCAAATGACCAAAAACATGTCGGAGGCCTTTATCGCTCAGTTTCCTGAAGATAAGGAAGCCATCAACAAAAATACTGAAAAGCTTCTCAAAGAGCTGGAGGAAATCCATCAGGCCATTCAAGGCCAGCTTGCAGCGCACTCGGGCAAGGCTTTCTTAATTTATCATCCGGCCTTAGCCTATTTTGCCAGGGATTATGAACTTCGTCAAATGGCCATCGAGCATCATGGCAAAGAACCATCGGCCAGCGACATGACGCACATTCTTGAAAAAGCCAAAAAGGAGAATATCAGCACGGTATTCATTCAGCAGCAGTTCGACCAAAGAAGTGCGGTCACTATCGCCGATGAAATCGGAGCTGAAGTAGTCGTCATCAACCCTTTGTCTGAGAACTGGAAAAGTGGTATCTTAGACATCAGTAAAAAACTGAAAAATTCATTTGAATGACAGACAGCAAAAAGGCATTGATTTCACTCGAAAACATCTCGGCCGGTTATGATGGCAAACCGGTATTGAAGGACGTTAACATGGAAGTCCTTCCGGGTGATTTTATTGGTGTGATCGGCCCTAATGGCGGAGGAAAAACCACGCTTATCAAGGTTATTCTCGGACTGCTAAAACCCATTTCCGGAAAGGTTTCTTATAATCTTGATAACAATGAGGCCATCGGGTATCTGCCACAGTTTAACCAGATAGATCACAAGTTTCCGATCACCGTTCTGGATGTCATCCTTTCGGGGAAAAGCGGAAAGAAAAAGCTCTTTTTTGGCCATCAAAAGAGCGATAAGAAAGAAGCCGTCAGACTTCTCGAAAATATGGGGGTTGAACACCTGGTCGATGAAAGTATCGGGGAACTGTCGGGAGGACAAATGCAGCGGGTGTTTTTAGCGCGGGCACTGATTTCCAATCCACAGGTACTCATCCTGGATGAGCCCAACACTTACGTGGATAATAAATTTGAAGGCGAGCTGTATGAGATGCTCAGGGAATATAACAAGCGTATGAGCATCATCATGGTTTCGCATGATGTGGGAACAATTTCGGCCTATGTAAAAACCATTGCCTGCGTTAACGAATCGTTACACTACCACCGTTCAAATGTGATTACTGAGAAGCAGTTGGCTTCCTATAACTGCCCGATACAACTTGTAACACACGGAGATGTGCCACACACCGTACTTAAACAACACTAAATTATGGAGTTTCTTAGTCAGGTTTTAGAATACACTTTTCTTCAGAACGCCCTGTTAGCGGCGCTTTTCACCAGTATTTCCTGCGGATTAATCGGCACCTACATTGTAACAAAGCGCATTGTGTTTATTAGCGGAGGCATCACGCACACTTCTTTCGGAGGCATTGGTATCGCCTATTTCCTCGGATTAAACCCTATTCTCGGAGCCACAGTGTTTGCAGTGCTATCCGCACTTGGCATTGAATACTTCACCCGAAAAAGCGATATCCGCCATGATTCGATGATTGGGATTTTTTGGTCGTTCGGAATGGCTATCGGCATTATCTTCATCTTCCTTTCTCCCGGATACGCGCCCAACCTGATGAGCTACCTTTTCGGGAGCATACTTACGGTCTCTTCCCAGGATGTTATCTGGATGGCGCTGCTTAGCGCCGTAATCGCACTGGTTTTTATCCTTTTCACCCGTCCGGTGCTTTACATCGCTTTCGACGAAACATTCGCTATCACGCGCAAGCTGCCGGTCAACCTGATAAAAAACATCCTGATGGTGCTGGTGGCCCTCACCATCGTACTCAGCATCCGTGTTATCGGCATTATCCTGCTGATTTCGCTGCTCACCATCCCGCAAACCATCGCCAACCTCTTCACCCGGAAATTCCGCAGCATCATGTTTCTGTCCGTCATCCTCGCCCTCATCGGCTCCCTGTCCGGACTCTACCTCTCCTACCAACTCGATATCCCATCCGGGGCATCCATTATTTTTTCACTTATCGTGATGTTTGTGTTAGCAAAGGCCTTTGCAGTGGTAAAGCAAAAGGTAGTGCAGGCTAAGCAGTATGATTAATGGAATTTGGCAAGGCTACCAAACTCTTTACTAACCCTGCCATTTAGCCCTGAAATAATAGGTAAAGCTTCTTGCCATAGATCTTTTTTGTGGTCATCCCAGCGGGATGAAATGTTTATAGAAAAATACGTTCGCTAAAGTATTCTACTCCGGCTGGAGTCGGACGTATTACCTAACGCAGAGTTTCTATAGACATACGACCTCGCTGAGGTCTGTATTTTCATACGCTGGTGTTATAGTGGTGGCCTGAAGGCCAATAGTTACCTCAGAACCATTCGCATTTCCGCACCATGAATGGCGCGGTTAGTAATACTTCTTGCCGGTATTTTTTTCTTTTACTCATCCCAGCGGGATGCAATGTTTATAGTAAAAATGATTGTCAAGATATTCGACTCCTAACTTTGTGCCATCTGGCGTAGAGCTAAGCTTAGCTTATCTTTGTTCTTTGGCATGTGGATTTAGAAAGGTTGTTATGGGTTTTTCCCGGTGGAGATGTTTGAAGGGAGGGCGTAGCCCGACCGAGGACATCTCCACCGGGAAGCGTTTGCTTAGATACTACTGCACATTTAT
>JAASSU010000048.1 GCA_021767705.1 Bacteroidota bacterium | reverse complement strand
CCTGCGGGGATTTCAACCCTTTAACCTGGAATCCGAAACCCGGAATTTCACATTGCCAACTGCATTTTGCCTTTTGCCAACTCTTACTTAAACACCTAAACACCTCACACTTAAACACATTTCAAACTTAATAACTTATAAAACCTACAAACGTAGTAACCTACCAACGACCCTACTCATACCTGAGCGACTCCACCGGATCTTGCTTAGCGGCTTTACGGGCGGGCATCCATCCGAAGATAATGCCCACGGCTGCGGACACCACAAAGGAGATGATAACACCATCCCATGCGACGATTGTCAGGATGTCGGCCAGGCGGGTGATCAGCTTGGCCAGCACCACTCCGAGCACAATCCCGATAAGGCCGCCGATCACGCTGATGATGGTGGCTTCGGAGAGGAATTGCAGCACCACGTCGCGCTTGCGGGCACCTATAGCCAGGCGGATTCCAATTTCCTTGATACGCTCCATCACCGAGGCCAGCATGATGTTCATAATGCCGATACCGCCCACCAGGAGCGAAATGCTGGCAATGGCACCCAGGACGATATTAAAAATGTTTTTCGTACGCTGTTCCTGCTTTAGCAGCAGTTCGGGAACCACTACCTGGAAATCCTGCTGGTCGTTATGGCGGCGTTTCAGCATCTGGGTCACCAGCTTGCTGGTCGCTTTAAGCTGTTCGGTCTCACTGACCTGCACCACGATCTTGTTCAACTGGTTGTTGCCAAACTGTTTCTCATCGGCAGCCAAATAGCCGCCCGAAGAGCGGTTGCCGTTGTTGTTGCCTTCGAGCTGTCCTTTGGTCACCACTGAACGGTCCTTAAACCGTATCAGTACCGTACTGATGGGGGCATACACATTCTCATTGATATTGCTGATGCTAAAGTCATCGGAGGCCTCGCCTGTGTAGTTCTTGTTTTCGAGCACACCCACCACTTTGAGCCATACGTTTCCACATTTCAGGTATTTCCCGAGCGGATTCTCGCGCTTAAACAGCTTGGCTTTCATGGCCGGACCAATAACACACACCGGCAGGCCGGCGTTCATCTGTTCCTCCGTAAAGAGATTACCTTTATCCAGCGAATGGTTAAACAGATCGAAAAAGCGGGTGGTGACGCCGGTGAGTTTGGCGGTAGTCTGCTCATCGCCCCGGATGATGGAGGTGCGGTAGGTTACCTCCGGGCTTACCGACTTCACTGAAGGAATGATGCTTTTAATGGCTTCGGCATCTTTCAGCGTCAGTCCCGGCGAATACTTTTTTGTACCGCCCGATTCGTTGCCATTCTCTTCACTCTGCTGCTGGTCGTCCTGCGCTACAGGTGTGATGACGATATTGTTCACCCCCACCATTTTTATCTGCTCCAGGATTTCCTTTTTAGCACCGTTGCCGATGGCGAGCATGGCAATCACCGCCGCCACGCCAAAAACAATTCCCAGCGCAGTGAGGATGGAGCGTGTGCGGTTAATAAAAACAGCTTCGAGCGCAATGTTGACCAGGTATAAAAAACGTTCCACAGTTATTGTTTTTTGAGGGTTTGCAATCGGAAAGACTCATATCCTTCGGGAGGAACCAGGTACACTTCCTCGTCTTTCGCCAGCCCCTTTTCTACAATGATTTCATTCTCGTTACTCTTTCCCAGCTCCACTTCTTTACGGATTTTATCGGTAGTAACCACATACGACAAAGAGTCGGTATGATGTAATGCTTCTATCGGAACATATGTAACGTTTTCAATTACGTCGGTGATGATTTCATTCTTGGTGGTCATGGCCGGACGAAGGATGGTATCCTGCTCGTTCAGGTCGATAATCACTTCAAACACTTTGGCGTTGCTGTTGCTTTTTTGTTGACCAATATTGGCTACACTTTCAACAATGCCGGTGTATGATTTATCCGGAAAAGCATCAATTCCTATCTCCACTTTCTGCCCTTTTTTCACTTTGCTGATATCTACTTCGTTAACATATGTTTTTGAAATCATGTTGGTAAGGTCAGGCAGCTCGGCCACTACGTTGTCCCATCCAGTGTTGATCGTGGAGCCAATGCCCTGCTTTTCGCCCCGCCAGTTGCGTTTGTATACCACCATTCCGGCTTCGGGGGCGGTTACCTTGAAGTCGTCGAGCACTTTTTTCAGCGATTCGTAGCGGCGCTGCTGCTGGTTAAGCGAGGCTTCCACCTCCGCCATATCGGCTTCAGCCTTTTCCTGCTTAAGCTTGTAGTTGCGCCGGGCCTGGTGGAGATTCCGCTCGGCCTTTTCCAGATCAATCTTGATTTGACGGATAGTGGCCGGCGGTTCAAACTTCGACTGTTCCAGTTTAATCTTTTGCTCTTCCAGCGCATACTTCAGGTTGACCAGCTCTTCGCGTGCCTGCCGCATGGTCATGGAGGTATCGAGGCGGGTTTTGGTGTACTGCGAATTGAGCTTTTCCAGCTCTGTTTCCAGGTCCTTTTTGTTGTTGATAATTTCCGACTGGTCGAGGGTGGCGACCCACTGCCCGGAGTCTACCACTGTTCCGTCGGGGACCATGTCGTTAATCTTCACCTGCCAGATGCGGAACTCCCGCAGTCCGGATGGACCATAAATCTCGCGCGACTCCTTGGCTTCCAGCTCGCCGGTGGTAGTCACCGAAATACGGAAAGTGCCCTGCCTTACGGGAACAGAAATAGTTTGCTTTTCTGATTCTTCGGGGATAGCCAGGTATATGATAATGGCCACAGCCACAGCTCCGAAAAGAATAATGTAAAATAAGTTCTTCTTCATAGTAAATTCAGGTTTGTCGATGATTTATCATCAAAAAAGTAAAATTAAGTTATTTCTATAACACGAAAAGAGTTTATCATGATTTTTTCAAATCCTATTGGACAAAAATCTTTTAAATTTCTAACCGCCTAACAGTGACAAGCGTTTTCGACAATGACAAGAAGCTCCAAATATAGATTCCTCCCGGCGACACTTCGCTGCCGCTCAGTGTCTTGGCCGGAATGACCGGCACGCGGGGCGAGAACAAGAAAAAGCGCGCGATGGCACCAAAGCAAATCTCAAATGCGCCATCGCGCGCTTTTTCCCCTTTTAACCACCTTCACGCCGTCATTCTGAACGAAAAACGAAGCGGAGCGGAGTTTTGAAGTGAAGAATCTATTATCCTACCAATGACCTATATTTCAGTTTTTTCCTTTTCCCCTTTTTCTTATTCACTTTTTGCGATCTTAGCGTTTCTTCATTTTGCGCACTTTGCGTGGACTCTTTCTCTCCAGAAAAAAAGCTTCTCGCAAAAAATGCTAAACTAAAATCCCCAGGGTTGCCATCCCCTCCGGGGATTTCAACCCTTAATCCGAAATTTTCATTGCCAAATGCATTTTGCCCTTTGCTAACTCTTACTTAAACACCTAAACACTTACATGCATAAAAACTGACAATTTATCAATTTAACGCCCCATGGCTCCACAAAGTATGCTTCCGGTTTTAAAAACGGTAAATAACTTGTATTTTCGCAGACTTGAAATTGTATCAAACCGTAACTGTGTCAGGACAAAATGTGGAAATACGCTGTTCGTTTTATTTTACGTTCCCGGTTAGCTAATCTAATCGGCATTCTATTAATCACGGCTTTTATGGCATACCAAGCCATTGATGTCAGCATTTCCTACAAGCTTGCGCAGATGCTCCCTAAAACCGACCCGGCAAACATCACCTACCAAAATTTCAAAGAAACGTATGGAAATGACGGCAACGTCATGTTTATCGGTGTTCAGCACGAAGATGTTTATCAGTTGGATTTCTTTAATGACTGGTACGACCTTACTTATGACATACTGGAAACCAAAGGTGTTCAACAAGTGCTTTCGCTGGGGCGGATATACCACCTGACCAGGAATGACTCGCTCAGAAAGTTCGATTTCAAGCCCATCTCCACCAAAAAACCTGGCACACAACAGGAGCTCGACAGCATCAAACAGGTGATTTTCGACCAGCCGCTTTTCGAGAATATGCTTTTCAACCGCGAAAACAACTCCACCATTATGATGGTGACGCTCGACAAAAAGCTGCTGAACGACAAAAAGCGCGTGGCGCTCATCGAACGTATCAAAGAACGTACAGAGCAGTTTTCGGAAAAATACAGCACCCCCCTGCACTACTCGGGGCTTCCCTATATCCGCACCATCACCTCCGAAAAAATCAAGAATGAGCTGAACTACTTTATCCTGCTGGCCATGCTCGTGGCCTCCATTGCTTTGTTCCTGTTCTTCCGCTCATTTAAAGCGGTCATCTTCCCGATGCTGGTGGTCATCATCAGTGTCACCTGGGTGATGGGAACCATGGTGTTGCTGGGCTACAAAATCACCATCCTTACGGGAATACTTCCGCCACTGCTGATTATTATCGGGGTGGAGAACGCTATCTTCCTGCTCAACAAGTACCATCACGAATACAAGTCGCACGGCAATAAAATCAAGGCGCTTTCGCGGATGGTGCAACGGGTGGGCAATGCCACGCTACTGACCAACCTCACCACTGCCGTGGGATTTGCTGCCTTTATCGCCACCGGAAACCGTATCCTGGTGGAGTTTGGTATTGTGGCAGCCATCAACATCATGGCGGTTTTTGTGCTTTCCATCTTCCTGATTCCCATCTTTTTCAGTTACCTGGCGCCACCCAACTACAAACACATCAAGCACCTCGACAACAAAGTGACCAACGTCATCATCGACCGTATTTTATGGATGGTTCTGCGCCACCGCAACACCGTGTACATCATCACCGGGGTGGCAGTGATCATTGCCGTATTTGGAGTAATGCAGCTCAAAACCACCGGAAGGCTCGTTGACGATATTTCTGAAAAAGACAAGCTGTATAAGGACATGATTTTTATGCAGGAACAGGTAAACGGCATCCTTCCTTTCGAAATCACGATTGACACGAAAAAACCACGTGGTGTGATGCGCCTGTCTACACTACAAAAAATTGATCGTTTACAGGACACGCTGGCGACCTACCCTGAGTTTTCGAAACCGCTGTCGGTTGCCGAGGTGGCCAAGGCTGCCAAACAGGCTTTCTACAACGGAAATGCGGCCTACTACTCCCTGCCGAATTTCCAGGAGAAAAACTTTATCATGTCGTACCTGCCCGAAATGTCATCGCCCAAAGGGCAGCGCACCATTATCGATTCTTTCGTTGACAGCACCCTGCAAAAAACACGCATCAGCGTGCAGATGGCCAATATCGGCACTAACCGCATCCAGGAAATCAAAGAAGACCTTCAACCAAAAATCAATGCTATCTTCCCTAATGAAAAGTATGATGTACAGCTTACCGGTACCACAGTGGTTTATCTGAAAGGAACGGATTACATGGTGCGTAACCTGTTGCAAAGCCTGCTGCTGGCACTTGGTGTTATTGCGCTAATCATGGCGCTGCTGTTTACTTCCGGAAAAATGGTGGGAGTCTCGCTAATCCCGAACCTCTTACCTCAGCTACTTACCGCAGCACTGATGGGCTTCCTGGCGATCTCCATCAAGCCCAGCACTATCCTGATTTTCAGTATTGCTTTGGGTATCTCGGTGGATAATGCCATCCACTTCCTTTCGCGCTACCGGATGGAGCTGAAACATCATGGCTGGAATATCCGCATCGCAGTGGTGAACGCCTTGCGCGAAACGAGCTACAGCATGGTATATTCTTCCATCGTTTTGTTTTTTGGTTTTGCCATCTTCACCTTATCCAGTTTTGGAGGAACGGAAGCCATGGGCTACCTTGTTTCTTTCACGTTGCTGATTGCCGTGCTTTCCAATCTCTTTGTGCTGCCATCACTCATTCTCACCCTAGATAAGTGGATCACCACCAGGGCATTCAAAGAGCCAATGCTCGACATCCTGGAGACTGGAGAGGAGGAGGATGAAAATGGAAACGGGAATAACGAGGAAAAGAAATAGTAACCTCTGCCTGAAGGTGTTTTTTGTTATTATTGTTTGATAAACAGCTTTTAGATTTCTCGCCGCCTTAAGTAGTTACCAATAACAACTTTACGTTAAATTATTAGAGTGCTGGTGTATTTTTTCATAGCAAATACCGTGAGGATACTGCAGCAAACAGCGTTTCAAATGAAATCTACATGTGTCAATATTGTACTTTTGGCTTGACCCAAAAGTACCAAAATCCCGAAAGCTTTCGGGAAGGCTGACGAGGGCATGTCGGCAAAAGCTACGCAGAAAATTATCCACGCCATTCGTCCCGAAAGCTTTCGGGAGTTCACAGATAGATTAGTAATGCTCTCACTACTTTGGCATTACAAGTATTTCATCAATATTCTACCGGTTCACTCGCGAATGGCTACCACACAGGCCCACGCCATAATTTCCTGCTTGTTTTGCAGGACATACCCTCGTAGGCCGATAGAATAAATTCGACCTTACAAATGCAGTCAAAAGCGTTTCAGTTTCCTGCCAACTAGCAAAGGATTTTAATCAGCAATTTTTATTTTTTAATGAGGAGAAACCTGATAGTATTATTCGTACCAACATGGCTATCAGGCGTTTTATAAAGTCAGAGAATATTGGCGATTAATCCCCACCCTCCCACTTGTTCTACACCAACAACCTGTCACCTCGAAGGCAGTGAGGGGTATGACTTCAAAAACATCTAAAACAACAGTTTTTACTTAGCAACAGTGTTTTTTTATATCTTAGCCTTTACGAATCGAAAACTTTAATCTGATGAAAGGAATTATACTTGCCGGTGGTTCCGGCACACGCCTCCACCCTCTCACGTTGGCTGTCAGCAAACAGCTCATGCCTGTTTACGATAAACCAATGATTTACTATCCGCTGTCAGTGCTGATGATGGCAGGTATTAAAGACATCCTGATTATATCTACCCCTCACGATCTGCCAAATTTCAAGCGGCTTTTAGGTGACGGATCGCGTATTGGCTGTAACTTCACCTATGCCGAGCAGCCCCACCCCGAGGGATTGGCGCAGGCTTTTGTGATTGGCGAGGATTTTATTGGTAACGATAAGGTGGCCCTGATTCTTGGCGATAACATTTTCTATGGCAGCGGGCTTCAAAACCTGCTTACCTCCAACAATGATCCAGAAGGTGGTGTGGTTTATGCCTATCACGTCTCAGACCCTGAGCGTTATGGCGTGGTGGAGTTTGATGAAAATCAGAAAGCCGTTTCTATCGAGGAGAAGCCAAAACAACCTAAATCGAATTTTGCGGTGCCCGGACTGTATTTTTATGATAATGACGTGGTTCGCATTGCGCGGCAAGTAGGCAAAAGCAATCGCGGCGAATATGAAATCACAGATGTGAACCGCTATTACCTGGAACAAGAAAAACTGAAGGTGGGCATTTTAGGCCGCGGCACCGCATGGCTCGATACCGGTACTTTTGGCTCGCTTATGGACGCGGGACATTTTGTGGAAGTAGTGGAAAAACGCCAGGGACTAAAAATTGGTTGCATCGAAGAAGTCGCCTTCCGTAAGGGATTTATTGATGCCGCCAAACTGGAAGAGATTGCGCAACCCCTTGTGAAAAGCGGGTATGGCGAATATTTATTAAAACTGTTGAAAAAGTAATTACATGCACGGACTGGAAACTCTTCGCACTTATTTTAACCAGGCTTTGGATCAGGAGCAGTTTTTAAAGGTTCCTGAAGGATTATATGAACCTATCGAATACACACTTGACCTTGGCGGGAAAAGGCTCCGTCCGGCGCTATGCCTGGCCGCCTGTGAGCTTTTCAGCGGAACCATCAGTAATGCGCTGAATGCCGCTATCGGACTGGAGCTGTTCCATAATTTCACGCTTTTGCATGATGATATCATGGATGAGTCGCCTATCCGCCGCGGAAAGCCCACCGTTTATAAAAAATGGGACAGCAGCCGCGCCATTCTCTCGGGCGACACGATGTTTGCCAAAGCCTACGAATACATCGGCAAGGTGGATAAAGAAAAACTTCCCGAAGTGCATCAGCTATTTACCCAAACGGCTATCGAGGTATGCGAAGGGCAGCAGTTCGATATGGAGTTTGAGGATCGGCCGGCAGTCGCCAAAGATGAGTATTTAGAGATGATCCGCCTGAAAACAGCGGTGCTGTTAGCTGCCAGCCTGAAAATCGGGGCGATCATCGGAAAGGCCTCAGAGGAGGATGCCCAGCGCATCTACAGGTTTGGGGAGAATTTGGGGATGGCTTTCCAACTGAAGGATGATCTTTTAGATGCCTATGCCGACCAGGTAAAATTCGGGAAGAAAACCGGGAATGACATCGTAACGAACAAAAAAACATACCTGATAATTACCGCGCTGGAAAAGGCAAACGAGCAGGATAAAGCGCGTCTCTCGGAACTCTATTCTCCATCTGCTAAAATCGAAAAGGATGAAAAAGTAAGCGAAGTGCTGGCCATCTTCGATAAGCTGCAAATCAAATCCATCACCGAAGCAGCTATCATGAATTACCAAAGAAAAGCCATTGAAGAGCTGGAAGCCATCAACATGTCCGGCAGCCGCAAAGGCACATTGCTGGCTATTACGGATTATCTTAATAAGCGAGAAGTTTGAGGTTTCTAGGTTTCGATGTTTAGTAAGTTACTTAGTTTGAAATCGTGTTTAAGTGCGCAGGTGTTTATGTGCTTTGGTAATAGTTGGCAAAGGGCAAAATGCAGTGCCGAAAAACTCGCAATCTGCTATTGCTTAGTTTTTCGAGCCCGCCCGAACGTACCGTCGTTCGGTACGGGCGCGGCATCCTCGAAAAAAGTTTACTTTTTTTGCGGGATTGGCAATGTGAAATTTCGGGTTAAAGGGTTGAAATCCCCGAAGGGGATGGCGACCCTGGGGTTATTGATTTCGAGTTTCAAATTTCGGATTTCGAGTTTCGTGAAATTCCTGCCTGACTGATGGCCTTCAGTTATTCAGGCAGGCGCCTAAAATTCCCGCCCGACTGGACAGCGTCAGTCGTTCGGGCGGGCGCGTAATTAGTGTCTTTGGGATTTGGATATTGTTATTTGGAATTTTCTTATGCGCTAGCATTCAACTCCTCATTGAGCTGCTCCCACTCCTCCATTACCTTTTCGAGTTCCTGGTTGAGGGCTTCGTATTTTTCGTAGAGGTTTTCGGAGGTGATTTTTTCGGCGTTCTTTTCGGGTTCGGCAAGGATGGCATCTGCCGATTCGATATCCTGCTCAAGCTGCTCAATTCGCGCTTCGGCCTGCTCCACCTGCTTCTTTATCTTCCTTAGCGCCTTTTCCTGCTCCTTGCGCTGAAGGTAAGCTTCCTTTCCTGCCTTGGGCTTATTCTCTTTCCCGGGCAATGCCTTTTCCTGGATGTTCAGCTCATCAAGTCCTTCGATCTTTCTCTTCTCCAGATAATCGTATATATCGCCAATAAAAGGCTTTACAGAATGGTTTCTGACCTCATAAATTTTTGTAGCCAATCCATGAAGGAAATCGCGGTCGTGAGAAACCAATATTAAAGTACCGTCAAAGCGTAGCAGGGCGTGCTTCAGAATATCCTTCGAGCGCATGTCGAGGTGGTTGGTAGGCTCATCGAGCACCAGCAGGTTAACCGGAGTGAGCAACAGCTTTGCCAGTGCCAGGCGCGCCTTCTCCCCTCCCGAAAGCACCGCCACCTTTTTATCCAGGTCTTCACCGCTGAATAAAAAGCCACCAAGGATATTCTTGACCTTTTTCCGGATTTCGCCTACCGCTTCATCATCGATCGTTTCAAAAACAGTTTTGCTGTGATCGAGCATGTCCGCCTGGTTCTGGGCATAGTATCCGATACTCACATTATGTCCGGGTTTCGCTTCCCCTTCATAATCCAGGTGCCCTGTGATAATCCTGCTAAGTGTTGTTTTTCCTTCGCCATTGCGGCCCACAAAAGCCACATTATCCTGTCTTTCAATGATAAACTCCAGGTTACTGAGCACCTGGTTATCCCCGAAAGCCTTAGACAATCGACTCGCTTCAAAAACCACCTTCCCGGAGCGGGGTGCGGGAGGGAAAGAGAAATGAATTTTAACATTCTCAAAAGCATCCACCTCAATCTGATCCATTTTTTCCAGCTTTTTCACGCGGCTTTGTACCTGCTTGGCTTTTGTAGCCTTGTATCTGAACCGCTCGATAAAGCGTTCCGTTTCGGCAATTTCTTTTTGCTGGTTCTCGTAAGCGGCTTGTTGCGTCTCCTGCCTTTCAGCGCGCTGCTTCACATAGTCGGAATACGATGTTTTGTAGTCGTAGATGCGGGCCATCGATATTTCAATCGTCCGGTTGGTGACATTGTCGAGGAACAGCCGATCGTGCGACACCAGAACGATAGCGCCCTGGTAGTTTTTCAGAAATTGTTCCAGCCACTGGATTGAAACGATGTCGAGGTGGTTGGTAGGCTCATCGAGGAGCAACAGATCCGGCTTTTGCAGAAGGATTTTTGCCAGCTCGATACGCATCTGCCATCCACCGCTAAACTCGGCCACAGGGCGTCCGAAATCGCTTTTCTCAAAGCCCAGTCCCAGAAGCACCTTTTCGGTGTCACCCTCCATGTTATGTCCGCCTTTAAGCTGGAAATGATCGTTAGCTTCATTAAGCCTTTCAATCAATTTCAGGTAATCAGCAGATTCGTAATCGGTGCGTTCAGCTATCTGCTCTGTGTAGTTATCAATCTGTTGCTGGAGTTTCTTCAGGTTTTCGAATGCTTTCAGAGCTTCCTTAAAAACCGTAGTATCGCTATTGGATTTCAGCTCTTGCGGAAGGTAACCCACGGTGCTGCCATCCGGCGAAGACACCTGCCCGGATTCCGGAGTCATTTCTTTGGCCAGGATTTTAAGCAGCGTTGACTTTCCGGCTCCATTTCGTCCGACCAGGCCCACACGGTCGCGATCGGAAATATTGAACGAAATATCCCTGAAAATATATTCCCCTGTAAAGTGAATAGAAAGTCCTGAAACCGAAAACATATTCTTACGTTTGATCTGGCAAAGATATGAATTAGATGGAATATGTTAAATGCAAAAAGCCGGCCCAAAAGGACCGGCTTTTTATTTTATGAAGTCAGGGAAACTTATTTCACCACGACGAAGCGCTTAGTAATTGTTTCTCCATTGTTAGTTGTCAGTCTTACGATGTAAGCACCAGCTTCAAGACGCTCAACCTGGATAATATCCTCATTGGTAATGGTCTTGCTGTAAACTTCCTGACCTACGTAGTTGATTACGCGAAGCGTTTCAACATTGTCGGTAAGCTGGATGTTTACGAAGTCCTGTGCCGGGTTCGGATAAACCTTAACAGCATCAGTATCAAGTGGCGCATTGTCTACACCGTAGTAAGCAGTAGCAGTGTTCGACATTTCTGCCTCACAACCACTGGAGTATGTAGCAACTACGTTGTAAGCAAATGTTACACCATCTTCCGGGAACGGCTCTGGGAAGTGATATCTAACATCATAATCGATGTAGAAAGTAGTCTCAACACCTTCGGCGATCATCTCACCATCACGGTATACGTTGAAACCTGTAAATTCACGGCCTTCCAGGTTAAATGGAACAGGGTTGTTATTGACTTCACCTTCAGAAATAGCTGCTTCAGAAACAGTATTAGTGATGGTTTCCTCAACCTCTCCCAGTTGTGCTTGCTGTCCGTCCATTGAAGTAACGGTACCAACAATGTTCCAGTTATAGTCGAGACCATAAGCCTCAGACATTGATAACCATCCGCTCTCCGCGTCATAAATCATGTCACCATATCCGGCAACGGCTGGGCCAGCGTCAGCACCAGCAGGATAACCTGTCTGTGCATTCGCGCGGTAACCGAACCAGAATTCTTCACTGGCGTCAATCATTACTGGAGTATCAAGCTGAACAGTGTTCCATTCGCCGATTGTAACATCAGTTACAAGCTGCTCTGCAACGAGTGTTGCATCTTCACCAGTCCATACACGAAGGTAGTATTCACAATCTTCTTCAGCAGGGAAGAAGCTGATTTCAGTCAGGTATTGACCATCGTAGAATCCAAGCTGATCCGGAGTCCAGCGTGAAGCTACAGCAAAGTCAAATACATCATTGGTACCGATAGCAGTGAAGTTTTCACCATTGTCATAACGCAGGCTATAAATAGGCTGGTCAGATGGTGGCATCCACTCGAGGAATACGTTATCCCATGCCTGCTTTTCAGCAGTCAGTTCCTGTGCAGGGTTGATTACCTCAACATCCACTGAAGCGATGTTAGATGGTTCAGACTGTCCTGTAGTATAAACTGCAGTAACGAAGTAGTCGAAAGCACCACCTGGAACATCCGTATCAGTGTAAGTAGTTTCAGTAATTGGTGTGTTGGTCAGCAGCATATCGTTACGATATACGTTGAAGCCTGTGAATTCACGAGTACCTTCGCTTTCGCGTGCACCAATTCCCAACTCAATATGTACATTATCAACAGCCCAACCTGAGGCCCATGCGCCGGCATCATCAGCGTGGAACGCTATCCATGCAGAAGCATATTCGCTGGTCAGATAGTCTTCAAGATCGATGGTGATTTCTTCCCAAGAATCTGATGGTGAAAGGGTGTGGATCACAGTCCATGTATCTCCACCATCATTTGAAATCTCAACATAAGCTTCCTGGCTGTAGTCACCGTTATAGAACGACTCGAAAGTCAGGGTACCAGTAGTGAATCCTGTGAAGGTCATCTCAGGAGTAATCAGATAGTCCATAGAACCATCGTCGTTCGCTGCATCATCGTTAGCGCAAGCGTATTGAGAATCATGTGGAGGAACATCCCAGAATGAACTTGAACCGTCGTTAGTCTGGAACCAACCAACAGCACTGTTTGTTTCCATCATCCATCCATCCGGAGGGAATGCACCTTCAAAGTCCTGCATCATTTCGAAGCTTCCGCCCTGGCCTTCTTCCCAGTTAAGGACAACCTCATCACAGTTAACAGAAGATGTGAGGTTGATAGGAGCAGCAAGCGTCTCAATAAGAGTAACTTCTTTAATGAAGTAGGATTCAACAATTTCTATATTCTCGAAATGCGGATCGTATCCTTCTTTCGTTACGGTCAGCAGATATTCGCCTTTCCATACCTCTTCGAACTGAACCTGGCCAGTTGCGTCGGTTGTGGCTTCATAAACATATTCCGGATCGTTCAGGTTTTCAAGTTTCACATTTACTCCTTCAGGAACATCACCTGTATTCAGTTCTACCATAAAGATAGTGTTTGAATAGATGTCTTTCGGAAGCATGTTAGAAACCACAGGTTCAGCTTCTGTGATTGGGTATACAGCTTTCACGGCATAGTAATAAACGCCCCATGGAAGGTCTGTGAAAGTAGCATCTTGATACTCGGTAACTGTAACATCATCAGCAAGGAGATCCCAGTTAGCAGGTGTATCCAAGTCATCTTCACCGAAGCGCCATACCTCATAATGGTCCACTGCGCGTGTGTTTTCAGGAGCGGCAGAAACAACCTTCGTTGTACCTTGTCCTTCAACATATGTACCAGGAGCTTTATCAGTAGCTGTGATAGCTACAGCACCTTCGTTAGCACGAGTCTTCACATTTACGTTATCACCTTCGTAACCAAGCTGCTCAGTTCCCTGAGGACCGGAGACAGTAGCACGAATCATGAACGAGTCGTATGAAGCAGTACCCCATGCACCACCAGTATAGGCATAGCTCCTGTTCTGAGGTGTTCCTTCAGCAATAGCTGTTGGAGGACAGTCTGGATATGTACTGATCTGACGGTTGGCAATATAGAATTCACCATCATTGATTGTGACATTCAGGCTTGAGAGGTCTACAGTTACCCAGTTAGCAGATGAAGGAGTAATTTCGATAGAACCAAGCTCAGTACCTGGCAGTCCGCCTTCACCATCATCGTCAAGGATCACTACTTCCATTGGGTTGAATACATCACCAGCAGGCCATGTACCGTCCCAAATATGAATCTGAGCTTCGTTAATAGTACAAGGATATCCGGATGGAGTGAACTTCAGGGCGTTCATGTTTCCTTCGAAGCCCGCGTTCCATGCGGTAGCGTTTGTTGCGATACCATCGTCATAGATAATTTCGTATGATGGGAATCCACTAGGAGAATCCCAGGTAACCGTAGCTACAGATTCATCATCATTAGAAACAGCTACAACGTTGCTAACAGGAATCGGGTATTCGCCAAGAGCAAAGTCTACTACTTCTGTAACAGCGGCAGCAGGCATTACATCTTCTTCAGTTTGTGCAACATAACCACTAGCAGAGGCTGTTACATCATATCCATCAAGTGTTACAGGAAGAACCTGAGAGTAGTTACCATCGGCATCTGTAGAAACAGAGTACTCCAGTTCTTCCTCACCCCACATACCCATGATATCGATATTCGCGCCTTCAATCGGGTCACCGGTTACATAATCAGTAACAGTACCAGCAATTTCAGACATACCGAGGATAGTGATTGTTTCAATTTCAGCGATTTCTGATTCACCTTCATCGTATACGGCAGAAACACCAAATACGTAGTCACCGGCGGCCAGATCCATGACATCATATTCCTCAACCGTAACCAGCTCGTTATTGATTTGCGTACCATTTTGCCATACATTATAACCTATTAAAGCGCGGCTTCCACCACCAAGGTTACTATCAAAGGCGAGTTCCACGTCGTCTACAGCCCATCCTGAAGCCCATGCACCATTGTCATCGGCATGGAATGCTACGTATACTTCAGATTCCCCAATGTAATCATCAAGCGGAACGCTCACAGAAGTCCATGCAGTGTTAGGCTCAAGCTCATGAACAACTTCGTATGTAGAACCACCATCTGTGGATACTTCAACATAAGCACTCTGACTGTAATCACCAGTGTAGAAAGATTCAAAAGTCAAAGTAGCGCCATCCCACTGAGAGAAGTCTTGTGGAGGCATGATGAGGTAGTCTTCCGATCCGTCGCCATTGTTGGCATCGTCGTTTGATACGGCATAAATGGTATGGGAAGGAATACTAAAGAACGAACTTCCACCATTATCGGTAATAAACCAACCTGCAGACGAGCCTGTGGCGTTGGTAGTCATGGTCCATCCTTCGGGCATTTCACCATTCTCAAAGTCTTCGGTTACCTTAAAGGTAGCATCGAATGGATTGTTCCAGGTCAGATGTACGTTAACATAGTCAAAAATAGAACCCTGAACGTACAATGGCGGAGGAAGCTTAGTTGTAAAGGCCCAGGTTTCTGATTCGGTAGAACCGTTACTGTTGTGGGCCACTACCTTCCAGAAATAAATCTGGGCAGGAGAGAGTCCTTCCACGGCAAATTCCTCAACCGGGTCACCTTCACCTAAGACCTTATCCTGCGGAGGATACTGTGTATCAACATAAACATCGATATTATTTGTGTAGTCTCCAAGATCCCATGTCAACGTCGGGTTAACAGGAATCTCATTGGCACCATCAACCGGAGTCAGCAGTGTAATATCTCCCGGAGCTGGCATATCAGCCACATCCATAGTAAGGGTGTACTCAGGAGTTGTTGTTTGGTCACCAGCTACTACGAGGTAGTAAGTACCGGCCCAAAGTTCCTGGTCAAGGATATCCTGTCCACCTTCAGCTACAGGCACTAACTGATCCGGATCGGTAGTAGCTACATCCTGAGCATCGTAAAGGGCGAGTTGCGGATCCATAGCTGCATTGTCTAATGCGATATCGATAATAAAGTCGCTGGCATAAGAGAACTTATACACCACGTCATTGTATCCTTCAACAATATGATAGTTATCATGCATTGGAGCAGCCACGGAGTTATCATCTTCAAAATGACCGGACGGATCGAAAGCCGCCATAACCGGGTCACAGATAACGTCACCGACGACGGGGGTATAAGCCGTACCAGTAATCGGATAAATGTGTGTAGTATTTTCATCTTCCAATAAGAAAGCTGCATCAAAAGTACCTTCGGTGTCAGCGTTTAACTCGACTTTAAATTCCAGGGTCTCTGTAGTGATCGTCAGCGGGAATTCGTAATCGTGAGTCAGGGTATAGACACCATTTTCATCACTGAGTGTTGCATCGTTAAAGGTGATCGACTGTCCACCATCGTTGTAGACTGTAAAAATGCCGCCTTCGTGCCAGCATCCGATAGGAACATCACCAAGATCCATGGTTGGCGGATCTACAACAAGAACAGGCTCCTGACCTTCGATATGAATATCGAAATCAAATTCGCCTGAACCGGAAGCCACAACATAGTATGTTCCGGCCTCAATCGCCAACTGACCACCTGAGTAGAGGTCGTTACCAGTTGTAAATTCATCACCATCAGCAAAAACAGCGAAGTCTGAGAATGTACCGGCATTCTCCATCACTTCAAAGTAGCTGTCGATACCCACAGTAAACTGATAAACGACATCGTTACCCGGAGCTAAGCTGTAATCAGGATAAAAATCAGCAAAGTCCATAGCAGTGTTAAAGTCATTGTTCACCTGCCAGTCTTGTGTAATAACATATGCATTTTCCATTACATCATAATCAGGAATGTCATATGCTGAACCATTAAGTTCGAATGTACGTGTAACACGACCCAGGTCATCAGTAACAACCAGAAGTGTAGAGCTTAAACCAGCTGTTGTTGGAGCAAAGCCTACCTGGAAATCAAAAGATTCTCCAGTAACAGCAAAGGGGCCACCCACTTCGTATGGTGTAGCGTCTCCACCTTCATAGAAGAAGTTATCAGCCTGTCCTGAGAAGAAGTAAGGATCTTCAGTAACAGTAAGTGTACCTACCCCTTCATTCATCACAGAAAAGTCAGCCAATTCCGGCTCACCATAAAGTTCACCATCAAGTAAACCAACTTCTTCGAACATATACGTCTCAGGATCAATTGCAAAAATTGGAGAATCCGCTGCTGTAACCATCACATGTTCTGAGGGTAAAGAATGATATCCTTCTGTGTAAACTGCTTTAATATAGTATTCATATTCCGTACCGGCAGTAACATCAGAATCGGTATGAGATGTACCGCTTACATTACCAATCATCTCAAATGGATCACCGGCGTGGGAGCGATAAACATCATAAGAATCAATAGCTCTTGCTCCTGAGCCCTCCCATTCAAGATTAATCATGGCATTTCCTGCTGTACTCTCTGGATTAGGAAATCCCGTGAAACCTGCAGGCCCAGCTGGCAGCGGCATAAAAGGGAACATACCTTCGTCATTGTAATCATAAGGCCAATCGTTTCCATTCCATGATGTTAAAAGGGTCTCTCCCTGATAAACCCATCCATCAACTCCGGCATCACCCCAAGAGTCCCAAACATGAAATTCATATTGGGTTCCAGCAGTGAGTGTTACATCATAAGTGTAATCACCATCATCACTGAATGTTTGATCTGTTGCATAGAAATATGCACCAGCATCAACATTCCAGATATTCCAGGAAGCCTCATAGTAGTAAGTATCTACATAGAGGTCGATTGTAATTTCGGCATCACCATCTCTGTTAT
>JAASSU010000252.1 GCA_021767705.1 Bacteroidota bacterium | reverse complement strand
TTTACCGGCATACCATTGTTCATCATCACATCGGCGGCCTTAAAAAGGTATTGCGGCGTAAGCGAATCAGAAGGATTTTTTTCTGCATACTCAAGGTAGTTATCAAGCAACTGATTTATTACTTCTTTGTCCACATTGCCTGTTTGATTTTCGAGAAGCACCTTCTCCTGGCTTTCAATTTTTTCTTTGAGTGTTGGATTGCTGCAGGCTCCGGCCAACATTACGAGAGCCACAAAAACAAGTAGTCTGTTCATGGTTTATGGTTATTTTTTGCCTTTCTTTTCAAACGGAAAAATCATTTTGTAATCCACGTCCACTTTCCCTTTCGAGATATTGCTCAGGCGTGTTCTGAGCATGGTTTTTCGCATGGTGCTGAGTTTATCGGTAAACAGTGTTCCTTCCAAATGGTCATACTCATGCTGAATGATGCGGGCCAGCATGCCTTCATACCATTCATCCCTGAAATTCCAGTCGCGGTCATAATACTGAATATGCACTTTTGGCGGGCGCGACACATCCTCGCGGATACCCGGAATGCTCAGGCAGCCCTCGCTCATCATCTTTTCATCGCCCTCTTCCTCCACAATGGTTGGGTTCAGAAACACCTTTTTAAACCCTTCCGCTTCGGGCATCTCATCCTGGTAAGGAGTGGCATCGATGATAAATATCCTGATGGATTTATTTACCTGAGGGGCTGCAAGCCCAATCCCATCAGAATGATACATCGTTTCGAACATGTTTTCGATAAATTCATCCAATCTCGGATAATCCTTATCAATTTCTTTTGCCACCTTTCTTAAAACCGGGTGACCATATGCTGTAACTGGTAATACCATATCGTTAACTAATTGTCTGTAAGTATGACTGTAAAATTATTGTGGCGCTCACCTTGTCGACCATCGCTTTGTTTTGGCGCTGCTTCTTTTTCATGCCGCCATCAATCATCGCCTGAAAAGCCAGCTTCGAGGTGAACCGTTCATCCATCCTTTTGACGGGCGTTTCAGGAAATGCCGCTTTTAACTTTTTCAGAAAAGGCTTGATATATCGCGCTGATTCAGAATCGGTGTTATCCATTTGTTTGGGCTCGCCCACCACAAACGTCTCTACATTTTCCTGCCGGGTATATTCCTTCAGGTAAGGGATCACCTCATGCGGAGCCACCGTGGTGAGGCCGTTTGCTATCATCTGCAACTCATCCGTAACAGCTAAACCCACTCTCTTTTTTCCGTAATCGATAGCAATAATCCGCGCCATAATGTGATTTTGCTGCAAAATTAAGGAAAAATCACTCATCACGTAACACGATGCATACCGTCTTGTTTTTTAGATGGATGGGTATCATCTATCAGAAGATTTCTTTAACAGGATGGATTATCCGTAAAACAATTTCAATTAAGGACTCAAGCCCTGCTCCTTGTCTTAAAAATTACTACTTTTGATTTCTTTTGAAAAACGAGGACAAAAAATGGAACAATTAAAAAACATCATAGAATCAGCGTGGGAAAACCGCGATTTACTTGAAAGCAAAGAAACTGTTGAAGCTATCGAAGAAGCGATAGCTTTGCTTGATTCGGGAAAACTGCGGGTAGCCGAAAAGTCAGGAGACTCATGGACCGTCAACCAGTGGGCAAAAAAAGCTGTGATTCTGTATTTCCCGACAAGGAAAATGGAAACCATTGAGGTGGGCCCTTTCGAGTTTCACGATAAGATTAAGCTTAAATCAAAATATGCAGACAAAGGTGTGCGTGTGGTTCCTCACGCCATTGCCCGTTATGGGGCCTATGTGAGCAAAGGCGTGGTTATGATGCCTTCGTATGTAAATATCGGCGCCTTTGTTGATGAGGGAACGATGGTAGACACCTGGGCCACCGTAGGGTCGTGCGCCCAAATCGGGAAAAAAGTACACCTCTCAGGCGGCGTAGGTATAGGAGGTGTTTTGGAGCCGCTGCAGGCCCAGCCCGTCATTGTGGAAGATGGGGCTTTTATCGGGTCGAGATCGATAATCGTTGAAGGTGCGCGCATCGGCAAAGAAGCCGTCATTGGCGCTAACGTGGTGATTACCAACAGCACAAAAGTTATTGATGTAACCGGAGACAAGCCACAAGAACACCGCGGCTTTGTGCCTGAACGCTCAGTGGTTATTCCGGGAAGCTACACCAAAAAGTTTCCTGCCGGAGAGTACCAGGTGCCCTGTGCACTGATCATCGGAAAACGTAAAGCATCCACCGATTTGAAAACATCGCTTAACCAGGCATTGAGAGACTATGATGTGGTGGTTTAATAGAATCAATTTTAGTCTTTATTTGAGAATTCTTATATGAAACCCATCAGGAAAATATTAATTATACAAACTGCATCCATTGGCGATGTTATTCTGGCAACGCCTGTGATTGAGGCGCTGCACAAAAGTTATCCGAATGCGTTGATCGATTTCCTGATGAAAGACGGTTTTCAGGATTTGCTCGATGGGCATCCGCACCTGCATCACATTTTAGGGTGGGACAAGAAGAAGGATAAGTACGGGAACCTTCGCGCCATCATAAAATACGTGAGGAGTCAGCGTTATGACATGGTGGTAAACCTACAGCGCTTTTTTTCCACAGGACTCATTACAGCATTCAGCGGGGCTGCTGTCCGCGCGGGGTTCAGCAAAAACCCGATGAGCTTTATGTTTACGCACAGCGCCAAACACCTTATCGGCAATGACCAATCCACGCCCCACGAAACCCAGCGAAACCTGAGTGTGATAAACAGCTTTACAAATTCCACCGGAAACAGGCCGGCGTTGTATCCCGACCAGAAGGCTTATGCCAAGGTGTCGCAGTTCAAAACCGGGAAATACATTTGCATCGCCCCGGCATCGCTGTGGTTTACCAAACAATTTCCCAAGGAAAAATGGGTGGACTTTATTGACAAGGTGCCGGCCGGCATTAACATTATTTTGCTGGGTTCAAAAGCCGACCAGCAAGTCAGCCGCTATATCGTCAAAAACACATCAAATGACCAGGTTCTTGACCTTTGCGGAAAACTCACGCTGCTCGAGAGCGCAGCCCTGATTCGCGATGCATCAATGAACTATGTGAACGATTCGGCTGTTTTACATCTCTGCTCAGCGATGAATGCACCAGTGACCGCTGTGTTTTGCTCTACTGTTCCGGCCTTTGGGTTTAGGCCACTGTCTGACGACAGCGCTGTTGTTGAAGTGAAGGAGCAACTTTCTTGCCGCCCTTGTGGTCTGCATGGCAAGAGCGAGTGTCCGGAAGGCCACTTTAAATGCGCACAAAATATTGATATTGATGACTTATTGAACCGATTAAAATGAGCGACAAAGAAAAACTGCAAACTGAAATAGAAAATGCCGCAAAAGTCTTAAAAAAAGGCGGTGTGATTCTTTATCCTACAGACACCATCTGGGGCTTGGGCTGCGATGCCACCAATGCCAAAGCGGTGGAGAAAATCTTTCTGATAAAGCGCAGGGCTGTATCAAAAAGCCTGATCATCCTTGCCGAATCGGTGGATCGTATCCATAAACATGTGGATGCTGATAAGGAATATATTTCAGATTTGGTTCATGGTTTCGATCGCCCGACCACCATTATCTATCCCGGTGCCAAGAAGCTTGCCAAAAACGTTGTGGCCGATGACGGCACCGTTGCCGTCAGGCTGGCGCGTCATGATTTTTGTGCCGGACTCATCGCTAAATTCAATCGCCCTGTAATCTCTACTTCGGCCAACATTTCCGGAGAGCCAGCCCCATCGCTCTATGCGCACATCAGTAATGAAATCCGCGAAAATGTGGATTACATCGTCGACTGGGAGCGCTACGCCATGAAAGAAATCAAGCCTTCCACAGTCATCAAACTAAGAAAAGACGGGCTTTATGACGTGCTGAGGCCCTAAGGGGAAGCACCATTCATTATCACTCAGCCATTACAATGTCATTAGATGGTCTGCCATGTGAAATTGCAAAGCAGTAATTCAGAAGGGTCATTTGGAAGTGATTTGATGGTCATTAGATAGTCATTAATTGGTCATTAAGTCATTATTCCGAAACCCGATTCAGTGACGCCCAGCTTTCAGGATCCGCCAACCGGCGGAGCACTGAAAGATGATGGTGGAACTAATCCCGAGAGCGAAGCGAATCGGGAAACCCGAAATTCAATCATTCAATCAACTTACTATCTACTATCTACTACATACTATTCTTCCCCTAAGCTCTATGCTCTGAGCCAGCGTTGCCAACTGAACCTAAACACCTGAACACGTGGGCACTTAAACACATTTGAAACGTACAAACGTATTAACTTATTAAACTTACAAACCTACTAAACATAGTAACCTACAAACCTCCTTACCTCTTCACCCATTTACCAGAATTGAGGATTTCTCCTTCGCTGGTGATGCGGTAGTAGTAGAAGCCGCTGCGGAGGGCAGATGTATTAATGCGACGCTGGTTTTCTTTGGTCAGCACCAACTGCCCGGTGTTGTTGTAGAGGGTGAAAGTAAACGCCCGGATGTCGGTTTCAAGGTAGATGGTGTGGCTGCCGGGATTGGGGTAGAGCTTGACCGTGCGGCGGGCCGCTTCAACATCGTTAATATCCACGGTGAGGTCTTGCAGCTCCATCAGCCAAAAGCATTCGTCGCCGTTTTCATTTTCGCACTGCACATCGTGGTTGGGGTAAGGGCCACGGGTAGTGGCTGCCATAATGTAGGTATCATCATCTTTTTG
>JAASSU010000047.1 GCA_021767705.1 Bacteroidota bacterium | reverse complement strand
TTTAGCTTTGAACTTTTGCAGGAGGTGTTGCGCGAAAACCTGAAGTTCTGGAAAGACACGGTTCATATCAATGACTGGCTTTCAAACCACCCGGATGCCTTTTCCGAGGAAAGTGAAAAAACGCTGGTCGGTTTTGTTAACCAACTTCTTCAGAAGCAAGAGGATCAATTACATCATGCAAACGAGCTGGAAGAGCTTGCGAAGGTGGCTGATTACGAGGAAATCGCGCAGGCTTTTGAAGAGTACTCTTCTGAACTGCCTACTTTTATCGAGCAGTTTTATTACATCTTCTTTTTGCTTCAGCTGCCCGGAATGCTGGAGTGGCAGGAGCGATTGATTTGGAGCATCGATAAGTTCTTGCGCAAAGCCATTGATGAGGTCGATGACGAAAATCTTCCGCAGTTTGCTGAAACGATTTTCGGACTGTGCTACACTATGCGCGATAAGCACATGTCGTCGGTGCTGGATATTTTCCTGACCCTCGGAAAAGAAATTATCGACCGCGATAGGTCGGAAGACAAGTACATCATCAATGATTTTGAGAAGAAACTGATAGACTTTGGTTTTGAAACACCCGGCATGGTTTACGTCAACGAAGAATGGCAACTAAACGTGAACGACAACCATATCAAGAATATCCGTGTTTGGCTTGAGCTGATTGAGTATTCGCAGTCGATCATGGAGAAGCTGCTGTCGTCGCTGATTGTGAACCTGCGCCTGGGCGGGATTTTTATCAGCGACACCGACCTGTTTCAGCGCGAAATCACCCAGGTGCTCAACTCCAACATTTCGCCATACTACAAGAAAGTAAAACAGCTTACGCGGATTTTTCCGGTGTATTTTAACGAGATTGGTGCGGAGGGCGAGATCAGGGATACCACTACTTCGATGGACGAGGTTTTCAAGCGCCAGGACAGGCTCGTTCACTTTCTTCGTAAACAAGTACACACCGAAAGCAATAACACGCTTATCGGGCTCACCGAAAAGGTTTTCAGGTTTTGGTTTGATGGCGATAAATCGAAACTCAGGGACACCCTTCCGGATGATGTGTACAACACCGTAGACACTGAGAGCGATTACTTTGTGCATATTCATAAAATGCTGGTTGCTGTTTGTGAAAAGAATAACCTATCCATCGATGAATTTATAAACCTTCCTTCTGATCGCGCCGAAGAGCTTATCGAGGCTCTTCCTGAAAAGATGAAAAACAAGCAGGATGTGTTGCGTCTGAGCGAGGGGGTGAGGATGTATGCTTTGCTGAAAGAAAAATACTCCTTCGAAACTGTAAACATTATCCCGATGATGAAAAGCTTCACGGGTTTTAACGAGCAAAATATCAGGGAGTTTGAAGATGCGTTGAACAAGGCGGATTTTGAAAAATCGTTGCAGCTCATCTATCACTTCATGGAGCAGCTCAAAGCCATTATTTTTAATCCCGAGCCCTCCGAGGCATGGGAAAATATTTACCACAAGCGTCACATCGCCATCGGCATCCCTTCGATGTATGGCGTGTATCGCGAGCCCAAGTTTGAAGCCCTGGGACTGACCTTCAGGCTCGAACGCATTGCCACCCGGCTGATGGAGAAGGTGGTGCAGAATATTAACCTCGATTACATCTCCAATAAAACACTTCAGGATATTTTTAAAATCCTGGATTATTTCCGAGAGGGGCTGGAGCTCGACGGCATCACCAGCCAGGCCTTCAATTCCAACCTCTCCATGCTGAAATACAGCCTTTCCTCCCGGAGTTTTTCACTGCATCAATACACCAATATTTTCAGGTTTATGGCTGACGACGTGAAGAAAATCATCAATAAATACTTCCTGAAGTCATATGAATATCCGTTGCAGATTATTATTCCGCAGCTTTTCGATCCGGAAGGAAAAAAGGATCGCAAGGAGCGAAACCATTTGCTTAATGAGAAGTCCGAGATTTTCTATCGTGACATTATTTCCAGTGCCTTTTTGGTGCAGCCGCTCGACAGTTTTATCTCACGCATCCTCGACTCATTGCAAACCATGGTCGATACGGTGAAGCCGGAATGGATTAACGATATTATGACCTACAACAGCGATATGACGATGAGTCCGCTGCACGAGAAAACACCGGCACTCGACAACCAGGTGTTCCTGGGTTCGAAAGCCTATTTCCTCAAGAAGCTTTACCTTTCCGGGATGCCCGTCCCGCCGGGCTTTGTGATCACCACAGAGGTGTTCCGCCGCATCAATACGATTATGAACCACCCGGTGATTAGCAGCGAGCTGGAGCAGATGATCGAAAAGTACCTGCAAAAGCTGGAAAAACAGACCGGACGCCGCTATGGCGATCCTGAAAAAGCACTGCTGCTCTCGGTGCGCTCGGGAACGGCCATCTCCATGCCCGGTGCCATGGACACCTTTCTGAATGTGGGGATGAACGACGAGTTTACTGAGCAGCTCAGCAAGCAGCCTAATTTCGCCTGGACGTCCTGGGACTGCTACCGCCGCCTGCTGCAATCGTGGGGCATGTTTCACGGCATCAATCGCGATGTGTTCGACCAAATCATGATCGATTTTAAGGAAAAGTATGACGTGGAACTGAAAGTGAATTTCAGTCCAAAGCATATGCGCGAGATAGCCTTCGCTTACAAGAAGGTGTTGAAAGACAGGGATGTGAAGTTTGAAGAAGACCTGTTTGAACAGCTCAAGCAAACGGTGATGTATGTCTTTGAGTCGTGGGCCTCTGAGCGTGCGCAGGTCTACCGCGATCACCTCCAGATTGCCGACGAGTGGGGGACGGCGGTGATTGTTCAGCAGATGATCATCGGAAACCTGAACCTCGACTCGGGCACCGGCGTGGTGTTTACGCAGAACCCCAACCGCCAGCGCCCCGGCGTGCACCTCTACGGCGATTTTACGCTCACCAGCCAGGGCGAGGACATTGTAGGCGGACTGGTAAATGTGCATCCGGTGGGCAAGACACAGCGCAAGCAACAAAACATAGAGAAAGAGTCGCTGCAGGAGATGCTTCCGGGCATTTACAAACGGATATACCAGATAGCCACCGAGCTCACCGAAAACCAGGGCTACAACCCGCAGGAGATTGAGTTCACCTTTGAGTCGAACGACCCGAAGGATCTGTATATCCTGCAAACCCGCGACCAGGATATCACGCAAGCCAGCCGGATCAATATTTTCTCTACCCGCCGCGAAGAGATGACGCTGGCCGGGCGGGGCACCGGCATTGGCGGTGGTGCCATGAACGGTATCATTGCCTTCGACAAGGAGGATATCCAATCACTGCAGGAGAATGAAAACCCTGATCCGGTGATTCTGGTGCGTCCCGATACCGTGCCCGATGATATCGAGATGATTTTTGAGTGCGACGGGCTGCTCACAGCCAAGGGTGGGGCCACCTCGCATGCGGCCGTTACGGCCGTGAGGCTGGGCAAAACCTGCGTGGTGAACTGCTCAGCGCTGCAGGTGGATGAGGAAGAGAAATCCTGCCAGCTCAACGGCATCCGCTTCAAAAACGGCGATAAAATTGCCATCGACGGAAAAACCGGGAACATCTTCAAAGGACACTACCCGATTGAAGAAACAGAGGATAGTGTGTTGTAGACAAGGCTTTAAATAGTTCTTTTGAGGTAGATTAGCACCATGTAAATGGCGCGGTTAGTTGAAGTTTCGGACTTCTTCTAAGAAGACACAGTTAGTTGGGCATAACAAAGAGGCCATCTCTTCACTAACCCTGCCATTTATGGTAGGGTTTAGCGATGGCACTCAGCATGACCCGGGCCTTTAGGCCATTATCTTTGGAGGCCTGAAGGCCATGGTCTACTCGGATGCCTAACCCTGATTCGCACCATAAATGGCGCGGTTAGTTGGACAGCTATGATAGCACTCTGAAGGACGCAGTTAGTTGGGCATAACCAAGAGTCCCTCTCTTCACTAACCCTGCCATTCATGGTAGGGTCCAGCGATGGCACTTAGCATGACTCGGCCTTTAGGCCATTATCTTTGGAGGCCTAAAGGCCATGGTCTACTCGGATGCCTAACCCCGATTCCGCACCATAAATGGCGCGGTTAGTTCGACAGCGCCATGGAGGGCTCGGTTAGTTGAAGTTTCGGACTCTTTCTAAGAGGACGCAGTTAGTTGGGCATAACAAGGAGGCCATCTCTTCACTAACCCTGCCATTTATGGTAGGGTTTAGCGATGGCACTCAGCATGACTCGGGCCTTTAGGCCATTATCTTTGGAGGCCTAAAGGCCATGGTCTACTCGGGTGCCTAACCCCGATTCCGCACCATAAATGGCGCGGTTAGTTGGACAGCTATGATAGCACTCTGAAGGACGCAGTTAGTTGGGCATAACCAAGAGTCCCTCTCTTCACTAACCCTGCCATTCATGGTAGGGTCCAGTGATCGCACCCAGCAAGGCTCCGGCCTTTAGGCCATACTAACCTGGGTGGCTGCCCCTGATACCGCACCTTAAAAAAGCGCGGTTAGTCAGAGCCCTATAACCTGAAGAGCATGGTTAGCTTGGACTTATATCGTGGTCAATCGCTTCATAACCCCGCCGTTCGTGGTGGCTCATAGTTTTTCAACTATTCCTTCCCATTCGTGTTTACACCTTATGCTCGAATCGCTTTAAATCTTATTTTTGCAAAATATTGCCATTGCAAACACAATTAAAAGGTAGAGAAAGATATACATGAAAAACACACGTAACTTTTGTATCATTGCCCATATCGATCACGGGAAAAGCACGCTGGCCGACCGTATGTTGATGATGACCGACACGGTGTCGGAACGCGACTACAAGGAGCAGCTTCTCGACGATATGGAATTGGAAAGGGAGAGGGGAATTACCATCAAGTCGCACGCTATTCAGATGGACCTGCACTACGAAAAAGAGTGGTATAAGCTGAACCTGATTGATACACCCGGTCACGTGGATTTTTCTTACGAGGTGTCGCGCTCCATCGCTGCCTGCGAAGGGGCATTGCTGGTGGTGGACGCCACCCAGGGCATCCAGGCGCAGACCATCTCTAACCTTTACATCGCTATCGATAACGACCTGGAGATTATTCCGGTACTCAATAAAATGGACCTCCCCAACGCCATGGGCGAGGAGGTAAAAGACCAGATTGTAGACCTGCTGGGCTGCGACCGCGACGATATTATCGAAGCCAGCGGCAAAACCGGATACGGGGTCGATAAAATCCTTGACGACATCATCAATAAAATACCGCATCCGGTGGGTAATCCTGAAGAGCCTTTGCAGGCCCTGATTTTTGACTCGGTGTTTAACTCTTACCGCGGCATCATCGCCTACTTCCGCATTTTTAACGGCACCATCAAAAAGGGCGACCATGTGAAGTTTGTAAATGCCGGTAACGATTACCATGCCGATGAGATTGGGGTGCTGAAGCTGAAGCAGGAAGAGAAAAAGACCATGTCGGCAGGTGATGTGGGATACATCATCAGCGGGATTAAGGAGTCGAAGGAAGTGAAGGTGGGGGATACCATCACGCATTTCGACCGGCCCTGCGATAAGGCCGTCTCCGGATTTGAGGAGGTGAAGCCGATGGTGTTTGCCGGCATCTACCCCGTGGATGCCGATGATTATGAAGATCTGCGAGCCTCGCTCGAGAAGCTGCAACTGAATGATGCTTCGCTGACCTATCAGCCCGAATCTTCGGCGGCGCTGGGCTTTGGCTTCCGCGCCGGGTTCCTCGGACTGCTGCACATGGAAATAGTGCAGGAGCGCCTCGACCGTGAGTTCGATATGGATGTGATTACCACCGTGCCCAACGTGTCGTACATCGTGCATACCAACGATGGTGAAGAGATTGAAGTGCACAACCCCTCCGGACTGCCCGACCCGACCAAGGTGGAGCACATCGAAGAGCCGTTTATCCACGCCACCATCCTCTCGAAGGCGGATTTTGTGGGCAACATCATGACGCTGTGTATCGAAAAGCGAGGGATGCTTAAAAATCAGGTCTACCTCACCGACCAGCGCGTGGAGCTGACCTTCGATCTGCCGCTGTCGGAGATTGTGTTTGATTTTTATGATAAGCTGAAAAGTGTGTCGCGCGGCTATGCCTCGCTCGACTACTACGTTTCCGGATACCGCAAGGCCAAGCTCGTCAAGCTCGATATCCTGCTCAACGGCGAAAGTGTGGATGCCTTGTCAACCCTAACCCACTTCGACAACGCCTACCCGCTGGGCCGCAAGATGTGCGTCAAGCTCAAGGAGCTGATCCCGCGGCAGCAGTTCGATATCGCCATACAGGCCGCGATTGGCGCCAAGATTATCGCCCGCGAAACCGTCAAGGCCGTCCGCAAAGATGTCACCGCCAAGTGCTACGGTGGCGACATCACCCGTAAGCGGAAACTCTTAGAAAAACAGAAAAAAGGAAAGAAACGCATGCGCCAGGTCGGCAACGTGGAAGTGCCCCAAAAAGCCTTCCTCGCCGTGCTCAAGCTGGATGATTAAAATTGTGGTGGGATAATTTTAAGTTCAACGCCTTCAGCGTTGAGGGTTCATGCAGCAAACCTGTTTCCACGGGTTTTCACCCGGAGCTATTCATATTGAACCGCTTCGCGGTTTAGACTCTGTTGAAAAAGGCTGAAGGCCTTTGACAACTCAGCGCAGTGCCGATAGTTATCGGCAGCCCTGTGTGTCACATCCGTGCTCCTTTACCGCAACAAAAGGCTGAAAGCCTAAGACAATGGGCAAGCGCTGATTTATCTCAGGCTTTCAGCCTGACATTTTTTTTGCATGCACTATTCCACAGGGCTTCACCCTGTGCTGAGATATCCGAGCCTTTCAGGCTCAAGATTAATTATGTTACTGGCTAAAAAAACTGATTGACACTACATTCTTTGTGCAATGGGAAGTGATCCTAATCAAAGAATCCCGGAATGGTTCGAGCGGAATGATACAACACCTTCAGCGTTGAGGACTCCATGCAGTAAATCCTTTCCTCGGGTTTCACCCGGAGCTATTCATATTGAACCGCTTCGCGGTTATCACGATAAAAATATCCTGGAAGGTTTCTTATAAGGAATCCTGAAAGGATTCAATCCGAATAGCCCTGTATGAAATGCAGGGTAAAAGGGTTAGGACGGAATTGAAGAACCCTGAAAGGGTTCAATTGATTTTCTACATTTTATAACTTAATCTTCCGCTAATTTTAATTCCAAAGGTCTTCTCAAAGTCAAAACCTTTGTATTCTTCATTAACAGCTTCAATCTTTTCATGGGGAATGAATTCAGATGCCTCAACTAAATCATATCCATATTTATCCAATAGCATTTTAAGTTTATTTTTTTCAGGAAGATCAATCTTTATGTTATTATAAGCATCTTCAAAGGTTTCTATTGTAAAGTACTTCTTTTCTTTAATCCTTTGTATTTCATCAGCAATCTTGTTTAATCCTTCCTGTGGATATACTTTGTTGCCTCCTTCCATTTTTTCATAAATATAGTTGCTGAGCTTCTCACTATGCTTAAACCTTAGTTCTTCAAATGTCGGATCGATTTGCAAAGTATCATTCTTATTCATTTGAGCCACATAACTACTTTGCATATGGCACCTCATGAACGGCTGGTACCCAACAGGAAATATCTGAGCGAATGATGAGTCGACAATATTTGGTATAAATGCTTGTCGTCTAAATAGAACGCCAAATTTTGTACAATCATCATGATTGATATCTGTATAAGATAATGGTTTCCAATTATGCGATTTTTGGTTGAACTTACAACAAGCAAAGAATAATGCAATATCGAAATTTGAAGTAATATCTAACCATGGAGTATCAAGGCCATAGTGCTGTGCTATTTGTTCATAGAGTAAATCAATATAAACGGGCTTGCCTTTAAACGATCGAGGTGCTAAATAGTGTTGTGTATGATCAAATTTCAAAATTAGATTTAAAAAGTCTGAAATTCTCAAATAAGCAACAAACTCTTCAACTATGGCTTCATCATTATCATTGACTGTGTCTAGTTTTCTGAAAAGAGTTGGTTTGGAGTTTTCATAAATTTGATTCTCGCCTCTGTAATAAAAGCTTTTTTCTGCTTGCTTTATTACTGTACCATGCGGATATGACATAACAAAACCATCCACTTTATTATCTTTAAGAACATCCTTCATGAAATCAATCCGATTCCAGCCATTTGGATAAGGGTTATAATTCGCGTCCCTTTCTCTCTTAATTCTTTTGACTTTATTGATGTCTTCTTCATTTTGCTTTATCAATGAATAAATGTCGGTTGTAGATATTAGTTTGTGTTTCTTCATAGCCTTGATGTAAATCAAATATGTCTAGTAATTTACAAAAAAAAACCCACCCTAACCCACAAAACATGCTGGCCGGGATGGGATTCGACATTCTTTAATCATCCACCACTATCCTGGCCCTGGTGTAGCCGTATTAGAACGATGGTTTGGTGCGTTTGAAAAGTTTCATCACGTTGTCGAGCTTTTTATCGAGCAGGTTGTATGCCTCGCTGAAAAGAGCCTCAAGGTTTTGAGTGGCCACGCCCGACTTGATTTTATACTCACGGGCCCAATGCTTAAAACGGCCTGTTAAGAATTAAACCTAAATATATGAAGAGTCCAGTCTAAAAACCCTAAAGACCCCTAAATCCCCTAAAGGGGACTTTTTCAAAGTGCTGATTTTTAGCAATCCCCCTTTAGGGGTTAGGGGTAAAAATGATAAAAATCAGCACTTTGAAGAGTTTTTAAACTGGACTCATATGAAATTTTAGACAAGGGTTTATAATTGATTTGTTTATTATGATGGTTTGATAATGTGATATCAATTCCGTGTTCTTCATTTTCAGTATGTTTGCCTTTTAAGCTCTGAGCTTGTGCCCACACACTCTTAGCGGATTTTTGGTCTGTGCGTTGGCTTATACGGATGCGCTATTGTGTAAATGGTGCCTGGGCTAAAACGTTTCTCCTAAATGTCTAAACATTTTAATTGTATTCATATACGAAACATTCAATGCAATACAAGCATCTGGTATTTTGACTTTGTTTTGTCTGTTTGGTTCACTTATTTCTTGAGTTACCACAAACCTGTTAACTGGGTCTTCAAGGCAATACGCTACTAAGAATGCATCTGCTTCGTCCGCATCCAAAAACTCATTCAATGCGTTTGGTAAATAATGTCCACTTCTTGACATTGCCCAAGATGTTACCTGTGCATACGATGCCATTATAGCGGATGTGTCTTTAAAAAAAACATATGGCAAATTATTTCTACACCAATCTTCTAATGCATCGTTTTTGTTGTAAAGCTCTTTCTTAACCTTGTCAATACTGATAACTTTTCCTTGCTCTGCCAATTGCCGAACTTTATTCCAAAATCCCGCAGCAACGTCTATCGGGTAGTGAAACCGATGAGCTTGAATAAAAAAGTTGCTATCTAAAACATATACTGACATGCGGGTTATAAGTGTTTTGAGAAGAAATTTTCGAATGTGTCGCCCTTTAGCCCCGTGAGTTTATAAGCATCACGATACAATAAACTGCCGGATTTTACAGCCTGATTAACATGGCTTGCAAATGTGATGCTAATTCGTTTTTTCGTAGTTGCATAAAAATCACCTCCAGAAGCTTGATTTTCTTTTTTGGCAAATTCGTGTTTAGAATACTCCTCATAAAAATCAAAAAACTGTGGCCTGTTGATTTTGCCTGTGTCTAATGCTCTACGAGCAATTACAATTTCACTCACCTTAAAATAACGAGAAGCATAAGCAAAGTTGTTTGGCTTGTGATTCCATACTTCATCAAACTCTTGTTCAGGAACTAAAAATTCAGCGGCTACTTTGTCACAAAGAATTTCTATAGGGTCATTAGCAGGTTGAAGTCTTCTAAAATCGAAACCCGCACTATGTCCTGTCCATATATGTGCCAACTCATGCACGATGGTAAACATTTGTGCAGATTTGAAATCGGCATTATTCACGAACATAAACGGTGCATACTCATCCACTAAAACAAAACCTCTACACTCGTCAACAGGAATTTTTCTGTGGGTATTGTTTTCTACTATGCCGTTGAATATCGTAATGATGCCATTATCTTCAATATGGAGTACTAAATAGTCTTGGGCTTCCTGCCAAGTTCTGAATCGACTTGCCCAATTCTCAGGTAATTGAAGCGTTTGCCGAATATCAGCAACGATTGCTTTCACATCACTGGAACTTTTGTGTTTACCAACATAAGACAATCGATCAAATTCATTGTCTTTCAAATAGTTTTTTAACCAATCCTGACGTTGTTGCAACAATAGAATTGTATCATACACATTGATGCTGATTTTGTTTGTCTGATTTCCATTTGTGCGGAAAAAAGGAATTGGCACTTTTTCTTGTGGCGGTTGGGGCAGAAACAGATAGCCAAAAGGGAGATATACTTTCTTGGAAAATTCTTCCAATTGCTTTACGGTGGGCTTCTTTTGCCCTTCGAGCCACTCCAATATTTTAGGGAACTTTTCGGCAAATGCAGGCACATCATACCCTGCCCGCGCTATGGCCCAGGTAAGCATGTTATTATTTACATTTACATCATTTCTCATGCCTCAAATTTACTCAAATTCTTTAATCTTGTAGTTCCAAACTTGCATCTAAGGCCTTGGTCAGTCCAATTTTTTGAAATCATGGTATTTACACGAGTTGACAGTTATTCTTCTGTCAGAAATTATTTTTTCTCTGCTTTTCTGTTAGGTTTCGTCTTTATGGGTTAATCTGAAGGATAGGCAGTTAAGCAGTTGGAGGGTGCAGATATGCTTAAATATAAAGGCAAAACTATGATTGGTTTGAAAACTGAGGTTCAAATAACTACTTCGTCTCTATTGTTTTGTAACCGCGAGTTAAGCATTTACTCAATTAAATAGGGTTTTTTGTTTTTGGATTGACCTGTCTTTATGTGCGAACCTTAGAGGTTTCCCTTTTACTGTCAAAATATCCTTTCTATTTTTTAAGAAATCTGATACTTTTCTTGAACTCCAATCAATTTTCAAGGTGTCAACAATCTTTTTAGCAGGGAAAACACCTGTTTTTAAAAATTCTAAAATTTTTTCTTCTGTGTTATTTAGTTCTGATTCAAAGGCTTTTGATTTAATTTCGTATTGAATTTCATAAGTTATTAGATTTCCTTTAATATCAACTGCTTTGCCACCTTTTGAGATAAGAGTATTATTTGCATTTTTTTCCTGTGGGTTTGGTTTTCTAACGTAAATCATTCTACCTTTTCTTAAGCCATCCATTACGCCTGACCAAGTTCCACCTTTTTCACTTGATTCTGCTACATAAATCTCAGATGCAAGTCCATAAATGATTGGATTACGTGCCATCGCAAGTTGAACGCTCCAGGGTGCTTTAGGATAAAAAGTGCTTAACACTAAAATATCTCCATCAATTATTTGCTTGTAATATTTTTTAAAGCCTGATTGAAAAGTTGCAATGCCCTGAGGTAGAACAATTATACTTTGACCTTTATATTTTAAAGCCGAATCAAGAGCCTGTTTATCGACTCCTTTAGCAAAACCACTAACAACAACTTTATAACCTTTCGATGCATTTTTAGCAACATTATCGGTAAATTCTAATGAATTATCATTTGCTTTCCGGGAACCTACAATTGCAACTGATTTCTCTTTCATTATTTGGAGATTGCCTTTTGTATAAATTACGGGTGGTGCATATGTTCTCCCCAGATTCTTTTTTAAAGTTGGAGAATAATCCTGTGATGTAATTGGTAGAATATTGTAGCCCTGTTCCAAAAGGTCTTCAACCATAAATGCATAATTTGATAACTCTTTCTTTGCATCTATGAATAGTTCTACTTCTGATTTATTTAACTGATATCTATCTTCCCAAACTGAATACTCAGATTCAAAGAAGTCAATAACAGATTTACCCTGTTCAAAAAGTTGAACGATTATTTCGTTTTTCTTTTTCGTTTTAATCTTTGGAACGTGTGCCAAAGCTAACCAATATGTTAATTCTTTACTCATAATCAACTTTTTAAATGTCTCCACCTACAGTTCTTGCAATTACCAAAGGTGCAATTTTCGAAACCCCAAATTTAGTTAAAACATTCCCGATTTCCTTAATTGTTGCACCACTATCAAATATATCATCAAATAGAATAACAGATTTCCCCACTAATTCGTTTGGCTCAGAATAAGTAAATTTTTGAGCAACATTGTCTTTTTTTAAATAGCCATTTTTGAAAACTTTTTGAGGTTGAGTTTCTCCTGTCTTAATCAATCGGTGAGAAATAGGAACTTTTAGAACTAGCGACAACTTTTCTGCAAAGTTTTTTACCAAATCACCGGATTCAGTCGGCGGAACATAAACAATGAAGTCAAATTTTTCTTGACCATATTTTTTCCGAAATGCTTTTAAAGTAAGTCTTAGCAAAAAGTCAGGAAAATCACCACCATTTTCATATTTACTCCGATGTAAAGCTGCTCCAACACTTGAAACACCATAATAGCTTGAAGCAATTCCATTAACAATGTTAGAATATTTGCTTTCTACAATTAGTTCAGGAAAGTAAGATTCTCGAAAATCCTGTAACTTTTGTATTGTTGATTGCTGTAAATTTAATGTCAATGGTTCAAGAGTAGTGTTATCGCAGTTCTGGTAATGATTATGTGTTTTATCACCCAAATAGTCACACAAGAATTTCATTCTTGAATCCCTTGTATTAACATATTCAATCATTGAACTTAGTTCTGTCAACTTTTGCTTTCTAAGTTCATCAAAAGCTTTTGTGTTCAGTTCAGGAGCATTGAATTGATATTCATATTTTTTGGAGCGACCGTAAATGACTTCTTTTACTATTCCTTGTTCAATTAAATCTGCCTTTATAACCCTGACTTGCGTTTGTTTCAAATTAGTGGCTTTCATTATTTGTCTTTCGCCTAATTGTTCTTGTTTGAGAACATTGATTACTTTGTTGTAATTTTTAATACTTGGGCGACCACCGTCAATAAAAGCTTTTGGTAATTTGAAATCTTCTTCAATTCCGTTTTCGTCTTTTGTTGAATTGTAGAACAGAATTAGTTTAGTTGGTTTGCCGTCCCTTCCTGCTCTCCCGATTTCTTGATAATAGTGTATTGGTGAAGCAGGAATCTGGGTGTGAATAATAAATCGAATATCAAATTTATCTATTCCCATTCCGAGTGCATTGGTTGAAACAACAGCTTTCCATTTATTACTCATCAAACCATTTTCAATTTCTTTTCTTGAGTCAGAATCAAGACCTGCATTGTATTCAGTTGTACCAATACCCAAATATTCAAACCATCTTGAATAAATTTCTGTATTAACTCGTGTCCCTGTGTAGATTAATCCGTTTCCTTCCAATTCTGGCAGGTTATCAGCTAACCACAATAACTTTTCATCTTCAGATTGCACTTTAATTACGTATAATTGAAAATTGTCACGAATAAGTTTACCCCTAATGGTTTGAATATTTCCTGAGATTTGTCTCTCAATATCTTCCTGTACTCGTTTTGTTGCTGTTGCTGTTGTTGCTAATACAGGTAGATTTTCTGGTAATAATCTTACAAGGTTTATGATTCTTCTAAAAGCAGGCCTGAAATCATGTCCCCAAACCGATATTGTATGTGCTTCATCAATTACAATCATAGACAGATTCATTCTTCTTGTAGCTTCAATCCATTCTTGGTTTTCTTGTCTTTCAGGTGCTATATACAATATTTTCAGTCTGCCATTTAAAGCATCTTGAATGGTTTGAGAATTTTCTTCCGGTGTTTGTTCGGAATTTATAAATTTTGCTTTTATTCCTTTTTCATTAAGCCCTTTTACTTGGTCTCTCATTAATGCAATTAGAGGAGAAAAAATAACAGTCAGCCCCTGAAATTGTGTTGCAGGGAATTGAAAACAAAGAGATTTTCCAAATCCAGTTTTCTCAATCAGTAATACTCTTTTTCCTTGGAATAATAAATCAATAGTTTCCCATTGCTCATCGTAAAAATGGTTAAAACCAAAAGTTTTCCTTAATCTTATTTCAGCTTTTTTTCTATTCATGATGACTCTTCATTAATAGTAAATTTAATATTTGAGCACTCGTAATCTTTCGATAATTTCTTTAATACCTGGTTTGTTTATCCATCATTTTGGAGGTGTATACTCAATTGGTTATCTGAAGTATTAAGCGATATATTCCCCGCATTGAGAGGCTTATCATTAACCGTTTCCGGGATGTCCGGAATAAAACTGCGGTTAAGCGTAAGCGATGGTTTATTATTCAGCGTGCAAATCATGTTATTAGTCAGTCGATACTTTATGGGCTTCAATTAAACAGCAATGCAAGATAAAATATCCAAATCTTTCGTGCTGACTTTTTTTTCATTCGCTGGGATTTTAAGGATATTCGTTGGGATTTTGGTGATATTCGCATAAAAAAAACCCGATTTCCCCGCAAAGAAGGTGGCCTTTTGATCGGAATGATTCAACATCTTTAGTGTTGAGCTCTTCATAGAGCAAATTCGTTTCTCCCGGGTTTCACCCGGAGTTATTCAAATTAAACCGCTTTGCGGTTACTATTCCCGCGAAAAAAGGCTGAAGGCTTTTGACAGCTCAGCGCAGGGCGCAGCCCTGTGTATCACATCCGTGCTCCTTTACCGCAACAAAAGGCTGAAAGCCTTAGACAATGGGTAAGCGTTGATTTATCTCAGGCCTTCAGCCTGACATTTTTGTTTGCATGCACTATTCCACAGGGCTTCACCCTGTGCTGAGATGTCCGAGCCTTTCAGGCTCAAGATTAATAAAGTTTCTGGTTATCGGAAGGATTCGGATAAGCTGAAGAACAATTTATTCGTGTTCTTTGTGAAAGCCCTCGTGTTCTTCGTGGTTAAGAGAGAAACCACAAGGTGCACTAAGAAAGCACAAAGGACACCATTCTGCCAGGGGAGTTATTCAACCCCTTCCACGGTTGCTCTTCGTTTTGTTTTCCATCAGTTAGCGGCTGCGTGATGATGGGGCAGTCTTTCAGCGTCTTTCTTTTGTGTGGCCTCACCGATTCTTTCTCCCATTTTAACGGTGGTTTCATATCCTTTTGCCGTATGAATCAATAAATCATCATCAATATCAATTTTACCTTTTTCAAAAAGCAGCACTACGGTGGAGCCTCCAAATTCGAAGTAGCCTTTCTCTTGCCCTTTATGCGCAAAGCTTCCCTTATAAGTTTGTTTGATGCTTCCCACCATGGTGGCACCCACTTCGGCCATGATCACATCACCAAACAAAGGGTTTGAAATAACGGTATATTCCCGTTTGTTCAGACAGAATATTTCAGCCTTTTCACGCAGAGCGATGGGGTTGACAGAGTAATAAAAACCATCAATCTTTTTATTTGCAGATAAATTTCCACTGACCGGAAAATGAAAGCGATGGTAATCGGGCGGGGCCAGCCTGATGATAAGCAGAGCGCCATCATCGTACTTTTGCGCAAGTTCAGGATTATCTAAAAAAGAAAACACATCAAAGCGATATCCCTTTATGATGAAATCGGAGTTGCTAACATCGGCATAAGCCAGGGCTTTCCCATCGGCAGGGGATATCACAATAGTGGAGCTGGTATCAACCGGCCTTGCGTCATCCTTTAGTTTGCGGCTAAAAAAGTCGTTAAAGGAGTCGAACTCCTGTTGTTGAGATTCAGTCATATCAATATCAAAATCTTCGATAAAAGGGGCTATCTTTTTCGCTGATGAGGGGCGATCCATCATATAGCCATAGATTGATGAAACCATTTTTCTTTTTGCCAGGGCCCACAGGGTGGCTTCTCCAACCGGATTATCATACAGCCATACCAACCATTTTTCGCCGGGCACCTTTTCGGTTTTTATCTGCCCGCTTTCCCTTTCAATATATTTAATGGGGTCCTGAGGCGATAGCGGATAGGAGGCGATGCCAATAATTATCGCAAGCAGCAATAAAGTGATTCCCCACCTCCTTTTAGTTTTTGTAATTTTCATGATTGCTTTATTTAGCTTAAAAAGCAAAGATAATGGACAATAATTCAACCCGTTTTCTATACATCAATAATCGCTCAATAATGTGCATTTTTTTACGAGACCCCATGTTTTTGTGGCACACTAAAGCATTTTAATCACATTCTTTGAGGATGTTGCGGAGAAGGATAAATGCTGTGGCTTTACCCGGAGCTATTACGTAGGACCGCTTTGCGGATACTACTCCGGAAAAATGGCTGAAGGCCTTTGATAGCTCAGCGCAGGACGCAGCCCTGTGTATCACATTCGTGCTCCCTTCCCGCGAAAAAAGGTTGAAAGCCTGAGGCTTGACTTTGCCCGCCCATTGTCTCAGGCTTTCAGCCTGACATTTTTTTTGTATGCACTATTCCACAGGGCTTCACCCTGTGCTGAGATATCCGAGCCTTTCAGGCTCAAACAGATGATGGGTAAGAACTAAATAGCTGAGCTGCAAATCCAGGTTAATGAGTCCTAATAAACAGCCCGGACTGATGAGCTTAATCTGGAGAATTGGTCAAAAATTTTTGGGTCGCCTTCGATTATCAAATATGCTAATGAGATGCACTTCTTTTCCTTTGATTGAATAATAAATGGAAGTTTGCCTGGTAAGAACAGATTTTCTTACGTTATTTGACTGAGAACCTTTTGGGAACAAGTACGGGTTTGAGGCGATTAGCTCAAGCTGTTTATCTAATAGCCTGGCAAAGTTTTCAATTTCTTTTCTGGTCCAACGGTTTTCAAGATATTCAATAATATCTCTCAGGCTATTTAGTGCTTCATCCGACCAATCGATTTTATAAGTACTTTTCATAGATCTTTCTGGCGGTTTCGTGAGGATGCGTTCTGCCCTCTTTGATGTCTTTCAGGCCTCTTTCTATGGATGCACGCTCTTCTTCATCAAGCTCATTCCACCAGTCATCGGATGCTTTATGAGCATTTTTAATCTCGCGTAGCCGATCAATCACCGAGGTGTCTTTAAGCTTCGAAATCCATTCTATTAATTCCAGTTTTTCGGTTTGAATATTCATAACAGTAGCTTTTATACAAAGATAATAAACGGTTTAGTTATACGCATAAAAAAGGCTGAAGGCCTTTGACAACTCAGCGCAGTGCCGATAGTTATCGGCAGCCCTGTGTATAATAAATGTTTTTCCCTATCCGCAATAAAAGGCTGAAAGCCTTAGACAATTAACTAACGTTGATCTATCTCAGGCCTTCAGCCTGACATTTTTTTTGCATGCACTGTTCCACAGGGCTTCACCCTGTGCTGAGATATCCGAGCCTTTCAGGCTCAACCGGATAGATTGTGAAAGACTAAAGATAGGGAAGCATTTGAATCCAGGTTGAAGGTTTTAAGATCAGTTTGAAGAACCTTAAGGTTCAATATGGGCACTTGATTAGGAAAAAAACTTCTCTTTTCATGTAACTTTTCCTCCTACCTTTACGTCACAAATTCAAACCGACTGAAAAAGAAAGGATGACAGTCGCTCAGTATAATCAATGTGTGGAGGCTTACGCCGATGGCGTGTATCGTTTTATCCTCAAGAATATGAAGGATGAGGATGAGGCGCG
>JAASSU010000251.1 GCA_021767705.1 Bacteroidota bacterium | reverse complement strand
GGTTCTAAAAATGGTAGTAAAAACAATCAGAACACACACTAATTGTATCGGAACCTTTTTCATGGCTGAATATTTTTATTGTTTGTGGTCGTAATGGTGGGACAAGTTACTAAAAAAAAGTTTACCAAGGGAGTATTATTCTGAATTGAATTTTAACCAAGTCCATATTCCTTATGTGAATAAATTGTTAAATGCAATCAGTGCAATGCAGACAGATTGAAACGGCTACTGCCAGAAGACAGCTCAAAGCCAAAAAAAAGCAGCAACATACAAGATATGCTCTGTTGTTTTAAACTGAAATCATCTTGCATCCTGAATCACGCTGCGATTCGATAAATCCTGTAACTTAAGTTTGTAATACTAGAACGGAGTCTGCAAATCTGAATTATCATTGTGCTCTTCAGGTTCCTCATCACTTTGAGTACTCTGATCTTCATTGCTGACTAATTCTTCATCAACCACATTTTCCTCAGCTTCTTCAGCCTGTGGCATTTCCTGGAGTACAGCTTTTACTTCTTCCTCCGTTTTAGTGAGTTTGTCCTGGCAAAAGTGCAACAGTTCTGATGAGCGCTTGACTTTATCCAGTAGCTCGTCCACTGCAATGTCATCCGTTTCGAGCTGTTCAACAATTTCTTCCAGTTCTTTTAATGCTTCTGAGTAACTTTCCGGGTTTTTCATGATGATTTGGTTTTGATTTCACTTTCGAATGTGCCGTCGTATACTTTCGTGGTGACTACATCGCCTTTTTGTAATCCGGAAACATCTTTTATTGCTTTTCCGTCCTTCATGGTTATGGAGTAGCCACGTTTCAATACATTGTCGGGATGCAGGATTTTTATAATCGTTTGAATGTTTTCTATTCGTTTTTTGTTCGACTTCAGGTGTTGAGCCGTGAGTGAGTGCAGCCTTGATGTTTTTGCCTGCAACCCGCTGCGTCCGGATTTTATTTCTTGCTGAGCTTTCCGGTTGATGGCATGGGGATAGGTGCTGAGTTTGGACTGTTCCCTGAGCACCCTGCGATGTATTTCCCTGATAATTTCGCGGTTGGTGTTTTGTAAGCTCTTTTGCTGAGCAGTGGTAAAATGGTGCACGTGCAGCAAAATGCGTTGCTTCCTGCTTTCCAGGATGTGTTGCTGATCCTGGATCCTTTTATCTGCGGAAGCATGCAGCTTTTCGCGAAGGTTATTCAGGTTATGGTAGAGGTCGAGGAATTTATTGAGAAAGAAGTAGGCCACATCTGTGGGGGTGATTTTGTTGAGATGAGCCACCAATTCAACCACTGTTTCATTGGTGGAGTGCCCGATTCCCGAAATCACGGGCAAGGGAAAAGTGGCCACCTCTTTTGAGAGGCTGTAATCATCATAAGCATTCAGCCCCACGTCGCCACCACCGCCGCGGATAATGGCCACGGCGTCAAATTGTGCTTTCATTTTCCTGATCTCATCGAGCTGTCCTGAAATTGAGGCTGCGCATTTATCTCCCTGTAAAAGCGCAGAAAAGAGCTGGTGCTCGATTTTAAAACCGTACTTGTTGTTTTCGATGATGTTCAGAAAATCATGATACCCTTTGCTGGTACTCACTGAAATCACCGCCAGCTTTTTTGGCAATAGCGGGAAGGGGAGGAGCTTATTGTTTTGATAGATACCCTCCTTCTTCAGTTTTTCGATGGTCTCGGCTTTCTCGCGTGCCATCTCCCCGAGGGTGAATGCAGGCTCGATATCAACGATGTTCAGCGATAAGCTGTATTTCGGATGGAAATTTACGGTGGCCCGGAAAAGTATTTGCATGCCATCCTTGAGTTCTTCTTTCACCACCTCTTTAAACTGGTTATTGAGCTTTTTGAAATCGCTTTTCCAGATAATGGAGCGCATTTCGGCCTGCACCTTTCCTTTCACCTTGTACACCAAATCGGGGTAGCAATGTCCGCTTTTCGGATAGTAATTTAGCCTGGCTATTTCTGCCTTAATCCAGTACGATCCCGTATAGGTTTTCCGGATAATCGACTGAAGACTTTTGGTCAGGTCGAGCAGCGTAAAAATTTTTCTGGGTTGTGCGGATGGTGTTTCCATGGTTTAAAGTTGTATGAGCAAACTGATTCTGGAATCCCATGTAACGTTGCCCTTCGAATCGTTTTGCAGTACTTCTGAAAAAATCAATCGCAGCTTCTCATTCAGGCGATATCCAAAACCGGCATTCAGAAAGTAGCCTCCGGTAAAATGGTCGAAGGTTGCTTTGCTGCCTGCCCGGATGAGCTGCTCATCGAAGGTGTAAGATTCTGCAAGTGTAGTGGCGATTCCCCAGTGGAAATAGCGCAGATTTCCGCCGGCACCAAGTTCAAAAGAGAGCTGTTCGCGCGCCATCAGGTGGAAATAGATTCCCAGGTCGATAGCTTCGGCCTGGGCCGTGCGAAGAACATTTTCCTGGTCATCACGAAAGTGCATCACTGACAATCCCGGAGCAATACTGATGTTTTGGTTGAGATAATAATGATAGGCAGTGTTCATTGAATATCCCCACATCGCATCTGTACCGGTAAACGCAATACCTATACCTGTTTTAAGCTTCTCGCGCGACCCGGAAATGTAGTCGGGATGTTGCGCCAATGCCTGGCTTCCAGCAAGAAGTAATACAATCAACAAATTCCTCATGATAAAAACGATTTAATGCTGTTTATCAGAAAACATGGGATCGAATGATTTATTTTAATCGTGAAAATAAAAGTACAAAAAAAATCCGGTAGATAGTAAAAAACCTATGCCTGCATTCATGGTTTTTCCGGTTTTATTTTACAAAAGCCACCAAAATTTAATATATTTACATTTCGAACACACAGTGGGATACAACGTTAGGGCAGAAATAATTGTCGGCAAAGTAGGTTTATACAATATCGACGCATGCAAAAAAGAAAAGCACTTATCACGGGGGCGAGTGGATTTTTAGGCAGTAAGCTCGCGCAATTGGCTGCACGGCAAAATGAGGTTTATGCCAGCACGCATAAGTATCCGGTGAATTTGGAAGATGTAAAAACGGTGGTTTCAGACCTTTCTGACCCGCCACAAGTACATTCGATGATAGAGAGAATACAGCCTGATGTGATTTTTCACCTGGCGGCCATGTCGAACCCAAACCAATGTGAGAAGAACCCGCATGATTCCTATGAAATCAATGTCAACGGCACGCGCCTGTTACTTGATGCTGCCGGTAAACATGGCGTTCAGGTGGTCTTTACCTCGTCGGACCTGGTTTTTGATGGCAAAAATGCTCCCTACAAAGAGCAAGACCCTACGGACCCCATCAACAGGTATGGACGTCAGAAGGTGGAGGCTGAAAAATCGGTGCTGGAGTATGAGCATGGAACAGTATGCCGCATGCCACTGATGTTCGGAGAGAAATCGGCCAATTCAGGGAGTTTTATCCAGCCAATGCTGAACTTTCTTAAGGCGAATCAAAAACTCAACCTTTTTGAAGATGAGGTGCGCACCCCGCTTTCTTCGCAAAGAGCTGCTGAAGGACTTCTGCTGATGGCTGAAAAGTCACCAAAGCTGGTGCATTTGGGTGGCGACGAGACCATCAACCGCTATGATTTTGGTTTGATGATGTGCGATATTTTAGGCTTTGGAAAAGAGTTGCTGATCAAGCGAAAACTTCACGAACTGGAATTCCCTGCCAGCAGGCCGGCCAATACTTCTATGGATAACACACTGGCCAAATCGTTGGGGTTTGAACCCGGAATCCTGAAAAAAGAGCTGGAAAAAGTGATCCTCTGACGGGTCCACAAACCTTTTCGACAGGCTTGTGTTTTAAGTAAATGAAAAGATTTTTGCTGTTTTTTATACTTTCTTTCAGTTTACAGGTTATGGCAGACAATCCGATGAAATATAAAGTGCTGGTAAAAAAAGACAACCTGGAATTACGTTCTTATGAGAATGTGCTCGTAGCTACGGTTTCCTCTCCGGGAGATTTGTTTTCGGACAGAAACAGTAATTTTTCGAAGCTGGCCAATTACATTTTCGGCGGCAATCAGCAAAATGAGGAGATAGGGATGACCTCGCCGGTGATCATGAACGCCACCTCCGGGAGCACGGAGATGCATTTCATCATGCCTGAGCGTTACTCCAAAGAAAACCTTCCCGATCCAAACAATGAGGATATCCAATTACAGGTGTTTGATAGTTTTTATGCGATGGCCGTCACTTTTGGCGGGTATGCCAATGAAGGGAAATACAAAAAGTATGTTGATGAGCTTCTTGCTTTTGCGGAGGAGAACAAGCTTGTACACGATAAGGAGTTTATGCTTTTGGGGTTTGATCCGCCGTTTAAAGTGGTCAACCGCAAAAATGAGGTGCTTTTAAAACTTTCTGAAGCACCTGACCTTAGGTAGCGGGGCGAAAAAAGTTTTACAAATTAGGCAGAAATTTTATCAGTTCTTAAAAGTTTTTCTATATTTGCACCCGCATTCGCAAGGATGCATCGTCTGAAAAGACGGACCCGTAGCTTAACTGGATAGAGCACCGCACTACGGATGCGGAGGTTGCAGGTTCGAATCCTGCCGGGTTCACAGGAAAACGCCCGATTGTTAGAAGCAGTCGGGTTTTTTGTTGGTATAGATTTGAGTTTGACGGAACACCTAAGAATCCTGAAAAATTCCAAAATCCAAAATGTAGGGTAGGGTGGGTAAATTGGTTAAATAGTTGAGTAGTGGATTAGTAAAATAGTTGATTTGTTGATCAGTTGGCAGTTGGCAAAGTG
>JAASSU010000046.1 GCA_021767705.1 Bacteroidota bacterium | reverse complement strand
AGTGGCTATATTGCTTTCAACAAAAGCAGTGGTAACGCAGGCGATGTCTGCATCTCCTCAGCAAGCGTTTAAGGATGCTTTACCGCTGTACGAGCAGGCCTATCACATACAGCTAAAGCAGTTTGGCGAGAATAGCTTGCAGCCAATTGTTTCGGTTGTTTCTATTGCCGGAATAGCGGCAGAAGCAGACAAGATAGAGGATTACCGCGATTTGATTACGGTTAACATCGAGCGCAGTAAGAGTGTGCTAGGTAGCGAACACCAGTTTTACAAGGTCTTGACGAAATACAAAATGATGGCCGACACTTCGCATGTGGCCACGGCCTGGGAGGAAGGCCGCCAGCTGGAAGCAGTTGATACAGCAATATCGGCTTACAAGCTGGGCAAAGAAGAGCTTGGCCCTGAGCACCAGCTTACCCAATCGAACCTCCGGTTTATCCGGCGCGCCGCGGAAATTCTGGAAGATGAGGAGCTTTTAAGAGAGTTTGGGGAGGGGTGAGATGAATGCTCACTGGATGAAGGTCTATTTTAGATTCAAATACCCATACTGTTCGTGATAAGGTGTGTTAATATCTATGATTTTAAACCTGGGCTTTATTTTGCTGGATAAGATTTTATAAGTGTTTAATGACCGGGAGTCAGAAGTAACAAAATGGGTAATAGTCTTATCAATGTCTGCTTGCGCAAAAAGCTTCGAGTCGTTAGGAATGATAGCTCTTGGGTAAAGTCTTATTGTTGAAGTGTTTTTATGTTCGAAAATTATCCTCGCAAAAATGCCTGTCCGTTTTGCATGATCATAGTTAAAAGGAAGAATTTGCATCTTTAGGAATGGTAGATCATCAATACTCCCACCAACACAATATTCAGCTATCGAAATGGTAGATATTTTAAGTAGAATCTCAGATTCCAGGTAATACTTGAAATAGCCTTTTGCATTTTGATGTAAGGGGTCTTCATCATTCAACAGTCGAATAAAAAAGCTGGTATCAAGTAAGACACTATGCGTCATATCCTCCCCTTATTTGGTTTAACCATTCATCAGGATTTATGCCTTTCCAGTTATATTTCGATTTGCGAATTAGTTTATTCAGGTATCCCTCTTTATAAATAGGGGAAAAATCAATAAGCTGAATTAGCTTTAAAGCGGATTTGTCAATCTCTCCTGTTTCGATGTTTTGTTTACCTTTAGCTCTTATACCATATTTTTTGTAGAGAAGATTTTCTTCCTGATCCTTCAAAAAATCTTTATCTGTGTCAATTGTAATTGAGCCGAATTCTTCTGTATCAATATGAATATTCGCTTTGTTTTTACCCCCTGCATTTGTCAAAGTGCCATAGAAATACAGTTCTGATTCCGCCCATATATTCTTACTCCTGAGAAATTGAGAGTCAGGATTAATTTTAAGAATATGGTTTTCATTAACAGAAGTGTTGATTTCAAAGGAATAATTTTTCTGGTATGAAAAGTTTTGAATATTTTCAATTGCTTGAGCAGTCTTAAGCTCGAGAAAGTCGATGGATTGAGATTTTTGAATTTGTGTAAGTATTGCGCTAAAACCAATTACAGCCTGCATACCTGTTGTGAAAATGTGTTTAACAGATCCATTTTCAATATGATAGGCAATAATTGGCCGGTCTTTTTTATTAGCTGGATACAACAAATCTTCAATATTCTGAAGTAAAGTAATGGTTTCTTTTACATCATAATTTTCTGGGGAAAGAGAAAGACTTCCTTTCTTTCCGGATACGTGAATTTCTATTTTTCCAAGTTTATCCATTATCACAAAGATATGATAAAATCTATATTGCGTGGAATGTTTTTATTAATCATTCTCATGCTAATCTGAATACCGATGAAGCCACCAAAAAATCGTATTTTTGGCTTTCTTTATCAAGTGAAACCAATAAAATAGTTGTGGGCATGAAAATAATTTCCTGGAATGTAAACGGAATCAGGGCGGTGGCCCGGAAGAACCTCTCTGAAAGCATCGATCAAATGAATCCGGATATTTTGTGTTTCCAGGAAACCAAGGCGCAGGACGACCAGGTGGCTGAGGTGCTGAATGCTTATGACGATTACCATGTGTATTCAAGCTCTGCCGAACGCAAGGGCTACTCAGGTACAGCTGTTTTGACTAAAAAGGAACCGAAAAGTGTCAGCCAGGGTATCGGCGCTGATGATCATGATAAAGAGGGGCGGGTACTGACACTGGAGTTTGATGCCTTTTTCCTTGTGAATGTGTATGTTCCCAATTCGGGCAGCGACCTGAAGCGGCTCGACTATCGCCAGCAGTGGGACAAAGCCTTTTTCGATTACCTGAAAAATCTGGAAAAATTAAAGCCAGTGGTGGCATGTGGCGACTTTAACGTGGCGCATAAATCGATTGACCTGGCACGGCCCAAGCCCAACTACAACAAAAGTGCCGGGTATATGCAGGAGGAAATCGACGGCATGGATCGCCTTACGCAGAATGGTTTTGTCGACAGCTTCCGCTACTTTTATCCCGACAAGGAAAACATTTATTCGTGGTGGAGCTACCGCGCCGGTGCCCGTGGCAAGAACGTAGGCTGGAGAATCGATTATTTCCTGGTCAGTAAATCCTTCATCACAGAAGTAAAAGATGCTTTCATCCTCAACGAAATTATGGGATCCGACCATTGTCCGGTGGGTGTGGAGTTATAGGTCCTCAAGGGGTTTCAATGTTTAAGAAAAAGTCTGATATCGTATCGCATTGATTGAAGAAGGCTTTTATTTGCTGGAAATACATGTTTTAGGTTAGTTATAAGACAGGAATTATTCACTTCCAATCAAATATTATCGTTTTCTTAAAAAAGATCGGCGGCGGCCTCTTTTGGCATTTGCTCCATAGATGTTTCCGCCCTCCCAGCGCAATCCGGCATCCGGCTTTCGGTAAGGATCGCTGCCGCTGTCGTATCCTTTTCTTTTTCTGTAATGACGTTCTTCTTTTTTGTTTCTGTCGTATCGATTCTTGAAATTCTCCCAGCTAACGGCTTTCATATTCTTTTCGAGTAAATGCAGCGGCAGAAAAATAAGTCCGAATAAGAGAATACCACCAATAAGCAACAGGGTGCTGTGTTTATACTCTAATAAAACAAACAAAAGCCACCCTGCAAGAAGCAGAGCACCTGCTATTCCTGAAATGATTTTTACCGGTTTGATTGCTTTGTAATTGATAATCGTTACTTTTAGGATACGAATCCAAAAGTAGTAACTATTTTTCTAATTCTCAATTAATAATTATGGTGTTAGTTATGAAATAAGATGTAAGGCACTATGTTAAGTATTTATTAATTATTCTTACCTTAGCCCTAAACTCAAAAATCAAAAACAATGAAACGTTTAGTGGTAGGTATTGATTTCTCGAAAGGTGCTCTGCATGCGTTTCGATATGCCTTAAAAATGGCTGCTCACAGCAGGGCAGATATCAGGTTGGTGTGGGTGGATAACATGACCTCCGGCGAAGTGGTCTTTAACAGCCCGGCCAACGAAGTGCGCTCTGAGGCCAAGCAGAATATCGAGGAACTAATCGAACAATACAAGGATGAAACAGGTGTCGGAAAACTGGATTACCGTTTGATGAAAGGAAAGGTAGGCCAGGAATTGGCACGCCATGCCCGTGATTTTGAAGCGGATTACATAATAGTAGGTACGCATGGCATCACTGGTTTTGAAGAATACTGGATTGGCAGTAACGCCAACAGGGTGGTGATTTACGCCCATTGTCCGGTGATTACGGTGAGGTATGATTACAAGATCAAAGGATGTTTAAAACGCATTGTAATGCCGCTCGACAGCACCCGCGAAACCATCCAAAAGCTCCCGCATGCAGCCCGGCTGGCATCAATTTGTAATGCTGAGGTAGCCATTCTGGGGCTTTATACCACTACTTTGCAGACCATGAACCGCAAAGTGGATGGTATTATCGAAGAAGCAAAAGAATATTTGCAAAAGAAAAAGGTGGATTACACCATTAACACTCTTAAAACGGATAATATCGCCCGGGATGTATTGTCTTTCAGTAAAGAAGCGGAAGCAGATATGGTGGCTATTATGAGCGAAAGAGAATCGGCCACAAGCAATATGCTTCTGGGTGAGTATGCCCACAAAATTGTCAATCACTCCAGTATTCCGGTGCTTAACGTCAGGGCGAGAGATGATTTTAAACTCACCTGACATTGCAAGCAGGGGACGTGTTTATGGTTTTCATTTCGAAAGGAAGCCTTATCTTTGTGCCCGATGCAAATTATTCCTCCACAAAGTTCTGGCTGGCCTTGTGTTGGAGTTGTAAAAAACGGATATGAGATTATTAGCAGCACTAGCATTTTTTTTCTTCTCCTGCAGCTTGATGACGAATGGTCAGGCGGCATCGTCCGCTTCTGAAGGAGATGTGGTTGTTTATCAGGATGCACGGATTGACAGCCTTGTGAAGCAACACATTGCTCTGAACAAAGCCTTTCCGGGAATTGATGGGTACAGGGTGATGATTTTTTTTGATGCCGGCAACAACTCCAAAGATACCGCATACCGCGTGATGATTGAGTTTAATGAAGAGTATCCGGATGTTCCGGCCTACATCAGCTTTAACCCACCATACTATCGGGTCAGGGTCGGAAATTTCCGCACAGAGCTGGAAGCTGTCAGGTTTAGAAACAAAATCAGGTACAACTATCCCAATGCCTGGGTTGTGGAAACCACCATTGAGTTGCCCGAGCTGAGGGCGCTCAAAGATGAGGAAAGTTACTAATTCCTGATCATTTTCCCGGCAAGGTTTTCTTAACGTCTTCTTACTGCCAGTCTGTTCGATTCTTTTTTTACATATAGATTGACTATCTCGTCGAATGTTATTAAATTCGAAGGTTCAGAGATGAACCTGGACTTTCAAACCGGTAACATCCGGTTTTGGCAACATGCCGGTTGATCTCTCAAAAATGCAATCCTATGAAAAAGATATTGGTAGCGGTCGATTTTTCGGAATGTTCAATGAATGCATTCCGGCATGCGGTCGATTTGGCGAAGAAGCTAAGTGCTGACCTCACAATGGTTTGGGTGAACCCGGAAACCTTCAAATTCATTTCTCCATCAGATAATCCTGAAGCAGAGACCAAAAAAGCGCGCGAGGCTTTTGAGGGGATCTGGCAGCAATACCATGGCGATTTACCACAAAATGAGCTGAAGTACATTATCAAACGTGGGCAGGTGTATGAGCAGATAGTAAAAACAGCTATCGAAGAGAGCGCTGAGGTTATTGTATCAGGAACGCATGGTGTGAGCGGCTTCAGGGAGTTCTGGATGGGCAGCAATGCCTTCCGGCTGATTATGGCCAGCACTTTGCCTGTGCTGACTATCAGGGAGCAAACACCCCTTAGCGATCATCTCAAGCGAATCATCCTGCCCATCGACAGTACAATAGAAACGCGTCAGAAAACAGAGATGGCCGCCGATCTGGCCGAGGTGTTCGATGCCCAAATTCACGTCTTGTCACTCTTCTCCACTTCCGTGGAAGATATTCGAAAGCTGGTCGACAGCTATTCGAAAGATACCATAAAGTATCTGAAAAACAGAGGTATTGATTATAGGCTGGCCGAAAAGGAGGGCAGTAACATAACGAATATGACGCTTGAGTATGCGCGGGAGGTGGAAGCCAATTTGATAGTAATTATGACTGAGCAGGAAATAAAAACATCTAACCTGTGGATGGGGACCTATGCTCGCCAGATGATCAACCACTCAGAATTTCCGGTATTGAGCATTAAACCCAAAGCGTTCATCGAGTCGATGCAGGCATAAAAAAACAGGAGCCGTTTTTGACTCCTGTTTTTCTGTATGCATGATTAATCGTTAGCAACGATTAATGTTGTTGAGATATTCAAAGGCCTCTTTCAGGCGCTCCCTGAAAGTTTCTTCTGCGGCACGCAACCATTTTCTCGGGTCGTAATATTTCTTGTTAGGAACGTCGTCACCCTCAGGGTTACCAATCTGTGCTTGCAGATAATCTTTGTTTTTCTCGTAATATTCATGAATTCCTTTCCAGAAAGCCCACTGCGTATCGGTGTCGATATTCATTTTAATAACACCGTAAGAGATGGCTTCACGGATATCTTCCTGCGAAGAGCCTGAACCACCATGGAAAACAAAATATACCGGCTTTTCACCCGTATTGTTATTTTTTTCCAGGTAATCCTGGGAGTGTTTCAGGATTTCAGGACGAAGCTTCACATTACCGGGCTTGTATACACCGTGAACATTTCCGAAAGCAGCGGCTACGGTGAACTTATCTGATACTTCGCTTAATTCTTTGTAGGCATATGCCACCTCTTCGGGCTGTGTGTAAAGCTTCGAGCTGTCGATATCAGTATTGTCCACACCGTCTTCTTCACCACCAGTAACGCCTAGCTCAATTTCGAGGGTCATCCCCATCTTCGACATGCGCTTCAGGTATTCTTTGCAAATTGCAATGTTCTCTTCCAAGGGTTCTTCCGAAAGGTCGAGCATGTGAGAGCTGAACATTGGTTTGCCATAGGTTTCATAGAATTCCTCACCTGCGTCCAGGAGGCCGTCAATCCATGGCAGCAATTTTTTTGCAGCATGATCAGTGTGAAGAATAACAGGAACTTCATAGATTTCGGCCATTTGGTGTACATGCATGGCGGCGGATACAGCGCCTGCAATAGACGCCTCCTGATCTTTGTTAGATAGGGATTTGCCGGCGTAGAAAGATGCTCCGCCATTAGAAAGCTGAATGATAACAGGTGAGTTTACCGCTTTTGCAGTCTCCAGCACTCCATTAATGGTGTTGGTGCCTGTTATGTTAACAGCAGGAAGAGCGAAGTGATTTTCTTTCGCTATACGGAATACCTCTTGTACGTCGTCACCGGTGAGAACACCTGGTTTTACTTTGTCGAGAATTTTTTCTGCCATAGGTCATTTATTTTATAATAATCGAATGATAATCAAATAGCAAAGTTAAGGAAAAACAGATTCCTGATGTCAATATGTTTCTGATTTTTTATTTACACAGATTTGTAGTCTAACTTCTCAACTATGCACAGCAGAAATAGTTGAGCTCAATGAGGCGTTTACTCCAACGATTGCGTAATAAATTTGCCAAGAGCCTATCGAAAAAAAAGTAATGCAGAAAATAGTGGAAGCGATGTGCTCAAAATCTCAGTTTTGAAAATGCTTTCCTTTAGGAAATTTCGATCTGTTGTAAAAAAGTGAAGAAAAAATGAAAAACACAGTAAAACGTAAAAATTGTAAAAAGGATTCAAAATATGATGTAAAATACATACTAACAGGTAATAATGGTGGGTTTGGAACAAAAGTGGGCATTTTTTGCTTTTTAAGCGAATATCATCGAAATCTTAGCGAATATCATCAAAATCCCAGCGAATGAAAAAAAAATCCCAGCGAATGAAAAAAAAGTCCACGCGGCATTATTTCGTCACATACATTTGTCGCAGTAATAAAGAAAATAAGTAAAGAGCGTAATTAAAAACCTACAGAAGGTTCCCCATACTTCCGTCTACTCCGCAAAATATTCTTTCCCTTTTCCTCGGCTTAAAAACCCATCAAACGATGGGTTTTTAAGTTTTTAAGCAAATTTTATTCATAAAAGGAAAAATGTTACTATTATTGTTAGTAGAAAGAAAAACAGGTGTTATGAAGAATACTATCATTTTCTTATTGTTAGCAATGGCTGGGTTTTCATATCCTGCTAAAGCGCAATACTTTACGGATATTAAGGCAGATCTCACTCATGTGATGTATGCAGGCGGAACCTGGATAGACAAGGATGACGATGGCGATCTCGATCTAATCGTGTCAGGGGGATACCTTACAGGAAATAAACCGCTTGAATCCTCGAAGTTTTATACCAATGTCAACAGAGAAAGGTATTTCAGATACCTGAAGACTTCGGTGGCGAATGTAACAAGAGGCGCTATCGATGCTGGTGACTACGATAATGATGGCGATCTTGACCTTGTACTTACCGGTCGCACCCGGCAGGGCAAGCCCATAACACACCTCTACAGAAATGAGAGGAACAATGTTTTCAGAAAGGTTACCATATCGGTACCTAAACTCTACAACGGCGATGTAAAGTTTGCTGATTTTAACCGCGATGGAAACCAGGATATTGCTATTTGCGGAAAGGATGTTAACGAGGAAGTGAATACCCTTGTTTATGCCGGTGACGGCAAAGGTGGTTTTGAGCCGGTGCGGATTCCCGCAGTGGGCGTGCACAATGGTGAGCTGGCCTGGGGCGATTATGACAATGACGGGGATTATGATTTATTTGTGACAGGCCAGAAGCAAAACGGTGATGGCTATTGTGGGTTGTATGTCTTTAACGGAAATGTTTTTGGCAGATTGAGCATTGAAATGCCGGCCCGAAAATTCAGCTCAGCCGATTGGGGCGACTATGACAATGACGGTGACTTGGACATTGCACTTAATGGCGAAGGAAATAACCAGGGTGTAACCCTGAGAATTCTCAACAACATGGGTGGCAATCAGTTTATGAATATAAACATTTCCATGCCCGGAACCCGCACCGGATCGATTGATTGGGGCGATTATGACCATGATGGAGATTTAGATCTGCTGATTACCGGCGAAACGGCAAAAAAAGAAATTGTTTCTAAAGTGTACAGAAACGACAGAGGTAACAATTTTAAGGATATCGATGCCGGACTGGTGGGTGTGTATCTGAGTGATGCCGGATGGGGCGATTATGATAATGATGGCGATTTGGATCTTTTCCTTGCCGGGTTATCGCATGATTTTAAGCCACGCTCAAAAATCTATCGCAATGAGCGTATCCAGCTCGAAAGGGATTCCGTTTCGGTTAATCGCGAATATGATATCCCTGATGCAATGAGTATTTGGGATATGTATGAAATTCCAAAGGAAAGGCGCCAGCCCTATTATTATTTTATGACTTCATCATGCTTTTGCCGGCCTGACTCCACCTATCCCGTTAAGGATTATCACGTTTTTATCAGCGAGGCTTTCAGGATAGAGGTGCCTTATTATTATCAGCGATCTTTTTTCCAGAACATTATTGACAGACATGAACGCTGGGGCAAAATAAAAGGAGGCCACCCATCTGTCGGGTATGAGAGCATGGAGGCTGCCAGGGCAGGCAGGCAACAGTATATCAGGAGCTACATTGATGAAGGATATCAGATTCATCATCTTCCCTGGAATGATCATCCTTTATTAGAAAGATAATCTATAAGTCTTTTATTTTTTCATAGATTTCGCGGCATACCCAGGCATCGGTGGCAGCATACTCGAGCTGCTGAGGCTTAAGCTGATCGGCTTCCCAGTTGCTGGTTTGCTGGCGTTTGCTTACCCTGAAACCTAAAACAAGTGCGGCCAGCCTTCTTACACCTACGCTCTTAAAGCCTTTTTCAGGGGCAAAATCATTGAGGTCGATGAACCCGGCAGGCTTAAAATCGCGTAGTTCTTTAAGCTCATCCAGATCGCGGCTAATAGCGATGCCTGTTTTGATGATATCAGGGTTTTCCAAAATTTTAACCAGCCCTTTCGGAAGTCCTGTGGAATGCAGCCTGAAAAGAACAACCACCTCTTTGGTGGCCAACTGCATCAGTGAAGGATCGTATTTTTCTCCTTTTCGGAAACTGGGGCGCGTTTCGGTGTCAAAACCAAGCACGGTTTCACCTTTAAGCATTTTTATTGCTTTAGCCGCCCCCTTTTTATCATCGGCCAAATAGATGGTGCCTTTGAAGGCATCCACATCCATTTCATTTAATTCTTCTTTTGTGATTTCTTTTTTCATCAAATACTATTCATTCTTCAGTTAACCGGACTTTTCCTTGCTATGGGTTTAGTTGTTTCAGCTTGTTTTTATTTTTTATGGCTCTGCTCAAATTGAACGAGTGAAGGAGTTTTAGAATTTCTTTTTCTGTTTGATCGTAACCGTGTTGGTAAAGCTCATCGGCTTTGTCGAACTGGAAAGTACTGTAATCATACACCCCGGTTGGTTCAATAACGAAATCGCATTCTGAGAGCCGGGCTTTGACTGTTTGCCAGATGGCGATTCTAAAGCTCCTGTCGGCAATACTTTTCATGCCTTTCACCTCATCAATGCGTCCGTTGCGGTTTACATGCACCCCGATTATTTTATCCGAGCACTCTTTTAAGGGCTCTATCGGAAGGTTGTTCAGCAATCCGCCGTCAACATGGGCGTCGCCATCGATTATGGTGGGTTTGAAAAGCAGTGGGATTGAGCTGGATGCAACCACAGGCTTTATCAGATCGCCACTCTGAAATATGGTGTACTCCCCGCTGTTGAGGTTCGATGTGGAAACAAAGCACTTGATGTTTAACTCTTCAAACGTCCGTGCATCCAGTGCTTTTTCCAGAATATCAAAAACCCTTTGCGAGTCAATCAGTCCCGACCTGGGCAGGTTCCATCCGAAAAAGGATGAAAACTTATACTTTTTAATAATATCAAGTATTTCGGTTGGCTTTTTGCCGTCGGCATACATCACACCAACAATGGCGCCCATGCTTGTGCCTGAAATGGCTTGTGGCCTGATGCTATAATCTTCAAGTGCCTGCAAAACACCGATGTGAGCTATGCCGCGCGCTCCACCACCACTTAATGTTATCCCTAATTTAAAATCAGTCATGCCGATACTTTGTGGCAAAAATAGGATTTTTCAGTTAAACCTCTTTTTGAGTAGCCGGTAGCAGGTTTTTCTTTTCGTTATATCTTCGCAAAAAAATGAGCAATGGCGAAAAACAAAAAACCGAAGCACAAAAAGCCCGACACCATAAATCTTTCAGAAGATGAAATAATTGAGTTTATGGAAGAGCTCAGGGAGCAAGAAGAGTTTAAAACGCTTGATGAGCAGGAGCTACGTGTAAAAGCTGTTGAGATGCTTTTTGATCAGTATAGCTAAAACCTCACAAAACGGAGAGGCCGTAAGGTTATGGATGATCCGTTTCGTAAGTTCATTGTATTTTCGCAAATCCAATTTAAAGAATGTCTATGCAAACCTGGTTTAATTGTAAAGTAAAATATGTAAAAGTGGATGATAGCGGCAAGGAGAAAAAAGTAACTGAGCCGTACCTTATCGACGCAGTCTCTTTTTCTGAGGCCGAAACGCGCATCCACAAGATTCTTGAGCCTTATATCAGTGGTGGCTTGGAAATCACCACCCTTTCGAAAGCAAATATTCAGGAAGTATTTGATTTTGATGATGATGGGGTGTGGTACAAAGTCAAGATTACCTACCTGGATGTGGATCCGGATACGGAGAAAAAGAAGAAAATAACGAATTACATCCTGGTCAGGGCTGCGGATGTTAAGAATGCCTATGAGCGCGTTGAGGATAATCTGAACCTGCTTGTACCCTACGACATGCCAAGCATTCAGGAAACGCCTATCCTGGATGTGTTCCCATACGAGTCTGATCCCGAAAAGGAGCTTGAAGGCAAAAATGTAAGGCCCCTGGAGGAGAACGAAAGAGTGAATCGCCTGACCGGAGAGATTGAAAAAGTTGAGGATGACAATGCTAATGGCGTAATGGAGGAAACCGATAGTGAGAGGGAAGCCGGAACAGCCTCAGAGCCATCGGAAGAAGAGGACTAAATCTTCTTCCATTTTCCATCAAGAAATTCGATTCGCTGATGAGGAAAGCTAAACGCTGCGTTTTGTGATGGAACAATAAAGTCGGGTTGATGATTCAGGGTTTTAAGGCCCTCATTGCCCGGATCATATAGGTATACAGACACTCCCGGCATAAAGAAATTTGCCAATCCGCCTGATTCGCATACCACCGCTTTGCCTTCAGTAATTGGGAGGATTTCTTTTATGGCTTGGGTAAGATATTCATCACTGCATTGGATATAAATACTGGGGTTGGCTCCTGCCTGAAGAAAGCGTGAGCTGTCTTTATTTGTAATCTTTGATTCTTTGATGATCTCGAATTTTGAGTTTTTTATTAAATACTCTGTGTCAGGCGGGTTTGGGTGGAAATGCGGCGATATTTTTACAGCCATAACTTGTGTTTGAAGTGAATACCGATGTATTAATTCACTTGCAAGTTTAGATTTCCCAACATTCTGGCCGTTTCCGGAAATCAGCAGAAAATGAGGAAGTGTTTTCATCATTCGTAGATTTATTTGTTTTAAATTAAGGCATGACTACAAAGATGAGCGGAATGTTGCATGCCGGACGTATTTTAGGGGTTTTTGCTTCAGGTGACAATCACTTTAATACCAAATTCTTCGATCTGTGATTTGAAGCGGGGGTCTATCCCGCTGTCAGTTACAAGGATATCCACTTTTTCTAAGCCGCAGATACGGCCAAAACCTCTTCTTCCGAACTTTGAAGAGTCTGCAAGGATGATGACTTTTTGAGCCACCTTTAGCATTGCTTTGTTTAATGATGCTTCCATAGAGCTGGTGGTAGTGAGGCCGAAGGGAATGTCTATGCCATCGACGCCCATAAAAAGCTTATTACAAGTAAATTCAGAAAGCATGTTTTCTGCAAAAGGCCCGATTACGCTCGATGAACTTCTTCTGACCGAACCGCCCAGTTGTATCACTTCAATATTTTGGCTGTTGACCAATGCGCTTGAGGCATTCAGCGATGCTGTAAGAACAGTGAGCTCCAAATGGTGATCGATCTGTTTTGCAAACTCTATAACGCTTGTCCCGGAAGCAATAATAATACTGTCATGCGGTTCCAGAAGAGTGGTGGCCCGTTTTGCTATCCTCAGCTTTTCCTCAGCATGGATTTTCTCTTTTTCGTTTACAGGCCTCTCATTAATATAGGGGTTCTTAAGCGTTGCACTGCCATGTGTTCTGAAAAGGAGGTTGCGATCCTCCAAAACTTTCAGGTCTTTTCTTATTGTTACGGATGAAACATTCAGCTCTTTGCTTAGATCCTGTACATTAACCACTCCCTCCTCATTTAAAAGGTTCAGAATGTGTCGGTGTCTCTCTGCTATTGTGAGGCTCATTGATTTATAATTTTGTTTCACAAAGATAAAATAAAATAATTTAAACTTATCGAAAGGTTATAAAAAGAAAGAAATAGTCTTTCGTTAAGTTGCGAAAAGTTATTTTAAATGCATTCTAAATAGCGGCTGTATATTCTGTAAATACAAGGCAAATAGAAAAAATTCTTATTTTTTGTTATGATGAAAGTGTTAAAAAATTTACGAAAACTTGCGAAAACTTACGTTACATATTATTATTGCAATCAAAACGAAAGTATTAGTAAGTATATAAAATATTTGAAATGGATCGGCAAAAAACATTAACAGCACTCAAGAAGGATAACAGCGAATATGACTTTATTGTTATCGGTGGAGGTGCTACGGGTATTGGTATCGCTTTGGAGGCATCTGCAAGAGGTTATAAAACGGTACTGCTCGAAAAATCAGATTTCACAAAATCAACTTCCAGTAAGAGTACGAAACTTGTGCATGGTGGTGTAAGGTATCTTGCCCAGGGAGATGTTGCTTTGGTGCGCGAAGCATGCAGAGAGCGGGGGTTGCTCAGAAAGAATGCGCCCCATCTTGTAAAAAATCAGTCTTTTGTCATTCCAACCGCAGGTTTATGGGATGAGCTTCAATATACTATAGGACTTACGCTTTATGACCTGATGGCGGGAAATCTTAGCCTGGGTCGCTCAAAGCGTATTTCTAAAAAGAAGGCACTGAAAAGAATTGCCACGATTAACCCGGATAAAATTACAGCCGGGGTCGTTTATCATGATGGTCAATTCGATGATTCGCGCCTGGCGATTAACACGCTTCAATCTATTGATGAAATGGGAGGTAAAGTGCTGAACTATACTTCTGTTATCGGGCTTCATAAGGATGACCATCAAAAGCTCAATGGGGTAAGGGTAAAGGATGAAATTACTGATGAAGAGTTTTCTGTTTTCGGGAAAAACATCATTAATGCCACCGGCGTGTTTGCCGACGAGGTGATGCAAATGGATAATCCTGAAAAGAGAAAGACCATTGCGCCAAGCCAGGGGATTCACCTAATGCTTGATCGCGAATTCCTTCCGGGGGATGATGCGATTATGATTCCTAAAACCGATGATGGTCGTGTGCTTTTTGCTGTGCCCTGGCATGGAAAAGTGGTGGTGGGCACTACAGATACTCCTGTTGATCGGGCTTCGTTGGAGCCGCGGGCATTGGAAGAGGAAGTGGAATTTGTCTTGAGGACAGCAGGAAGATATCTTACTAAAGCGCCACAGCGCAGCGATGTGTTGAGCGTATTCGCCGGCTTAAGGCCTCTGGCTGCCCCTGAGGGAGATGGCAAGAAAACCAAAGAGATTTCGAGAAGCCACAAGATTTTTGTTTCAGATTCAGGATTGCTTACCATGATCGGTGGTAAATGGACAACTTATCGCAAGATGGGCGAGGATTTGGTGGATAGGGCCGAAAAAGAAAGGGGATGGAAACATATCGAAACCAAAACGAAACATCTCAAACTTCATGGCTACAAAAAGGAGGTCGATTTGGAAGACCCCATGTATTTTTATGGCACCGATAAAGAAAAAATTTTGAAGCTTGCCGAACAAAATCCTGCCCTTGACGAGTATGTGAGCGAAAAGCTGAAAATCAAAAAAGCCCAGGTTGTTTGGGCTGTTCGGAACGAAATGGCACTGAACGTTGAGGATTTCCTGGCACGCCGGTCAAGGGCCCAGCTTCTTGATGCCAGCGAAAGTATGAACGCTGCCCGGGAAGTAGCTGCGGTAATGGCTGAAGAGTTAGGGAAGGATGAGGCTTGGAAAAAAGCACAAATAGAAGAATACGAGAAAGTAACATCAGGATATCTTTTAAATTGATTATACAACTACTAACATTAAAACTATGAAAGAGTACATTTTAGCTTTAGACCAGGGAACAACAAGTTCCAGAGCGATGCTTTTCGACAAAGAAGGGGAAATCAAGTCGATAGCACAAAAAGAGTTCAAGCAAATTTTCCCTAAAACAGGATGGGTTGAGCATGACCCGAACGAGATTTGGTCATCACAGGTGGCTGTGGCTGCTGAGGCTATGTCGAGCCTCGGCATCAACGGTACCAAAGTTTCTGGCATTGGCATCACAAACCAGCGCGAAACAACCATTGTGTGGGACCGAAACACGGGTGAACCGGTGTATAACGCCATTGTTTGGCAAGACCGCAGGACTTCAGAGTATTGCGATGAGCTTAAGGAGAAAGGGCACGCCGACATGATCCGTAATAAAACGGGCCTGGTGGTGGATGCCTATTTTAGCGGAACAAAGGTTAAGTGGGTCCTTGATAATGTGGAAGGAGCCCGCGAGAAAGCCGAAAAAGGTGAGCTGGCATTTGGTACCGTGGATTCATGGCTGGTGTGGAAGCTTACACAGGGGCGCACTCACATTACGGATATTACCAATGCCAGCCGCACGATGCTGTTTAATATTCACACTACCGACTGGGATGAGGAGTTGCTCGAGCTGATGGGGATTCCAAAATCGATGCTGCCGGCCGTAAAATCGTCGAGCGAGATTTACGATTATACCAACACCACTTTCTTCGCTTCCAAGGTGCCTATTGCAGGGATTGCCGGTGACCAGCAAGCCGCCATGTTCGGGCAGATGTGTATCGAAGAGGGGATGGTTAAAAACACCTATGGCACCGGATGCTTTATTCTGATTAATACCGGCGAAAAGCCATTCCTGTCAAAGAATCAGTTGCTTACTACCATTGCCTGGAAAATTAATGGGAAAGTTACTTATGCACTCGAAGGCAGTATTTTTATTGGTGGCGCAGTGGTGCAGTGGCTGCGCGATGGCTTGCGGATTATAAACACATCGCAGGATGTGGAATCGCTTGCCAAGACAGTGGACGACAACGGGGATGTTTTCTTTGTCCCTGCTTTTACAGGATTGGGCGCCCCGCACTGGGATCAGTATGCCCGCGGAACGATGGTGGGAATCAGTCGTGGAACCACCCGCGGACACATTGCCAGGGCGGCCCTGGAAGGAATTGCTTTCCAGACCTACGATGTGCTCGAAGCCATGAAAAAGGATACACAAATGGATTACACCGAAATCAGGGTAGATGGTGGTGCTTCCAACAACAACCTTTTGATGCAGTTTCAGAGCGATGTGCTGAACGCACCTGTGGCTCGTCCTGATATTACTGAAACAACAGCCTTGGGGGCTGCCTATCTGGCAGGCCTTGCAACGGGTTTCTGGAAAGACCTGGATGAAATAAAAAAACAGTGGAAACTCGATAAGCGCTTTGATCCGGAAATGGATCAACAAAAAGCGGAAGAGCAGGTGAAAAAGTGGAAGGATGCCGTCACTCGTTCGAAATCGTGGGTAAAGTAATTTTAGTATTCATATAAAAAGAAAGACAATGGATTTAGTTTATATATACGAATTTTTAGGAACATTTATTCTTATTCTTTTGGGTGATGGCGTGGTAGCTAACACCATTCTAAAAGGCACAAAAAGCGAAGGTGCCGGCTGGCTTACCATCACATTGGGCTGGGGCCTGGCGGTATTTATGGCTGTCATTGTGGCCGGCCCTTATTCAGGTGCACATATCAACCCGGCAGTGAGTATTGGGTTGGCTATTGCCGGATTGTTCTCCTGGTCACTGGTCCCGGGATACATACTCGCGCAAATGGCAGGGGCTTTCTTCGGTGGAGTGGTTGTCTATCTGTTTTTTAAACCTCATTTTAATCAGACCGAGGATCTGGACGCACACATTGGAGTGTTTTGCACTGCACCGGCGATACGTCACAAACGCTCAAACTTCTTCTCAGAATTGGTAGGCACTTTCGTGCTGATTATTCTGGTGCTGTACATTGCCGGCCCAACTTTTGAAGCTTCGAACATCGAAGATGCTAAAATTGGTCTTGGTTCTATCGGGGCATTGCCAGTGGCACTGGTGGTAACAGGAATTGGTATTTCGCTTGGCGGTACTACAGGTTATGCCATTAATCCGGCACGCGACCTGGGGCCAAGAATCGCCTATGCCGTACTTCCATTTGCCCAAAAGCGCGATGCCGACTGGGGGTATTCATGGATACCGGTGTTCGGCCCGATTGCAGGAGCAGCCATTGCAGCACTTATTTATCTATCTATGAACCTTTAAACCTAAGACATCATGAAAAAGATTTTTCTTATTGCAGTTATTACGCTGGCAACTACGTTTTCACTGATGGCACAGGGAAGGTTTGATGTCAATGTGCAGGCGAAGTCAATGCACTACTGGAGAGGGCTGAGGGTAACTGATGGGTTTATGACCGGGACATCAGCAGGATATTTCAGCGAAAACTTCTCAGCATTTGTCTGGGGCGGATTAAGCATCGATGGTGATTATAAAGAGGTAACGCCTGTTATCTCCTACAGTGCCGGAAATTTTTCGGCAACATTAATTGATATCAATAACTTTTCAGGATTAGATAGGATTGATTATTTTAACTACGATGCGGCAAGCACCAATCACATTGTTGATTTAACGTTGGGTTATAGTTTTGACTTTATGCATGTGGCTTGGTCAACTATCCTTTACGGGAACGACCGTATTCCGGGAACTGACGAGCAACGTTATTCAACTTATGTGGAATT
>JAASSU010000045.1 GCA_021767705.1 Bacteroidota bacterium | reverse complement strand
GGTTAATGATCGTATGAGTTATTCAAGACGCTTATTCCTGAAGATATCTCTTGCTTTTGCAGCGTTATCAAGTTCTGTCTTTTATTTTTCAAAAAAAAGTAGAGCAGAGAGCGGTTCTTTGTTGCCTGGCAAAAGCAATGCTACTGGCAAAATGGATCGTCTAGGCACTGATGATAAAGGACAATCGCAGGTGTATATCTCCCGCAATGGCACACCTGAAGAAAACATGCGCAAAGTCCTTGAAATGATGGGAGGTATAGAAGAATTTATCGGACCGCACGATATCGTGGTCCTCAAGCCCAATGCACAGTGGTGGAATCAGGGAATGACCAATACCGACGCTATGCAAGGGTTCATTGATGAGGTTCTTGCTATACCAGGCTTTGCGGGTGAAGTGATTATTGCTGAAAATCATCAGTTCGATGGAGCCAATTCACGCGGATGGTCGACAGATGAGCGAAACGGAAAATTTAACCTGAATGAGCTTGTTGAATTCTACCAGGCTTCGGGTTTTCCCAATGTGACTAAGTATCATTGGCGAGTCGCTGGAACAACCAGCCTGCCATTACAAGGAGATGCACAAGGAGACAGCCGTGTTAACGGCCCTCAGGATGGGGACGGCTACGTCTGGCTTGAGGATACAGTTTACGTATCCCCCGCAGGTCGGCAATGTGTGATGACCTATCCCGTATTTACCTCTTCCTATAGCGGCATCACGGTAGATCTGAAACATGGAGCCTGGAAAAATGGCAGTTGGTTACCAGAAAAGCCCGTTAAGTTCATTAATTTTTCAGCGTTGAACCATCATGGTGGTTATTGCGGAGTAACCGCATCAATTAAAAACTTTATGGGGGTTGTTGATATGTCGTGCGGCTGGCCAGGTGATGAGCCGGATCAGACGTTCAATACCCATCATATCGGCGTCAGCAAGATCAATAGCTGGAAAAAGAATAAAACCTTTGTTTCTATTATGTCGCGATTGCGGCTCTACGGAAAGTTTTCCAGCTATTGTTATCGAGATTTTCATCATACCGGCGGCGCTCTCGGATATTTCATGAGACATGTGAAAATGCCCACACTGAATATTATCACGGCAGAAAGGGTAGGTTGGGGATCTCGTATCGATTTAGAAAAATCAGTTCGAACCAAAACAATTTTGGCATCAAAAGATCCAGTAGCCCTTGACTATATCTCAGCACGAGACATTGTCTTGCCTATCACCCCAACAGATTTGCCATTTTGGGATTCGGGATATACCTATTCAGAATTGAATGATCCCGATAACAAACAAGGGCCCCTCTATAGATTCATCAACGAAGCATCACTGCAGGGAATTGGTAACTTTAATGTAGATAAAATCACTTTAAACGAATTTTATCACGGCTAAGGGCGATAATAAATCAAGCCTGTTACGATGAAATAAAGACAAACAGATGATAAAAAAAATATTAAAAAACACGCTATCCAAAGATTCACAGCGCCGACTGAAGCAAACTGTGAACAAATATAAATTCAATTATATAAAAAAGTTTCATGCCTATGACAAAGAAAAGCTGAAAAAAGCGTTAAAAGAGGTCGGAATAGCTCGTGGAGATACCCTCATGGTTCACAGTGCTTACTCCCGATTCAGTGGTTTTACCGGTAGCCCTGTAGATATTATCGAGGCGCTGATTGAGGTAGTAGGTGAACAGGGTAATGTGTTGATGGTATCGATGCCTTACCGGTCATCAACAGCAGCATATTTAAAAAACAACCCAGTTTTTGATGTTCAAAAAACCCCATCACAAATGGGAATTATCAGTGAGGTATTCCGCAAAAGAAGAGATGTTGCAAGATCCGCCAACCCATCACATCCGCTATTAGTATGGGGAAATCAACAAGCCGATCTGATCAATGACCATGAAAACTGCTTATATCCCTGTGGTCCAGGCTCACCATTTGAAAAATTGCATCAATTAAAAGGTAAAATTCTGTTTTTTGACGTCCCTTTTAATACTTTTACCTTCATCCATTATATTGAACATCTGATCAAGGATGATTTACCTTTCAATCTTTATTCAGATAAACCTGTTTGTGCAAAAGTGAATGATAAAGCGGGGCAAGTCGTTGATACAAATCTGTTTGTTTTTTCTGAAAAAGCTGTTAAATTTCGTGATCCATCCATCCTAAAAAAAGAACTTGAAAAGAATAAATTACTGAAAAAAACAACAATAGGTAAAACCACATTGATGTTGGTTGAAAGTGGGTCCGTTGTTGAATGTGTTAATGCCTTTGTCGCTGGTGGAAAAACATTTTACAGAATGGAATCATAACCTATGGATATAAAACAACGGCTTTTCCGTAAATATAAATATTGGACGTCTTTCCTCAACCCTCAAACATTGAGCCTGCTATATAGAAAACCTCTAGCAGAGCCACAAGAAACCAACAATCACCTGAATGCTGCCGCTCAATGGTTATGTGCTGCCCAGGATGCAACAGCTGATGGTGGCGTTGCCAGAAGTTACAGCCTTATTTACCATTCCTATCACGGTAAAAAAGGCTGGTTTCCTTCTTACCCGGAGACAACAGGGTATATCATCCCGACCTTTTTTGACTATGCAGCGTTCAGTGATAATCCGGAATTTTTTAATCGTGCGATCAAAATGGCTGATTGGGAAATTCAAGTGCAATTGGATAATGGAGCCGTTCAGGGTGGAATGATCGGCGAAAAGCCGACACCAGCCATATTCAATACAGGTCAAGTCATTTTCGGCTGGGTCAGGGCTTTTGAGGAGACAAATGATGAAAAATATCTGACCGCCGCAGTAAGAGCCGGTGAGTTTTTAGTCGCAAATCAGGAATCCGATGGCTCCTGGCGAAAAAATCTCTCAGATTATGCCAGTTCAAGCATGCCGTTTTATTCGTACAATACGCGCACAGCCTGGGCTCTTCATCTGGTAGGATTGTCAGCAAAAAGGGACGATTTTATTACAGCGTCTTTAAACAATATTACGTTTGTCTTAACGCAACAACGAGAAAACGGCTGGTTCAGTAATAACTGCCTTACAGATCCGGATCAGCCACTTCTCCACACGATCGCCTATTGTATTCGCGGTATTCTGGAAGTCGCTATTCTGACGAATGATGATACATTGAAAAAATCGGCTCAAAAAGCCGCAGATGCGCTACTGGATCAGCAACAGCCTGATGGGGGACTTTCCGGCAGATTTGATCAAAACTGGCAGCCGACAGTCGAGTGGAGTTGTCTGACCGGTGATGCACAAATTTCCATCATCTGGAGCAAGTTGTACCAATTAACCGGCGATCAAAAGTATCTGAATACAGTTGAAAAGGTAAACAATTACCTGATGACCAGACAAATTATATGCCCCGAAAACAAGGCCCTCCATGGCGGTATTACCGGTTCTTACCCCCTTAATGGAGGATACGGTAGATACGAAATTTTGAATTGGGCGGTTAAGTTTTTTATGGATGCTGTTTTGTTGCAGTTGAAAATAACTTCTAAGCACAATGCTTGATTGTTCCCGATTTGAGAAATAAGTAGCTGTATGGGCAAGAAAATATTAATGGTGTGCTATTACTTTCCGCCTTTGCGGGATGTTGGCTGTAAAAGAAGTGTCGCCTTTTCAAAGTATTTAGCCGATCACGGCTGGCAGCCTTATGTGCTGTCTGTGAAGAACCCGGATAAACATTTTTGTCAACCTGGAGCTGATGTACCACCCGAAAATGTGCCGATTTCTTATACCCGCACGTTATTTAATGTGTACTGGTTTTTTGGTAAAGCAAACGGCTTGATAAGTCGAATATTCTCTGTGTTTGGCATTCGGCTGAAAAGAAATTACCTGCATGATCTATTTTCTATTCCGGATATTTTTCTGGGATGGATCCCCAAAGCAGTGCACAAGGGACGGCAGCTCATTAAAAATCATGATATCGATTGCATTTATGTGTCCTGTTCACCATTCAGTTCTGCAATCGCAGGCCTTATCATTAAAAAACTAACTGTCAAGCCCTTGGTGGTGGATTTTCGAGATCCATTCTACACAATGCATCCGGGCGTAGAAAAAACCCCTAAATTCAGAAATGCTATTAATCGCTTGATAGAAAACAAAATTATTGCAGGTGCAGACCAATTTGTTTTGAATAATGAGGAAGTGAAGCGCGGTTTTATTTCAGCTTACCCTGAATTTAAAGACAAAATCACCGCCATCCACAATGGCTTTGATTCCTCATTTTTGCCTGATGGCGAATCAGAAAAGTTTGAAAAATTTACCATTATCTACGCAGGCAACATGTACCTGGAAGCAGTTTCGGCAGATAGTTTTTTTGAGGCACTTTTGAAGCTAAAAAAACAACAAATTATCAACATGGATAACTTCCAGTTTCTGTATTTTGGTGGATGTCATCAGCATATATCTAATTTATCCTTAAAATATAAAGTTGATGATATGGTTGTTATCGAAAAGCCAACTCCCTATCCGGTCATACTCGATAATTTGCGTCAGGCGCATCTTCAGTTACTCAGAATAATGAAGCCGATGATCAGTACCAAGTTATTTGAAGGGATAGCTCTGAATGTTCCTTTTCTTGCGACTATTCCAACCGGGGAGGTTGCTGATATGATCGCTGAATTTAGTCCATCGTCATATCTTGTACATGATGATAGCGCAGCAACGATAAGTGCTAACATTGTCCAGGCAATGCAGGACTATAAAGAAGGGAATATCAAATCAAATGATGTAGAACGTTTTATGAATGAATTTTCAAGGGAAAAAATGACCTATAAGCTTGAAGAAGCTTTTAATAAAGCTCTGCATCTAAATGTTTTTAAGGGAGATGATTTGCCTTGAAAGTATTATTTGTATTTGGGACCCGACCGGAATCCATCAAAATGGCCCCAGTCATTTTGGAAATGTTCAAGCATCCGGATGTGTTTGATGTGACTGTCTGTATCACCGCACAGCATCGTCAAATGCTCGACCAAGTCCTTGATCTGTTTTCAATAAAGCCTGATTTTGACCTTGATATTATGAAGCCTGGGCAGGATCTTTACGCTGTCACCTGTAACGTGTTGCAGAGCCTTAAGTCTGTATTTCGTCAAGTCAAGCCCGATATGGTGCTGGTTCATGGCGATACAACCACAACGATGGCCACTTCACTGGCTGCTTTTTATCAGCAGATACCAGTCGGGCATGTGGAAGCGGGTTTACGAACCAAAAATAAGTTTTCGCCTTTTCCAGAAGAAATCAATCGCCGTGTCGCCGGAGTCGTTGCCGATCTTCATTTCGCACCAACCGGTACTGCAAAAGATAACTTACTGCGTGAAAATGTTGACCCTTCAAGTATTTATATCACTGGTAATACAGTGATTGATGCACTGATGACAACGGTTGAAAAACTTCACGATCCACATATTGAAGAATCCTTACGGAACAATCTGGTGGAGCGTTTTCCTTCGTTGAGTTCTGTAGTAGACCCTAAATCGATCCGTAGATTAATTCTGGTCACCGGCCACCGCCGTGAAAGTTTCGGCCAGGGGTTTGAGAATATCTGTAATGCACTTGTTGAAATTGCCTGTCAACGTTCGGATGTTGATATTGTCTACCCGGTGCATCTCAATCCTAATGTTCAGGAGCCAGTTAAACGTATTCTTAACCATGATCGCTCAGACAACATCCACCTTATTGACCCTCTAGATTATCTTCCCTTTGTTTATCTGATGCAGCGGTCAACCCTGATTATCACCGATTCCGGTGGCGTTCAGGAAGAAGCCCCCTCATTAGGTAAACCTGTACTGGTCATGCGGGATACCACCGAAAGGCCTGAAGCGGTATCTGCCGGGACTGTCAAGCTTGTTGGCACTAATACCAAAAAAATTATTACAGAGACGTTGGCCTTGCTGGATGACCCAAAAGCCTACGCAGCGATGGCCCAATCCCACAACCCTTATGGAGATGGCCTGGCGGCCAAAAGGATTGCCAATATTTTAAAAAGTTTCTAATTCTATATTCGGATACCAGAGGTTTGAATGAAATCTGAAATTAAAAAAATTGTTGTCATGGGGCTTGGTTATATCGGCTTGCCGACGGCTTCCATGCTGGCTACCAAGGGTTACCAGGTTGTCGGTGTCGATGTAAACTCCCACGCTGTGGAGACCATCAACCAGGGTGAAATTCATATTGTTGAACCTGATCTGGATTTGCTGGTCAAATCAGCAGTCCACAGCGGTAATTTAACCGCCTCCCTGGAGCCCTGCGAGGCTGATGTTTATATCCTCGCGGTACCAACACCATTTCTCAATAACGAAGATAAATCGATAAAAATACCGGATGTCAGTTATGTTGATGCGGCCACCCGTTCGATAGCTCCCTATCTGCAGGAAGGCAATCTGGTCATTCTTGAATCAACCTCGCCGGTAGGTACCACTGAAAAGATCCGCTCAATTATCGCTGAATTGCGCCCCGAACTGGTACAGCCCAATCCCAACAGTCACGAACCACCTCTTTATATCGCCCATTGTCCGGAACGGGTATTGCCCGGTCATATCCTTCGAGAGCTGGTCGATAATGATCGTATTATAGGTGGCATCGACAAGGCTTCAGCCCAAAAAGCTCGCGATTTATACAAGACATTCTGTAATGGGCAAATTTTGCTGACCGATTCTCGCACGGCAGAATTAGCCAAGCTGGTAGAAAACTCATTTCGTGATGTCAATATTGCCTTTGCCAATGAACTGTCGCTGATCTGTGACTGGGTGGGTATCAATGTGTGGGAACTGATCTCTCTGGCAAATCGCCACCCGCGTGTCAACATCCTGCAGCCTGGTCCCGGTGTCGGGGGGCACTGTATCGCGGTAGATCCCTGGTTTATTGTTGATGCTGCACCGGAACTGGCCAGGCTGATTCGCACCGCCCGAGAAGTAAACGATTTTAAGCCGCAATGGGTTGTTGAAAAAGTTAAGGCCCGCGCGGAGCGTTTTAAAAACCCGGTTATTGGCTGTCTTGGACTATCCTTCAAAGCCAATATCGATGATTTGCGTGAATCCCCGGCCCTGGAAATAACACGGCAGATTCACAAGGCAAGCTTGGGGAAAGTTGTTGTGTGTGAACCGAACATCTCAAAAGCATTTACAGAATTTCCCGTTCAAAGTTTGAATGAGGTGATTCAGCAGTCCGATATCCTGGTTCTCCTGGTTGATCATGATGAATTTAAAGAAGTGGATAATGCACTTCTGAAAGAGAAGGTTGTGATCGATACCAGGGGGGTATGGGGATAAATACCATAAGTTTGAGCGTTACAGCTTATTTTAAATCTTTTATCTGATTTTTTTAGAAACCAAGGTCCATAAACTCCACTAAATGTATTGGAGAGATAATGATGCTACTCGAAGGTAGAAAGAATGATTCAGAACAAGAGAGAAGTCATGACTTGTTGAAATATATTGATTCAATTTCTAGAGAAGACGTCGAGGTTAATCATTCACTTGATATAGGAGCAAGAGACGGTCATTTTTCGTTATTGTTAGCAGAATACTTTGAAAAAGTGACAGCCCTTGATTTGGAAAAACCTTTGATTCCACATGAAAAAATCTCTTGCGTTCGCGGCGATGTAACCGATTTGAATTTTGAAGATAACCAGTTTGACTTGGTTCTATGCGCTGAGGTTCTTGAACATATTCCCTCTTCTCTACTTAAAAATGCTGTGGCTGAATTGAGCCGTGTGTCAAAAAAGTATCTACTTATTGGGGTTCCTTATAAGCAGGATCTACGAGTATCGAAATTGACATGCCCCAACTGTGGGCAAGTCAGTCCTCCTTGGGGGCATGTTAATGAATTTGATGAAAATAAGTTGGTTAAACTGTTTCCACAATATGATGTGAGTGAAATTTCATTTTGTGGCAAATATCATTCTCGTACGAACTTCATATCTTCTTGGCTAATGAACTTGGCCAGCAACCCATACGGCACATATAGTCAGGAAGAAAGGTGTGGTTTTTGCGGAAGTAAATTTGAGGCTCCATCTAAAAGAGGTGTTTTAGATAAAATCTATACTAAAATTGCAGTTAAAATTGATGATTTATTGAAAATATTATTTACAAAAAAAAATCCATACTGGATTCATGTTTTATTTAAAAAAAAGAATTATTGATAATGATAGGTCTTACTAATAAAGCAGGTTTTATGATCGTTTCTAGGTAGTTATATATGAATTTAAAGCAGAAAGTCGTGTCTGGCCTTGCATGGTCAGCAGGAGGAAGGCTTGTTGCTCAACTGCTCACCTGGTGTATTACTATTGTCATCATTCGGCTGCTTTCGCCCGAAGATTACGGTTTGATGACCCTTGCTGGTGTGTTTGTAGCTTTTCTTGCACTGTTAAATGAACTGGGTTTAGGCGCGGCGGTTGTTCAGCGTAAAGATATTGATCTTCCGACGTTAAGGTCTTTGTTTGGCCTGGTTCTCCTCGTCAGCGGATTATTCTATCTTATTATGTTTTTTTCAGCCCCATTGATTTCGGGGTTTTATGAAGAACCACGACTTGTCTTGTTGGTTCAGGTTTTGGCATTGGAGTTTTTACTCAACGGATTTTCCGTTATACCAAGATCATTATTGCTTCGTGAAATGAAGTTTCGTCCGATTGCTGTTGTTGATTTTATTTCAGCAATTTCTGGTTCAATCGCTACTCTGGTTTTGGCTTTAATGGGTTACGGCGTTTGGTCTCTGGTCTGGGGCATGTTGATGATCCGCATTGTTTCTACCATTGGCTTTAACATCGCCCAACCTTTTTTTTATTTGCCGAGGGCCAGCTTTAAAGGCCTAGGTGCTTTCTTTTCGTTCGGCGGCTACGTTACCTTAGGCCGGGTCTTTTGGTATTTATATTCAAGAACCGACACTTTGATTATTGGAAAGGTGCTAGGGAAGGAACTGTTGGGTTTTTATTCTATTGGACTTATGTTGGCAGCCTTACCAATGGATAAGGTTGTGAGTATCATCATTCAAGTAGCTTTTCCAGCTTTTTCCAGTGTGCAATCTGATTTAGAAGTCGTAGGTAGATATTTTTTAAAGGCCATCAGAGTCATGAGTTTTATCTCTTTTCCGGTGCTGTGGGGGATTTCCAGTATATCACCAGAGATAATACATGTTTTTCTTGGAGATAAATGGATCCAGGCAGTTGTGCCAATGCAGATTATTGCGATAATTATCCCTCTGCGCATGGTCAGCAACGTGATGTCTACAGCTGTATTTGGTGTTGGCCGTGCTGATGTTTCCTTTTATCTTGTTGTTGTGCCTTTTGTTTTGATGCCTGTAGCTTTTTTTGTTGGGTCATATTGGGGACTCCTGGGCGTTAGCCTCGCGTGGATCATCGTATTTCCTCTGATTTTTTCTTTGCAACTCATGTTGACTATCAAAATTTTAAAGGTTTCATTTGTTTCAGTTCTTAAAACTATGCAGATGCCTTTTTTATCCGCACTAGTAATGTATGTCGGAGTTTATCTGGTGAAATCTTCACCGTTATTAACTTTACACGCTGTGCTTGATATGCTCATGCTTATTATTTCTGGCGCGGTTATTTATTCTGCAATAACAATCACTTTTAATCGTAACGGGCTTCAAGAGGTTAGAAATTTAATAAAGAAATAACACTCAAGGGGTAGGGTTATTATGTTTGCCGGTATTGTATCTTTAGAACAAAATAGAAAAATTTACGAAACAACAATCACCGAAATACAAAAGTATTTTGACAGTAATAGTGGATTAAATATTGTAAAAAAAAGAATGAATAACTCATTCTTTGTCCGTGGATATACATCAGCATTGTCGGAATATTCAGGTGTTCTTCATGATGAGGAAGATAACTTGTCATTTATAGCCGGGGAGCCATTGCTTTCAGATGATGAAATTGAAGAAGATCACCGTACGCTGATGCTAGCTTTGAAGGATCGACGATATGCAGACCTCAGTTCCGTCAGGGGGGTTTTCTGCGCTGCCAGGTATGAAGATGCCCAGGAACCTGTTCTGGAACTATGTGCAGATAAACTAGGTGTCAGGCCAATCTACTATTGGTCAGATGGCCATTTCGTTGTTTTTGCAACAGCATTAAAGATTCTTGAATCCGTTACAATGATTCCCAAAGAAGTAGATCTGTCGGCGTTGTCTGAAACTTTTGCTTTCGGCATTCCGTTGGCGGATCGTACCAGATATAAACACATCAAAGTCATGCGTGAAGCTGAGATTGTTCGGTTCAAATTCAACAGCACAGATCATATAACTTATTTTCGTTGGGATCAGATCAGGCAGCGTAATGTCCCGATGACTGAAGCAATAAAAAATACATATGAAATATTTAAGGACTCCATCCGCATAAGGTTAAAAAATGATTCAAGTGCACTTGCCTTTTTGAGTGGTGGCATGGATTCAAGGGCAATTGTCGCTGTTTTGAAAGATATGGACATAGATGTCCACACATTCAATTGTTCGCCTGAAGTTTCGCAGGATAAGGTTTTTGCAAAGCAATATGCCGACACTGTAAAGTGTCCTTTTCATTCGATGCCCTTTCCGGAAAAATCATTAAGTCATATGGCCAAAACCGTATTAGAAATTTCAGAAAACAAAAAATTAAAGACAACACGACCCAAAGCACTATGGTCTGGCGATGGTGGAAGTGTCGGCTTGGGCTGTGTTTATTTAGATGAGAAAGTAGTTGAGGAGTTCAGGCACTCTGATCAATTGGAAGCAATTCAGCATTTTAAAAAGAAAAACTCATATGCTTTACCATTAGGAGTAATGAAAAAAGAAAAAAAAAATGAACTTTCTAAGTTCCTGGATAAAGCAATATCCGAAGAGCTGGGCCGCATTAAATCTGATGATAAGGGGCAGCAGATATTTTTATTTTTGATGCTTAATGACCAAAGAAGACATATGTATAATATTTATGAAAATATCGATTTTCATGGCACTGAATATCAGCTCCCTTTTTTTGATTTTAAATTTCTCGAATACATTTTGAGCCTGCCGCTAGACTATCGACTTAATCACAAACTGTATGACGAACTCTATAAATTATTACCTTCATCTGTCACCTCAGTCCCATGGCAGACCTATCCTGGTCATGTTCCTTGTCCTTTGCATATAGATAACGATCTGAAATACCAATGGGAAAAATCACATATTTCATTCATTGGTAAGTTGAAAAAGCAGATGCCTGAAGGAATAGAAGGGTTTAAAATCGGAATTTTTGCAAAAAATATTAATCCTTTGTGCCGTTATAAGTACTCGTTAACTGTTTTAGCACATTTTCTGTGTTTGAAAAACTTTGATTATATAATCAAGGCGGGAAGAATTTACTCATCGAAAGTTTGATTGTCGATTATGATGAAACAAAAGGAAGAAAATACTTCCCTCGCTTTTATTATATTTTGCTTTTGGGCATTTATTCTTATTTGCCGTCCACAAAACTTTATACCTGCTCTTGTTCCTTTTAGGCCAGCCCTTTTATCTACAGCGCTGATGGTTTTGTTTTATTGTATATATAGTAAAGAAATTTCAGGACCGAAACTATTTAAAGAAAAACAGGTAAAACACTATTTTTATCTTGTTTTTATTTTTATAATGAGTATCCCGACAGCTTTACACGTACGTGTATCATTTGAGTCAATTTTTCCAGACTATGTTGTCACTTTTCTTTTTTTTATTTTTTTTTACAAGCTTGTAAATACTACGGAAAGGTTAGAGAAAATCCTTTTGACTGTCTGTTTAGGTAGCGGATTATATTTTTTATCAGCAGTAAATTCAGGAATTGGTAGCGGGGGGAGATTGTATTTTAGTACAACCTTTGACCCAAACGATTTAGCTTATTTTGCCCTTGTCTTTCTCCCTTTAAATCTGTTTTTCATTGAGCGTACCCATCAGATTTGGAAGCGTATTTTTTGTTCAAGTTTTATTGTAGGTGGAATCCTTTTGATATTCTTATCTCAATCTCGTGGTGGTTTAATTTCGTTTGTTTTCGCTATGTTAATCTTGTTGTTTTGGACACAACAAGCCAGTAGATTGCTGAAGATAATTGTTTTAACCTCGATGCTTGTTGTATTAGCCTTTGCCCCTATAAATTATGAACGATTTTCAACTCTCCTTAATATTGAAGAAGATTATAATCTACATTCAGAAACCGGACGTATGACTCTTTGGGGCATTGGAATCAGGGCGATGCTAGAAAATCCATTGACGGGCGTTGGCATAAACAATTTTGTGCGTGCTGTGGCACAAGATCGAACAGAACGTGGTCTTGAAGTTGTCCGGTGGCAAGTTGCGCACAACTCACTTGTGCAAATTGGAGCTGAAACGGGGGTAATAGGTCTATCTCTATACAGTTTTCTGAGTTTAAACGTGATAAGAATTTTTCACAATGTTAGGAAGTATTCACATAGCCTGAGGTTGAGAAAAATCAGTGAATTGCTCATGGTTGGTTTTCTGGGTATGTTTGCAGCGTCCTTGTTTTTGTCCCAAGCGTACTCTCTTTATTGGGTTTTCTATGTCGTGTTGTCAGCCGCACTAAGTCAAATGCTTATCAAGGAACAGAAGCAGCGGTTAAGTATGGAGTCGGCGTGAAAACAATCAAATTCATCACTTATACATTAATCTTGGTGCTTTTTGTGTGCATAATGATAGTTATTTTGATTCAACCAAATCGCTTTCAAAAGTGGAATTCTTTAAAACCGACAAAAAACTTCAATACAGAACGCTTTCTTGATGATAAAGATGTCTTGAATTTGCCAGATTTTATTGAGGCAATCCCATATCGGTCGCAACCTCATTATGTGTACGCTGTGCATCCAGAAAATAGATTTAATACAACTATTGCTGGTGGGAATGGTGATTGTTCAAATTTTTCTTTTGCTGGTGCCTACCATTTTATTCGTGAGGGGATTGACTTTGAGTTGATCCACTTTTTGCCTCCAAACTCGCTTTTCTCAGGTGGTGGACATGTAGCTGTTCGGGTGCCCTATCAACTCAATAATGACACTGTCGTCGGTATTCTGGATATTGCGGGAGGTGGGGTGCCTTTGTTAGATGGTATCGGTGCTGATTATGGTGACGCACAAAAAACAGAACCTAATCTTGAATTTATTAGAGTTAGTGATAAAGCCCCAATATACTTCAAAAATTATTACACTAATGAATTTCTAAACAGCGTTTATTTAGGTTTTACCCCGGCATCAGGTGTTAAAAGATATTTTCGTTTTATTGAAAATTTCTACGTCCCGCTTGGAAATGACAAATTAGAGAAAATGGTATATGACGGTTTGGCTCTTTTTTCCGGTCAATACTACGATATTTATACAGATGAAGAGCTATTGAGTCAATTTAGGGTGGAAAGGTATTTTTTTATTGGCATGTTGATTCTTCTTAGATTGTTGGTGACTTTTATGTTCCTTATTGTGATTTACGAATCCTTCCGTTTGATTTTAGTTTCAAAATTTGAAAAACGTACTTATGAATAACCTGAACAACTCATTAATAAATCGAAATAGAATCAAAGTCGCCTATATTCTTACTCCCATCACTTTTGGAGGCGCGGAAAAGGTTAGCCTTAATTTTTTAAAAAAAGTAGATCGCACTCGTTTTGATGTCAAACTTATTTTATTATTGCGCCCCTGGGAGAAACCACCCTACTTCGTACAAGAGCTTAACAAATTAGGTTACGAATACATTGCTTTGCCGGTTAGCATGAAAAAAGACGGCGATCCCCTCCGGGTGCTACGCGTTGCTTGGCGAATATTTCAACTGCTCCGAGCAGATAGGTTTGATCTGGTGCATGTTCACGGATATTTTGCCGATATATGTGCTATTCCAATAGCGCGACTACTTGGTATAAAAACCATCACTACCTGTCATGGTTTTATATCAAATACTCAAAAATTAAAAATATACAATAAGCTGGACATTTATGCTATAAAAGCAAGCCATAAAGTGATTGCAGTTTCTGATGGGATAAAAGAACGTTTGATTGAAACAGGCGTTAAAGAAAATAAAATTTCTGTTATAACCAATGCGGTAGACACAGAATTTGAGCCAGTTGAAATAGCGAGATTGCGAGATTGCAAGCGTAGCGCGTTAGGGATTGGTGATAAGGAGTATGTTGTTGGTTTTTTGGGGAGGCTCAGTCCGGAAAAAGGAGTGAACTTTCTTTTAGAAGCTGTTGCTCAGTTAATCAAATCAGATGAACCAATCAGGTTGCTGATTGTTGGTGAAGGGGAAGAAAGAGCAAGGCTTGAAGTTCAAGCAACAAACCTTGAAATAGACGATAAGGTTATCTTTGCTGGTTTTCAGACCGATGCGCATACCTGGCTACCGGCCTTTGATCTATTTGCTTTACCATCTCTGACAGAGGGTACACCTATGGCATTGCTTGAAACCATGGCCATGGGTCTGACGGTTATAGCAAGCAGCGTTGGGGGGGTACCGAAAGTCATCACAGATTATGTTGATGGTCTTCTAGTCCCTGCCGCTAGTTCAGTTGCAATTGCAGAAAAAATCAGGTTTCTTATAGCAAATCCGGATATACATAAAAAAGTTGGAATTGAAGCCAGATGTGTTGTCGTCGAAAAGTATGGACTAGATAGTTGGTACAGAGCAATGGAACAACTTTATAATGATGTCATTGATATTGCCTGTTAATGTGGGATATTCATAAATATAAAATGAAATATATTATTAATTACTACCTTTTAAATATTATAAATATCTTTATCCCTCATCCGAAATTAAGGGCATTATACTTTAAACTTTTAGGTGCGAAGATCGGTAAAAACGTTCGTATTGAAAAAGTTACTTTTATACAAGTACAACATACCATAAAGAATCTTTGTTGTAATGATAATACATTTATCGGTTCAGGGGTGACCTTAGATCTTTCCGCTCCAATTACCTTAGATAAATATGCTGCGGTTGCTCCTGGTTGCACAATTTTGACACATCAGGATTTAGGAGAATTTAACGGTAATATTTTATCTTCTATTTACCAGAAAAAGATCAGTGAAGTTTATTTAGAGAGAAACGTCGTTGTTGGTGTTGATTCAACAATACTTGCGGGGGTCCGCATTGGTAAGTTTAGTGTTGTTGGTGCTAAATCATTGGTTTTCTCTGATGTTCCAGATTATGTGCTTGTTTCCGGGATACATGCCAAGGTTGTTGGTAAACATGGATGTTTATTACCCCAAGATTGTTAAATTAAATAACCAATATAAGCTAAACAAACATTCTGGAGAAGTAGAGTAATGGAAAACGACATAAATGATAATGTATTGAAAGCGGTTTACTCGGCTATAGATGAAATAAATCAGATGCTCCCTGAAGAGAAAAAAGTTACCAAGTCTCGAGATGTTGAATTATTAGGTGCTTCTGCCGCTATGGATTCCTTGAGTTTGGTTAATTTTATTGTCGAAATAGAGCAAAAAATTTATGAAATCTTTAACGTCAAAATAAATCTGGCAGAGCCAAGATCTGAACCTCAACAACAGTCTCCTTTAAAATCAATCGGAGCTTTAGTTAATTATATCTCCTATCAGATAGTGCACAATAGATGAAGGGCGAGGGCATGAAATCTTGTCTGATAATTTCTGATTTTAATATTGGAAATTTCAACGGGTATCTCTCTAATATACAAGGTGGCCCTAAGTTTAATATTATCGAATCGGACTATGGCCAGGTACAGCAACTACTGTTTGATGAAAAATCTCCTTGTTGGATTGATGGTTTAGACATTGTTGTTGTTTGGACTCAACCACAAATTACTGTACCTTCTTTTGGCAGCCACCTGATGGGCGAGGACGTTTCTGTCAAACAATTGATAGATGAAGTGGATCAGTTTTCAGATTTGCTTGTAAATATTAGCGGACGAGTGAGAACAGTGCTTATCCCATCCTGGGTGATACCGAGTTATAACCGAGGCATGGGAATATTAGATCAAAAATACGAACTCGGCACTCGCAATCTTTTATCGATAATGAATCTGAGACTTGCAGAAAATATTTCTGCCTTACCGCATTATTTCATATTGAACACTCAGAGGTGGATTGAATGTTCAGGATCTTCTTCGTTTAATCCAAAGCTCTGGTATCTAGGAAAGATTCCTTTTGGCAACGAAGTATTTAAGCACGCTGTAGAAGATGTTAAAGCCGCCGCCCTGGCTACAACCGGCCTAACTAAAAAAATCATTGTTGTTGATTTAGATGACACCCTTTGGGGTGGTATCGTTGGCGATGCTGGAAAAGAAAATCTTGTTCTAGGCGGCCACGATCCTGAGGGTGAGGCTCTAGTTGATTTTCAAAAATCGCTTAAGGCCTTGACCAACAGAGGGATATTATTGGGTATTGTAAGTAAAAATGACGAATCAATCGCTTTGGATGCTATTCGTACCCATCCTGAAATGTTTCTAAAAGTTGACGATTTTGCCGGTTGGAGAATTAACTGGGACGACAAGGCAAAAAACCTGGTTGATCTTATAACTGAACTCAATCTTGGGCTGAGCTCTGTCGTATTTATCGATGATAATCCTGTGGAGCGAGCGAGGGTCAGAGAAGCACTACCCGAGGTTTTTGTTCCCGAATGGCCGATTGATAAAGTTATGTACCAAAAGACTTTGCTTGAACTGACTTGTTTCGACGCTGTTTCTTTGACCACAGAGGATCGTGGACGAGCCAAGATGTATGCTGGTGAGCGAGAAAGAAAGACATTGAAACAATCAGTAAACTCACTTGATGACTGGTTGCATACACTTGAAGTAAGGATTGCTGTTGAAGAGCTCGATGAAAACAATATTGTCAGGGCGACTCAATTATTAAATAAAACGAACCAGATGAATTTATCAACAAGGCGCTTAACTGAAACCGAGTTTATGGAGTGGTCAAAGACAAGTGGGAATAAAGTCTTGGCGCTTCGCGTCTCTGATCGATTTGGTGACATGGGTTTGACCGGCCTACTTAGTTTTGAAATCGAGGTCAATTCCCTGAAAATCGTTGACTATGTTTTAAGCTGCCGTGTTATGGGGAGAAAAATTGAAGAGACAATGATTGCGCTGGCTGCTCAATACGCCAAAAATCACAAAGTAATAAATGTATACGCAAGGTATATTCCAACCGCAAAAAACAAACCTTGCCTGGAATTTTTCAAGCGTTCCAGCTTGGTAGGTGATGAGGATAACCTTGTTTTTTCGCTGGAGAGTGGTGTGGAAATTCCCTTTCCTCCCCAAATAACACTAGAGCGGAACGACCAGTGGTAACTGACGTATTTATCATTCCACCTTGTGTGTCTGTGGGTGATACTGAAGAACTTATAGTTACTCCATCAGAGGAAATGGTCCAGAAATTTTCAGTTTTAACTGGGGATCGAAGTTCTCTGCATACCAGTAGTACATTTAGTCGCCGATCCATGTTTCGCGAGCGAGTTGTCCATGGCATGCTTCCAGTTATGTTTATTGCGTCACTCAAAATATTTGAAAGTAAAAATATTTCTTTTAGCTTAAAAAAAATACATTCGAGGTTCTTAAAACCTGTTTTTATTGATGAATCACTAAAGTTGGTTTCAAATGTGACTTCTTTAGATAAAAAAAATGGCCTTATTGAGATCAGTTTCAAAATACAAAAAAAAGATTC
>JAASSU010000250.1 GCA_021767705.1 Bacteroidota bacterium | reverse complement strand
GCACGGGCCGGTGTCGCCCATCTCCCAGAAATTATCCTTTTTAGAGCCCATCAAAATGCGCTCTTCCGGAACGATGGCTTTCCAGAAATTGTAAGCCTCTTCGTCAAACGGCATGTTGTCGCTCTTATCGCCACCAAATACGGTGACGTAAAGAATTTCCTTGCTAATGCCATAGCGGCTGGTGAGCAATTCCCACGCCCATTCAATAGCTTCCTTTTTAAAGTAATCGCCAAACGACCAGTTGCCCAGCATCTCAAACATGGTGTGGTGATAGGTGTCGTGCCCCACTTCCTCAAGGTCGTTGTGTTTTCCTGATACACGAAGGCATTTTTGTGTGTCGGCCACACGTGGCGCCGGCGCCGGACTGTTGCCCAAAAAGGCATCTTTAAACTGGTTCATGCCGGCATTGGTAAACATCAGCGTAGGGTCGTCCTTGACTACCATCGGTGCTGAAGAAACGATTTGGTGTTGCTTTTCTTTAAAAAAATCTAAAAATGTCTTTCTAATCTCGTAAGAATTCATGTAACAGGATTTTATCAACAATTATCAGTTAATTTATTCATCGTTAAGAGAATTGCAAAATTAAGTTATTTACTTAACTTTGCGGAAAGAGTGAGGATTTTTCTTAATGAACAGAATTTTACTTAATGGGTAGAGAAAAGTACAGACTGGACACGGATTCACTCCAGATAGTCAGACAAAAGCCAACCTTAAAGGAAAAAGTATTAAAAGTATTTTCGATGCTCGCATCGGGATTGTTTTTCTCGGCTGTGGTTGTGGGGCTTGCCTATACTTTTTTTGAATCACCAAAAGAAAAAATACTTCAACGTGAATTAGAACAGGTAAAACTCCAATACAGCATATTACACGACCGGGTAAACCAGCTTGAGATGGTTGCCCAGGATTTGGAAGAAAGAGATGATGATATTTACAGGGTGATTTTTGAAGCAGAGCCTGTTTCAGACAACCTGCGCCGTGGGGGTATGGGCGGTGTCGACAGGTACGCCCGTCTTGAAGGGTATAAGAACTCTGATTTGCTGATAGAAACGACGAAAAAGGTTGACAACCTGGCTCATAGGCTGTATGTGCAGTCGAAGTCGTTTGACGAGGTTTTTAACATGGCTAAAAACAAAGAAAAGATGCTGGCAGCTCTTCCGGCCATTCAGCCGGTGAGCAATAAAAACCTCAAGCGCATCTCTTCATACTATGGATATCGTACCGACCCGTTCTACAAGGTCAGGAAGTTTCATGAGGGGATTGACTTTTCGGCACCTCTGGGCACACCGATTTATGCCCCCGGCGATGGGGAGGTGAAGCAGGTAAAGAATTCGCACCGCGGATACGGAAACCGTTTGGTGATTGACCACGGGTTCAGCTACGAAACAGTGTATGCGCACATGAAATCGTTTGGAGTGAAGAAAGGGGATGAAATCAAACGCGGACAAATCATCGGGTATGTAGGGAACACCGGAAAATCCACTGCGCCACACCTGCATTACGAGGTGAGAAAAAACGGACGTGCTGTAAACCCGATTTACTACTTCTTTAACGATATCACTCCGGAGCAGTTTGAAAAAATGATTGAGCTGTCGAAACGGCCTTCACAATCGATGGACTAAACCATGGCGGACAGGAAACCTAAATCGAAGAAAATCTTTTTCAGTATTGGCGAAGTGGCCAAAATGTTTGAGGTCAACCAATCGCTCATCCGATACTGGGAAAAGGAGTTCGATGTGATAAACCCACACAAGAATAAAAAAGGCAACCGCTATTTCACACAAAAGGACATCGATAACTTTCACCTGATTTATAACCTGGTTAAGCGTAAGGGATACACCTTGCAGGGAGCCAAAGACATCCTACGTAAAAAGACCCGGCAGACGGAAACTGAGTTTGAGGTGGTAAAAACCCTCGAAGATACCCGGCGATTTCTGCTGGAGCTCAAAGCAAGCGTGCCGATTGATGAGGAGGAAAAGTAAAAATTCCAAGGATCATAGTGAGAAAGTACACTAATTAATTTGTATTCCTTATAAATTTCTGTAGTTGTTTCGTTTACACGCGGATTTTTTCAATCTTTGAGAAAACTTATCAAATGATTGAGATTCTATTGTTTGTTTTTGGTGGTGTTTTGGCACTTGCTTTGGCACTTGCTGCCCTTGTCTCTATGACAGAGAAGGAGGCGCGGGCTGCCAAAATGTTTATGTGGATGCTGATAATGGTGCTTGCCCTTTACGCATTGCCTTTGGCCTTTCCTGAACCATTAATTATGAATGCCCTTGCAATCCTTACCGCTATTTGGATCGCTGCATTGCTAATCGCTTTGGTTCCTTTCAACACTTTCAAAATAGTAAGTTGGGATCATCCTGTAATGAGAATTGATGAGCGAACCATCATGTTTTCAAGAAACCTGCTTCAGCCCGGTAGCAAGAGGTTCTCAGAATACTATTCAATTTATCCGGAGCATTTAGAGCCTGACAATGCTTTCAGGAAGAACCCCGGGCTTTTGTCCGAAAAATCAAGATACTACAGTCCTGACACCTTTCACGCGGCAGCGAGTGCTTTCGATGTGATAGAATACCTTCGCGAGATGGCCGAAGGGAAGCCTTCTCAGTGCAGCACTGAAATTGAGCCCAATGCCATGACTTCTTTTCTTGAAAGCTGGAGTTTTAAGCTGGGCGCGCACTCCTTCGGCGTGACGGCCCTCAGGGATTATCATCAATACAGCATTGTGGGCAGGGGAAACCAGTATGGCGAACCGGTGGAACTTGATCACGGTTTTGCCATAGCGCTCACAACAGAGATGGACCACGAGATGGTTTCATATGCACCACGGGGACCAATTGTGATGGAATCGGCCAGGCAGTATGTGAATAGCGGTGTCATCGCCCTGAAGCTGGCTACGTATATACGGTCATTGGGTTACGAAGCTCGCGCGCATGTCGACGGGAATTATCGTGTGGTCTGTCCGCTGGTGGCAAAAGATGCCGGACTGGGCGAGATAGGCAGGATGGGCCTGCTCATGACCCCAAAGCTGGGGCCGAGAGTGCGCATAGCTGTTGTTACCACCAACATGCCTCTTCAGGTGAATAAAAAAACGTCTGACCCTTCGGTGATTGATTTTTGTTTGAAGTGCAAAAAGTGCGCGGATGTCTGCCCCTCGAATGCCATTCAGTTTGATGAGCCGGGCATCGTTGATGGAATCAAACGCTGGAAAATTAACCAGGAAGCCTGCTTCACCGTGTGGACGAAGTTTGGCACCGACTGTGGCCGCTGCATGTCCGTTTGCCCTTACAGTCACCCCGATAATCTGATTCATAACATGGTGCGGAAAGGGCTAAAGAATTCCAATGCCTTCAGAAGCGCAGCACTGAAAATGGATGATGTGGTTTACGGACGAAAGCCTGAACCCAAAAAACTAAAAGGCTGGCTGGCTCCTGGAATCATTAGTTCTGAAAAGACAGGTTTATCAGGACAATAAATAGCTTTGTTCAAGGATTATTTGTTTTGCCGCATCTCTCTTTGCCTCATCGGCATCGTATCGATAATTGCAAAAAGCGTTTGATTTTTTACAAACGAGGTTTTGTTAAATTTAACACCCCCATCTTTTCCAAGAAGGATAAAACGGAATTCATTTTCATCGACCTCGTACCGATTTCTTATTTCGCTCGATTTGATTTTCTTATGAATTTCCTTTCCGGGAATTTCATAAAACTCATCACCAATGTAAAAAAGCATCAAGTCACGGTCAGCAATTTCTTCCGGAGCACTCGTAAGCTCATCGATTTGTTTGTTGACCAATGCCTCAGAGTCATCCCCAAAAACCAGTGCTATTCGGTTTTTCCACTCGAATTGCTCAAAAAAATCCTCCTGACCAAATGCGACCATATTAAACATCATAAATAGTGCAACAAGTATGTTTTTCATGGACTTAGATTTTTAATGATACAAATAAGAAAGAGTTTTGTCAGATAAGAGTGAAAAAAATGCGGTCTGTTATTTATATTTTCCACGCAAAGCGCGCAAAAAGAACAACACGCAAAATCCGCGATAAGAAGATAAAAATTGTTTTGGAATGGGTTTTCTTAAAACCTAAACACAATCTGAAGTATGTCAGAACGTGTAAGGCTTCAAAAAAAGTGGAGCTGCCGGGAGTCGAACCCGGGTCCAAACAAGCAGCAGAATTGGTTTCTACATGCTTAGTCTTTCATTGATTGTCGGGAAACAGCCGGCGAAAGACGAGCCTACTGTTTCCTTATCCCCTGGGTGGTCACAACGCTATCGGGGAGATAGCCTTGTCAAGCCCGGCTTTTGATGATACTCCAAACGGGACGCGGCCAGGCGTGGCTTCCCGCGGAGCAGCTTGGAGCGTAGTCAGCTCGACTACGCTGCTAAAGCGTAATTGTTGTTGTTGCCAGTTAAAATGGCGGTGTGTATTGCTTTTGCGGACTAATACACAACGTCCGGCATGCTTGCAATTCCCCTTCCTTGCTGTCAAATCCAGTCAGCCCCAATGTCAAAGAACAATTTCACGAAAGTGACCTGCAAAAATAATGCAAAAAGATGAGCATGACAATTTTTCTTCTGTCCGGCTCTTTTCGGCATTCATCGAAAATTTCAGGCCGCTGATCGATTTAAGGTTTTCGGCAGGACATTGTTCAACTAGTTTTGAATCAAATTTAAAATCAAAAAATTATGAACAAGCAAACGGATGTAAAAAAACTGGCTTTAGGCCTTGTCATTTTAACCGCAGGAGTATTATTCCTGTTTAACAGGCTCGATATGATTCCTTCGAATG
>JAASSU010000249.1 GCA_021767705.1 Bacteroidota bacterium | reverse complement strand
GCTCAGCTCCGATTTGAAATCAAATCGAGAGTCCTCGAAAACTAAAATTTTCGGGATTGGTTAGTCCCGAAAGCTTTCGGGATGACTCTTAATCAAGTGGTCCATGGCTTAGGAAAATGTTTTCCTGAATCAGTTTTGAGCTTTTGTTGAAAAACGTTCTTTTATATTGGGGCCTATAGCTCAGTTGGTTAGAGCACTTGACTCATAATCAAGTGGTCCCTGGTTCAAGTCCAGGTGGGCCCACCACATGAAGCCATCTCAAAATGAGATGGCTTTTTTTGTATCTTTACCTTTGAGAACCTTTTTATTTCTATGTTATGCCTTGCGTTTATATCCTACATTCTCAAAACGCTGATAAATTCTACATCGGGGCTACTAAAGCATCACCTGAATCAAGATTGAAAAGACATGTAGAGGAATATTACGGAAATAGAAAGTTTACCGCTAAGTATAATGATTGGACGCTCTTCCATACCATAAATTGTTTTTCTTTTTCGCAGGCCAGAAAAATTGAAAACCACATCAAGAGAATGAAAAACAAAAACTACATCAGAAACCTTAATAAATATCCTGAAATTGAAGAAAAACTTCTGTCAATGTATTCATAATCAAGTGGTACCTGTTTCATCCCGAAAGCTTTCGCATTCGCGTCAACTTAAGAAGGTTATTAACAAGGAGATGTTCTAAAAAAGTGGCGGGGTAACGTTTTGACAACAAAAAGGATACGGATACTTGCAAAAAACATCCATCACAACGTAAAATGCAAGCAGAGCGTATCCATTTTTCAGGTCGTAAAATTAGGGATTTTTTTACTCGCTACCGGGCAAATTCTTTAGCAAAAAAACTTGGAGCTATTTCTCGAAAGCACCGTAAATTTACCATTGCCGATATGGTCATTGGGTATTGGATGCTGACCACCTCCAAAGAGTTCAGTTTTGATAAATGGGCTGCACAAATCAGCCTCCTTAAAAATATCTCCATTAGTGGGCAAGCCATATGGAAGCGGCTGAAGCCTGAGGTGAACCTGGTGCTAAAAGAATTGCTGAACAAAAGCTTACAACACCAACAGGGAAAGTTGATTGACCAAGGGGTTTATAAGGCCTTCAAAAACGTTTTTGTACAGGATGCCACCCACCTTTCCCTTCCGCGTTGTTTAGCCGCTATTTTCCCGGGCAGCCATTCAAGGTATGGCGCCTCAGCTACGGCGAAAATCCAAGCGGTGTTTAATATGAAAACGGGCCGGTTTACGGATTTTTTGCTGCAATCATTTCGTGATACCGACCAGAAAGACAGCCCCAGGCTACTGCCAAAAGTTCAAAAAGGTGATTTAATTATCAGGGATTTAGGATACTTTGTGCTTTCGGTATTTGAACAAATCAAAGATAAAGGCGGGTTCTTTTTAACCCGCTTTCGCTATGGGGTTACGTTAATAGCGGAGGAAACAGAACAGCCTGTTGACCTGGTCAAGCTTATTAGAAAACAAAAAGGCTCCATCGATATGAATGTAAAAATGGGAAAGAAGCAGAAGGTTGCTTGCAGGCTTGTGGGTATCAAGGTGCCTGAAAAAGTGGCCAATGAACGAAGACGAAAGGCTAAAGCCGACAGGAATAAAAAGGCCAAACACTCCAAAGAATACCTTCTTTTGCTGGGCTATACCTTTTATGTAACCAATGTTGACAAGCAAACCTGGAGCGCCAACGACATTGAAAAGGCCTACAGGGGACGTTGGTATATAGAAATCCTGTTTAAAGGATGGAAAAGCCACCTCCGCTTTAACAGCACCATCCCTGCACGCTACATCAACCAAACAAGGGTGGAGTTCCTTATTTATACCAATTTATTGCTAATCACACTCTTGGTGTTGCCAGCTTATATTTCTGCGCACTTTTCAGCCGCGAAAAAAGGAAAGTATGTAAGCATCCTTAAGGTCTGCTCTTTGATTGCCAATAACCTGGGGTTGATAATGAATACTGATAAGCCCGTAAAGCTATCCAGACACATTCAAAAACATTGCCTATATGAATCCAGAAAAGACCGGCTCAATGCGATTGAATACCTCACCAAAACTTATCCTTAGGTTGACGCCTATGCGAAAACTTTCGGGATCACCTGCGATGCAAGGGAAGGGAATTTGTTTGGTTATTCTGTCAGTTGAAAGTGACATCTTGCTCCCGAGGGATCGGGGGCAAAGGATATTTCATTATGAGTTTGGTTATTGTACTTTTGGGTTGGAGCAGGAGTAGCATTGCTGAAATATTATGGGAAGGATGAGTTTTCGCATTTAATAAAAAATGCAGGATGAGAATGAATGCAATCGGTAAAATGACTAAATTTGGATTATTACTCTTAGTGAAAGAAGCGGACGAAGCCGTGTAGATTCTTAAATCAATAGTCTGATATGGATAATGTGGAGCCACTAAAAAGCATAAATCAAAAAGTGTACAGGATAAAAGTTCACTCGATATTGCGATTTATAATTGTCTCAATTGGAATTCTCTTGTCGTTGATCATGTTAATGAATAAGTATATCCCATGGCCTGAGGAAAAGTTGTTTGGTTTTTTGCAGATGACTGTTGTTTTTCTTGGTTCGATTTATCTCGCTCATGTTATTTGTTTGGAGAAAGGCAAAGTCATACTCAAAAAGGAAGGCATTATGCATACATGGGAAAGAAGGTTTTTTTTGAATTGGGAGAAGGACTTTTTAATCCCATGGGCCCTGGTGGATAATTACGTTTTTGAGGAAGACAGAACATTTGATAGTTTTATAATAAATTTATCGAATAATACCAGGTATAGAGTAAACAGAATTAATATCTTACCCATTAAGGATGACTTCTACAAACTTGTACGGGATTTTCCGAAAGTATCTAATGAAATGAAAAGCGAATTGACTTCCGTGGAAGGAGGGCATTCTATTAAAAGAGGAAAGAGCATTTATGAAACAAAGGGTTTTCGCCTGATATTCAGGTTTATGGTGATTGCTTATTTGTTTATGCTATACAACGCATTAAGTAATCAGGACGCCCACGTATCATGGGGAGCTTTGGGAGTTATCGGATTTAGTCTGTTGTTTTACAGCACCTTGCTTAAAGGGCGAAAGAAAGAAGATTGATGGGCATTAGCTTTTTACGCTTGACATGGAATCCTATTCTCAACTGTTTTTTTGTGCCTGAATTTAATATATGGTATATTTTTTTTTTAACTTAGTGGCTGTAAATAATGGAAGTATGAACCCAAACACCGGAAAACAGCAGGATTTTATAAGAAGCTTTATAAGCAAATGCTGCGGCATTGCTTTTCTGCACCATATGAAATATAAATTTGACTTATGAAACAAAATAGAAAAGCGAACAAGACTTTATAGGTTTGTCCGCATACTAGCAAAATATGTAATGATTAACGGACAGGTTGTCGGTATATAAAAGAAGTTAGGCAAAATATCACATTAGTTCTATAACACAAACACAAAGCTCATGCTATGTTTAATCAAATATTGAAGCTTATTAGAAAAAATATAGATAGTACTCCACTTGAAGATTATACTACTGAGCTATTTGTAGGAACATTAAATAGTGATAAAGAGCTAAAAAGAGCATTTTGTAAAGACTTTTTGCAGTTAGAATCAAATGATTTTAACATAACTACTCAGGAATTCTATACTCTGGAGAACAGTAAGGATTGTATTATAGATGTGGTTATTAAAGGAAGTAACGAAATATGCTTTATGGAAAATAAAGTAAACTCAAAGGAAGGTGAATTACAACTTGAGCGCTATTCAAGAGTTCTTAATGGTTATAAGAATGATGGAATTAAAACAAAATTGGCTTATTGTACAAAAAATTCTGACCCTAAAACTTTTGCTCAACATTCTTTTATTCAATTTAAATGGCATAACGTATCAGAGTTTTTTAAAAGAAACTCTAATGAAAAAATAACAAATCTTTTTATTGATTTTTTAAAGCACAATAACATGAGTACCGATATGACTATAAAAGGAGTTCATCTAACAACACTAGAACATGCAAATAACATATTCAACCTGATAGACAAAAACATTGACAATGTTAAATCTGAATTTTCAACAAGATTTGGCAATATAAAAGATTTGAGGAACAACTCGCAATTTAAAAGACAAATTTATGACCATGAACGAATATGTGTAATGGCAACACCTATTGATGATTCAAAAGGCTGGTCAGAAGTTCTTTATGGAATTGAATTTAAAGGAAATTTAATTTCACAAATCTATTTGGATAATGAAAATGAATTTCATGAAATATTTGTTGAAGAAATACAAAAACAAGATAAATTAAAACATGTAGTTTTTGATTATGGTTCAGTTGTCTACACTGATAAAAACTTAGGTGACTTTTTGAACGATGAAGATTCTGAGAGTAAGATTAAGGATTGGTTTTTAGAAAGTTTTAATAAACTTCAAGAATTTATGAACAAAACGAAAGGTGTAATAGATTGGAAATAATACTTTGCCTAACACGCAATCATAAGCAATGCTGGGGGAAGTAGAAAATTGAAAAGTAAATAAAATAAATAAACGGCATAACAAATTGAAGGGTAGCTGCAAAAAAGTCCCGCACATGCTCATATTTGCAAAACGTTAGGGCACATTTGGGCAAAGATACAATGATCGATAAAGAGAAAATACCAGAATCTACTTATAAAGAGCTGATTGAATTATTTGGAATTGAAGATGCTGAGAGAATAATTATTAAAAAGCGATATAATTTTTTGGCGTTATCACATATTATTTTTGGTGAGAGGCTCATTAGGCATTTTAG
>JAASSU010000044.1 GCA_021767705.1 Bacteroidota bacterium | reverse complement strand
TGCTCTAACTAATAAACGTCACTATGGAAATTCTTTATCTCATACTTAGGATATTACAATACGTTTTGATGGCTTACCTTGGTGTAGCTTCTGTTTACTTTTTTATCTATGCTTTTGCATCGAAAATCAAGCGCAAAGACCTCAAACCCGCGAGCGATCATTTACATAAGTTTGTAGTGCTGATTCCAGGATACAAGGAGGATCAGGTGATTGTGGATGTTGCCAGGGAAGCTACAAAGCAGGATTATCCGCGGGATAAATATGATGTGGTGGTCATTGCCGACAGTTTCAAAAAAGAAACGCTCGATCAGTTAAAGGAACTACCCATTATTGTTAATGAAGTGAGTTTTGAAAAGAGCTCCAAGTCACGGGCACTCAACAAAACCATGTCCGAAATCCCTGATGGAAAATATGAGGCAGTGATGATCCTTGATGCCGATAATGTGATGGCTACAGATGTGCTTCACCGGATGAATATTGCCCTGAATGCCGGCTTCGAGGCTATCCAGGGCCACCGGCTGGCAAAGAACCAAGAGACTTATTTCAGCCTCCTTGATGCGATCAGCGAAGAGATAAATAACTGCATTTTCAGAAAAGGCCACCGGGTACTTGGGATTTCTTCGGCATTAATAGGCTCGGGAATGGCATTTAAATATGATGTATACAAGTCATACATGGCAACCATCGACTCATTTGGTGAGGATAAGGAGCTCGAGTTTAAACTGATGGCAGATGAGATCAAGATTGAATATCTTGATGATGCTTTGGTGTATGATGAAAAGGTGTCGATGAGCAAAGTCTTTGTAAAACAGCGTACAAGGTGGCTGTTTAATCAGTTGTATTATGCGTTCAGGTATTTCTGGCCTGGTATCGGACAGTTGTTGAAAAGAGGGAATTTTGACTATTTCGATAAAATGTTTCAGCAATTTTTGCCGCCGCGGATCATGTTAATTGTCTTAACCACGGCGCTTACCGTAGGTTCGTTTTTTTATAACACGGTACCGCTTACTTTGGTGTGGGTTGCATTGTTTGCCCTCATGTTTTTTGCCTTTGTGCTTGCTGTGCCCAGGAAGTTTTACACTTTAAAGACCCTGAAGGCGGTCTTCTACCTGCCATATGGGTTCCTGCTGATGCTCAAATCACTGAGCCGCTTAAATGAAGCAAAAAAAGGATTTGGTGCCACCACGCATTCGGTAACTAAAGTGGATAATACGGAAAAGTAGGTTTTTGCGCTCTTGCTGCAAAAGCCCGGACTGAATCTAAAGACAAACAGAGAATATGGAATGGATACTTAAAACAACGATGATCATACAGTGGGTTTTTTTCCTCTACCTGGGGTTTTCCACCTTCTATTTCTTTGTGTTCGCTTTGGCTTCCATTTTTCCATACCGCCTCAAAGGAAAAAATACTGACTTACATCGGTTTGCCGTGCTCATTCCCGGATACAAGGAAGATTCTGTGATACTGGAAGTGGTTGAAGAATCATTAAAGCAAACCTATCCGAAATCAAATTATGATATTGTAGTCATTGCTGACTCTTTCAAACCTGAAACGTTGGAGGCACTGCGGCAAAAGAATATCACACTCATTGAGGTTTCTTTTGAAAAGAGCACAAAGTCAAAAGCTTTGAATGAGGCTTTGTCGCAGCTTTCGGAGGAAGATTATGACCTGGCGGTGGTGCTGGATGCCGACAATATCATGGAGCCACAGTTTCTGGAAAAAATCAACGAGAAATTCATCCCCGGACGCATTGCGATACAGGGGCACCGGATTGCCAAGAACAGCAATAGCGCATTTTCTGTCCTGGATGCAATCAGTGAGGAAATTAACAACAATGTTTTCCGTAAAGGACATCGTATTGTTGGTTTCTCTTCGGCACTCATAGGCTCGGCCATGGCATTCCGCTTCAGCTATTTTAAAGAGATTATGAAAGATGTCAATGCCATTGGTGGTTTTGATAAACAATTGGAGCTGAAAATCATTAAAAACCGCGACCTGATCGAATATCATCCCACAGCTTTTGTGCTGGATGAAAAAATACAAAACTCAAAGGCCTTTTCCAATCAGCGAAAGCGTTGGATTTCAGCTCAGCTCTATTATTTCCGGAAAGATTTCCTGATCTCATTCTGGTATTTTATCTCGAAAGGCAATCTCGATTATTTTAACAAAGCTTTTCAGTTTATTCAGCCACCACGGATCATGATTCTCGGGCTTTTGATGATTATCAATGTCATCTCCTTATTTTTCAACCCGTTAACATTCAAAATCCTGTGGGCTTCGGCATTGCTGATGTCTGTTTCTGGGTTTTTAGCCAGCACACCGCTAAAGTTTTACAACATGAAAACATTGTCGGCCATCCTTCACCTCCCTTATGGTTTTTTCCTGATGATGAAGTCGACATTCTTTCACCGCGAAGCAAAAAATAAATTTATTCATACCGAACACTCATCAAATATTAACCAAAAAGAGGAGTCATCATGAAAATTGGTATTGAAGGTCAGCGTCTTTTCAGGAAGAAAAAGCATGGGATGGACATGGTTGCGCTGGAGCTGATTAAGAACCTGCAGGAAATCGATAAAGAAAACGAGTATGTGGTTTTTGTCAAACCCGATGAAGACAGTGAAGCCCTGCACGAAACCGGCAACTTTAAGATTGTGGAGCTGGACGGTGGCAGTTACCCGATGTGGGAGCAGCGGGCTTTGCCCAGAGCAGCGGCCAAAGAGGGCTGCGATTTACTGCACTGCACTTCAAATACCGCCCCCGTAAAATCGAAAGTGCCGGTAATGATTACATTACATGATATCATTTACCTCGAAAGCATCAGCATTTTCAAAAAATCCGGAACATGGTATCAGAAATTCGGGAATATGTACCGGCGGTGGGTGGTTCCGAAGGTGGTGAAAAAAAGCAAGAAAATTATTACGGTGTCAAAGTTTGAGCGTGAGCGCATCCGAAAGTTTTTCAACTTCAGAGAAGATGACACCCGGTTGGTGGCGGTGTATAATGGCGTAAGCCGTCATTTCAACCCCGTTACCGATGAAGCTATCCGAAAAGAAGTCAGAGCGAAATATGACCTCCCGGAGAAATACCTCTTTTTCCTCGGGAATACCGATCCGAAAAAGAATACCGGGGGAGTCTTAAAAGCGTATGCCAATTACGTGGAGCAAGCCGATGATCCGGCGATGCTCGTAATGCTCGACTATGAGGAGTGGGCTCTGAATAAAGTGCTTGCAGATATCGGTAAAAAAAACATCCGTAAGCATATTTTCCTTCCGGGATATATCGTCAATACGGATTTGCCGGCCATTTATTCGATGGCTACGATATTCCTCTACCCTTCGTTGCGCGAGAGCTTTGGTATACCAATGCTCGAAGCGATGGGCTGCGGCACCCCGGTAATCACCTCCAACACCTCCTCTATGCCTGAGGTGAGCGGAGGGAAAGCAAAAATTGTTGACCCCTATCAGCCGCAGCAAATTACAGAAGCTATTTTTGAGCTGATGAACGATCCGGAGCTCAGGCAAAAACTGGTGGAAGACGGATTAAAGCAAGCCGCCAAATTCACCTGGAAGAATATGGCTATGGATGTGAAAGCGATTTATGAAGAGATAACCAGTAAAAAATAAATACTATGGAAAACCAGGATATTATCTGTTTCGGACTCCAGCCGTGGGATCTTGAGATTGCCTTTACCCTCAAGTATACGGCCATCGAAATGTCGAAAAAAAACAGGGTGCTGTTCCTGAATCCCCCATTGCACCGGGGAGACTTGATAAGAAACCCGGACCACCCAAGAGTGGTTAACCGCAAAGCGGTGCTCAAAGGCAAAGAGCCCGATATGTTCCAGTATAACGATAACTTGTGGGTGTTTACACCAAAAACCATGATCGAATCGATAAACTGGATTCCTTTTGCTGCTCTGCACGACAGCCTGAATAAGATCAACGACAAGCGGTTCGCCAAGGAGGCAAAAAGAGCCATCGAGCGGCTCGGGTTTAAAAACTACATTTTGTTTGATGACAATTCAATGCTGATAGGTTATTACATGAAAGAGTTGCTAAAGCCCCGGTTCTCCATTTATTTACTGCGCGATGCTGTGACGTTGGTATCTTACCACGCAAGGCATGGTAGCCGCCTCGAGCCCAAGCTTATCAATAAGTCCGACCTGATGGTGGCTAACAGTGATTTCTTTGCCAATTATGGCAAGCAATACAACAAGCACTCATACATGATCGGACAGGGCTGTGACCTTTCAATCTATAACGATAAGGACGGCTCCATAGAAGTGCCGGAGGATTTAAAAGCCATCGATAAAAAACCAATCATCGGCTATGTTGGGGCACTTACCACTATCAGGCTCGATATCGATGTGCTGGTACATATCGCCAAACAGCGTCCCGACTGGACCCTGGTGCTTGTTGGCCCTGAAGATGAAGTGTTTAAGCAATCGGAGCTGCACCATCTTGATAATGTGATTTTCCTTGGACGCAAAGAGCCATCAGAATTGCCGGGATACATCAAGGGGTTTGATGTGGCACTCAACCCGCAAATTGTTAATCCAATTACCGATGTCAATTATCCGTTGAAAATTGATGAGTACCTGGCGTTGGGTAAAGCTACCGTAGCCACGAAAACGACGTTTATGGACTATTTCAAGGATTATGTGTACCTGCCTTCCACTAAAGAAGAGTATGTGGAGATGATCGACAAGGCACTAAAAGAAGATAACGGGCAGGTTCAGAAAGAACGTATCGAATACGCTTCAACTCATTCGTGGGAAAATTTCGTGAAGAAAATCTATGACTACACAAAAATGATTGAAGCTGAGAAAAAAGAGCAATAGTTATTTCGCTTACGCGGATAGATGATGAGCAGAAAGATGGAACAGTACAATATTGTTATGACAGGTCTTCAGGACTTTGACAGCGAGATAGGGAGTAATGCCGTTAACCTTGCGCATGAGTTTGCAAAGAAACACAAAGTACTCTACGTCAACTATCCGCTGGATCGGATGACTGTTTTGAGGCACCGGAAGGATCCGTCTGTGGCCAAACGTATGGCCGTAAAAAAAGGTGTCCGTTCAGGCATTGAGCAGGTGTCGGATAACCTTTGGGTTTACACCCCCGGAATTGTGCTGGAATCTATCAGTAAAATACCAGGGCGCTGGATTTTTGACAAGCTTTTAACAATCAACAACAAAAGGTATGCCCGCGAAGTTAAACAAGTGTGCAGTCATCTGGGCTTTGAAGAATTTATCCTGTTCGAGGACAGCGATTTATATCGCACCTTGATGTTCAGGGAGCTCCTCAAACCTTCTATGATGCTCTATTACAGCAGGGATAATATCACGGCTACCAGCTATTTCAAGCACCATGGCGAGCGCATCGAAAAGCTGATGATGAAAAAAGCAGATGCCGTGGTAAGCAACAGTGCTTACCTTGCTCATTTGGCGAAACGATACAACGACAACAGTTTTGATGTCGGGCAAGGTGTCGACACGGAGTTTTTCAGCGAAAAGCCTGAATTTGTCCCGGAGGTGTTTCAGAAAACCGAAAAGCCTGTGGTGGGCTACGTGGGAGCATTAAACGCGCTGCGCCTGGATATAAAACTGTTGGAAGAGACTGCGAGGGATTGCCCGGAGTGGACGTTTATGTTTGTCGGGCCAGAGGATGCACATTTTCGTCAAAGCAAGCTCCATAAGATGAAAAATGTGGTTTTTACCGGGAAAGAACCTTACGAGAAACTTCCGGCTTATGTCCATGGCTTCGATGTAGCAATTAACCCTCAAATTATTAACAGTGTAACCATTGGTAATTATCCTCGTAAAATTGATGAATACCTCGCTGCCGGCAAACCGGTGGTGGCTGTAAAAACACAAGCGATGGAAATGTTTTCAGATGTGGTTTACCTTGCTGAAAACAAAAACGAGTTTGTAAACCAGCTCCACGAGGCTATGCTGAACAAAAACAAAAATAAGGAGAAAAGGAACCGGATTGCCAGAGAGCATTCATGGGCCAACAGCGCAGAAAAAATCTACGCGGTCATTGATAACGTATTAAAACAAAGGTATCATGGGATTAGCGGATAAAATAAAAGGCAATCAAAAGCTCAAGCAGGTGGCACTGCGGCTGATGATGCCCAGGAACCAGGCACGCCCGCGGCTATGGGTCAGGTGGCTTATCAATCCATTTAAGCACAAAAAAGGAAAGCATGTTTGCATAAGGCGCCGCACCCGCATGGATGTGATGCCATGGAATATGTTTGCCATTGGAAATGACTCTACGATTGAGGATTTTGCCACGATAAACAACGGCGTGGGCGAGGTGGTTATTGGCGAGCGCACACGTATTGGCCTGGGCAACACCATTATCGGTCCGGTGAAAATAGGGAACGATATTATGTTTGCACAGAATATTACCGTAAGCGGACTGAATCACGGTTATGAGGATATCAGCACACCTATCAGCCTGCAACCTACCTCCACCGCCCCCATCTCTATTGAAGATGAAGTGTGGATTGGAGCCAACAGCGTGATAGTGGCCGGCGTAACAGTGGGAAAACATTCGGTAGTGGCTGCCGGCAGCGTGGTTACGCGCGATGTGCCCCCCTACTCTATCGTGGCGGGAAATCCGGCCAAGCTGCTTAAGCAGTACAATCCTGAAACGAAGAAATGGGAAAAGGTTACTAAATAGAAAAAGATGATAAAGAAAATTATAACATTCTCCCGTTATTTGAAGGATTTCATAAAGTACGGGCAATTTCGTTTTATCCTCACCGCCGTAAAGTACGAGCTTACAGGCCGGACTTCCGACAGTGATAAGCTTTACAAGGGCTACCTCGGAAAGTTTTACACCCGGAAAGGCACCCTCGATTTCCAGTTTGCCAACTGGGCCTATGAATGGAACGTTAAGAAATTCATGCTTGAGCACTACAAAGACTATGATGTTTTTCTTGATATCGGTGCTAACATCGGAACCTACTCTGTGATGATGGCCAAAAGAGGAAGAAGAGTGGTGGCGTTTGAGCCGGTGCCCGACAACTTCAGGGCCTTTCATATCAACTTGCTTTTGAATAATTTACAAAACCAGGTGCGCTTTTTTAATATTGGACTGGGAAACGAGGAAAAAAGTGCAGCGTTTATTTTTGACCCAATCAATACGGGAGCTTCCCACATCATCAAAAACAATGATGAAGAAGGCCGGCATGTGGATGTGGAAATCAAGACGTTTGACTCTATTAGTGAACAGTTAAACATCGATCCGGATGAAAAAGTGCTCATGAAAATCGATACTGAAGGGATGGAAACAGAGGTGATTGAAGGCGCTGCCGAATTCCTGCGGAAGCAGAAGAATATTTTGATTGTTTTAGAAAGCGTTCATTCTGAGGAGCAGCCTATTAAAGACGCGCTTTCAAAAACAGGAGACTTTGAGTTTCACCGGGTAGATGATTTAAATATGGCATCAAAAAAATCGAATTGATATGAAAACAGTGGAAATCGTTTTTTGGGTTCTCCTGTTCCTGGTCTTTTACAGTTACCTGGGATACGGAATTCTGTTATTTTTTATCATCCGCTTAAAGCGGATTTTTAAAAAGGACGACAAGTCGAAATACGAGCGCGATTATGAACCTGATGTTACACTTTTTGTGGCCGCCTATAACGAAAAGGATTATGTGGACGCGAAGGTGAAAAATGGTTTTTCGCTGAATTACCCGAAGGAAAAAATCCATCAGCTATGGGTAACCGATGGTTCGGATGATGGCACCCCCGACCTGCTGAGAAAGTATGAAGGGGTTGAAGTGCACCACAAGGATGAGCGTGGCGGAAAAATCGGTGCCATGAACCGGGGGATGGATTTTGTGAAAACGGATATTGTTATTTTTTCTGATGGAAATACGATGCTGGGCGAAAATTCAATCCGGGAGATTGTCAACCTGTTTAAAAACCCCGAAATAGGCTGTGTTTCAGGAGAGAAAAGAATCAGGCAAAAAAACAGCGATGTGGCTGCGGGTGCCGGCGAAGGCATTTACTGGAAGTATGAATCGACGCTCAAGAAGTGGGACTTTGAGCTCTACAGCGTTGTGGGTGCCGCCGGTGAGCTCTTTGCTATCCGAAAAGACTTGTACCAGGAAGTGGAACGCGATACACTGCTCGACGATTTTATTATCTCATTAAGGATAGCCCGCGACGGGTACCGCATTGGATATAACCCGGATGCTTACGCCGTAGAGTCGGCCTCGGAGGATGTCAAAGAGGAGCTCAAACGCAAAGTACGGATCTCGGCTGGTGGGTTTCAATCGATCGTCAGGCTCAAAGAGTTGCTTAACCCTTTTAAATATGGTATCTTGTCGTTTCAATATATCAGTCACCGGGTGCTCAGGTGGGCTGTGGCGCCTTTTGCGCTGCCGCTTATTTTTCTTGCTAACCTGTGGCTGGCATTGGACCAGGGACTGTTAACACCACAGCCCTACCCAATCCTTTTTGGATTGCAGGTGTTGTTTTATGTGGCAGCAACAGTGGGCTGGATATTGGAAAACAGGGAAGTGAGGCTGAAGCTATTGTTTGTGCCATACTATTTTTTAATGATGAATTATTCAGTATACCTTGGACTAAAAAGATACCTGAAAGGAGGACAATCAGTAAAATGGGAAAGAGCAAAGCGCGCAAAATAACAATCATTTTAGGGATTTTACTGCTACCCACGTTTTTGTGGGCACAAGTAAACTGTGATTTTTCTATCCCTTCCGATCAGGATATTATTGATGGCCAGGAGCTTGGAGTGCAGCCGGGTGATGTCATTTGCCTGGAGGCAGGTGCAAAGCCTTACCTGATTATCAGGAATATAGACCCGAATGACACCTTCGAGGAGCCGGTCTTGATCATCAACAGTGGGGGGCAACTCATCATCGACACCGATCATCATTTTGGCATCACCATCCAAAATTCTAACAACATCCACTTAAGTGGGAAAGGTGTTGAGGGAATAACTTACGGAATAAACATCCGCCGTGTAGAAAATGGCTCCGGAATTGGGGTGAGCAACTTTAGTTCCAGTGTGGAAATCGAAGGGGTGGAAATTTCAGACACTTTCTTTGCAGGGATTATTGCAAAAACAGACCCCTACTGCCTTGATGGGGAAATTATTGGCACACGTGATGAGTTCACCCAGTTTGATATTGTGATTCATGATAACTACATCCATGACACCGGCGGGGAGGGAATGTATATCGGAAGCTCAAAATTCACAGGGTTTACGCTGGAGTGCAACGGTCAAACGCAAACCGTCCTCCCTCATGTGAATGTGGGGGTGCAGGTGTATGATAATATCGTTGAGCGCACAGGCTGGGATGCTATACAGATTTCATCGGTTATCAGCGATTGTAATATCCACGATAATTTTATCCTTCACGACAGTGAAGAAGGCTACCCCGGACAAATGAGCGGCATCCTGATAGGCGGGGGCAGTGTGTGCGATTGCTACAACAACCAGATTTTTGATGGCAAAGGCGATGGCATCGAAGCTTTGGGTTCAGGGAACCAAAAGATATACAACAACCTGATTGTAAGGGCCGGGCAGTCGTTTATGCCTTCAGACCCAACGCAGTTTAAGCACGGCATCTACAACGATCATATCCATACGAACAGTAACGCGTATCTTTATTTTTACAACAATACAATTGTAAGTCCGAAAAGCTTTGGTATTACTTTCAGGAACGATCACCTAAGCCAAATCAGGGCTTACAACAACATCATTGCCGACCCCGGCTATAGCGATGATGAAGGGAACCCAATCTACCTGAATATTTCAAACGACAACATTGAGGTGGACAGCAGGAATAACCTTATGGTGCCCAATGTCTATGATGTGAACTTCGATAGCCCGGCCAATGAGGATTACGATTTGCGCATCAACTCACCGGCAGTCAATGGCGGCGTGACGCTTACGGATATCAATTTCGATATTCTGAACCGCACACGGCCTTATGCCGGCAAGTGGGATATCGGGGCTTTTGAGACCCACAAGCCAGGGGCAGGAATTGATGACCCGGAAAATATTCTGAATGATCTTAAGGTATATCCAAATCCATTCAACGCACGGCTGAAAATCCATATGGAGCTGAAAAGACGCACACCCGTGAGCCTGGAAATCAAGAACATTCTGGGAACGGTAATGAAAAAATTACATTTATCAGGAGAGGGGTTCAGGCATTCTTTTGAAATAGATACAGAAAACTGGCCTGCGGGAGTTTACATTTATGATCTTCATTTTAGTAATGGCAGAGCCAGTGGTAAGGTCATGAAAAACAAATAGGTTAAACACGATGCTAAAGCGGTGAAAAACAGCTAAATTATAATCGTATGAAACAGGCAATAAAAAAAATCATCCCTTTCGAGGCCGGCGTCAAGCTGCGCGGAGCATATCAAAAACTCCTCGGATTTTATTATCGCGGCAACAATTACTATTGCCCCTATTGCAATCACCGGTTCAGGAAAATGCTCACAGGAGGTGAAGCGCACACTGTGGTAAAGGAAAAGCAAATCGTGGGTGCAGGCCGCCGTCCAAATATGGTGTGCCCGAGGTGTTATTCTACCGATCGCGACCGGTTGATTTACCTTTACCTCAAAACTCAAACCAGTTTTTTAACCATGCCCGCAAAAGTGCTCCACATTGCTCCTGAAGGCAGCCTGAAGCATTTTCTCGAGAATAAAACCAACCTGGATTACACTACTGGCGATAAGTTTGAGGAGGGTTATAACGATTATTATTATGACCGCGACGTAGTGCAGATGGATGTTACGAAGATACCGTTTGATAAGAACGTATTCGACCTGCTCATTTGTAATCATGTGCTGGAGCACATCGAAGATGACCGGCAGGCGATGCGGGAAATGCTCAGGGTGCTTAAACCCGGCGGACAAGCCATCGTGCAGGTACCCATTGCCATGGGGATAGAAAAGACTGAAGAACACAGGCTGGCCAGTGCCGAAGAACGTAAAAAGCAGTACGGACAGTTCGACCACGTCAGGTTGTATGCAAAAGACTATGCCGACAGGTTGGCTGAGGAAGGTTTTAAGGTGGAAATTCTTAACGCTGTTGAAGGGCAGTGGGCACAAGAAATGGATCAGTATGCGGTTAATCCGGATGAAAATATTTACATTGCAAAAAAAGTTGAAGACAAATAATATGCGCAAGCTTAAAAGATATACTTTATTTGTTTTGTTGTGGCTGCTCGCGCTCGCAGGCAACTCGTATGGACAGCGTTCCATCATAAACGCCACTACGGCCGACAGCTTGTTAAAAAGCGCAGAGAGCAATCCTGATGGCCTCAGAAGCAAAGGTTTAAACCAGTTGTCGAGATATTACTTTTCAATAAACCCGGATACCTCTATCGTTTTTGCCAAATCTGCTTTAAAGCAGGCCCGAAAAAACGGAAATAGCACTGAACTTGGTTATGCCTATAAAAATATTGGGAATTATCATTTCTACATGAGTCATTCGGATTCAGCCTTCCACTACTATACCTTAGCTGAAATCCAATTCAGAAAAAAAAACCACACCGAGGGGCTCCTGGCCTTGTACAACAATATTGGAGTGATTCATAAGTCGATGAATCAAACAGACCTGGCATTAAAATATTTCCAAAAAGTACGTTCGCTCATCGATAAAACCAGTACGGATGTTTCTGTGAGAGCTGTCCTTTACTCTAACCTGTCCGGATTGTTTTACTTGCGCAATCAAACCGAGGAAGGGCTGGAGTACCTTGATTCAGCTTCCATACTCATCGAAAAGATCGATGATCCTTATCTGAAAGGTGTGATTTACAATAACCTTGGACAATTGTTCCTTGATATCAAAAGGTATGATAAAGCATTATCTATGTTAAAACTGTCTGAAAAGCAATTTAATCCCGAACGACACCGGATAATGTATGCGATGAACCTCTTGAATTTTGGGGCTGTCTATGAGGCCATCTACAACTATTCACGTGCCGATAAATACTATCAGCAGGCTCATGACGTGTACCTTCAAACAGGTGACTCAACAGGGATTGCCAAGGTCTTACACCACCGGGCAAACCTGAATATCACCAGGAAGAATTTTGAAAAAGCTCATAATCAGCTTGATGAAGCTCTGAGAATTGTTCAGGAAAACAAGAACGATTCAGAAACAGCCAACATCCTCATCACTAAAGCAAAGGCTTTATTTGCGCAGCAAAAGTACGTGGAGGCCGGTAATTTCCTTAAGAGTCACCAGCAACAAATTCTTAAAACCGATCGCCTCACGGTTTTGTCGGCTTATTATAAAACCTTGCAGCAGGCACAAGAAAAGCTTGGTAATCATAAACTGGCCCTGGAATCAGTCAAAGCCTATTACAAAATTCATGATTCTGTGGAAAACTCCCGGCTGGAAGCCAACAAGAGTATCCTTAAGCAGGAGCTGAACATGTCGAAGCAGTTGTTAAAAGATGAGCTGCAGGCATCCCAAAAAAAAGCAGGGCAAGAGCATCAGAGAACACTGTTTTACGTCTACAGCCTTTTGGCTCTTTTAATAGCTGTGTTTGCTGCTTTCTTTATTTACCGACAAAAGATGGTGGCAAAGGTAAAAGCTTATCAAAAGTCTGATAAAGAAAAACATGCAAAAATTGTCAGCCTCGAAAACGAAGCGCGTGATTTTGATAAAGAGGTAGAGAAACGGATTAAAGAGCGCACGAAAGACTACCAGCAACAGATTGAAAAATTTAAAAAGCAAGATTACAAGCTCAAGAAGACCCTGAAGGAAGTAGAGGATGCCAATTACCTTAAAAATGCGTTCCTGTCCAACATGAGCCATGAAATCCGGACCCCGCTCAATGGTATTATCGGGTTTGCCAGTCTGCTGGAAACCGAGCTCTCTCTGCTCGAGAATGAAGAGCTTTACGGATATGCCAACGGCATCCAGCAATCGGGCGAGCGCCTGCTCCACTTGCTCAATAACATTATCGACATCAGCCGTATCGAGGCCAACGATTTACAGGTTTCACTCCAGGATACAAATGTAAACCAGATAGTGGAGAAGAGTGCGGAGCTCTTTAAATTCCAGGCGAATGATAAAGGACTTACTTTCAATATCCGCCTCGATGAAACACCCATGGCCTACGCTGACCCGGATAGTGTATCCAAGATCTTATCGGATATAATCGATAATGCCGTAAAATACACGGAGAAGGGTTTTGTGAATATCACCAATGGTTATGACCCTGATAAAAAAGAGGTTTTTGTTAAAGTCAGGGATACGGGTATTGGCATTGACGATAACTATATCCCCAAGCTGTTTGAGGCCTTCAGGCAAGAAAGCCTGGGCTATTCAAGGGCTTTCCAGGGGGCCGGGCTGGGATTGCCGTTGGCCAAGCGCCTGCTGGATCTTCTGAATGGGCGTATTGATGTGAAATCACAGAAAAAAGAAGGGACGACGGTAACGGTTTTCCTCCCTACCAAAGAGACGTTTAAGCATGTGGATGAATCTTTTAGAAAGAAAGGTGGAGGTGGGCCGGAAGTGGCCCTGAAGAAGGCGGTAGATAAAACCAAAGTATTCCTGGTGGAGGATGACCGTATGAACAGGCTGGTGATTACGAAGATGCTTTCCGACTGGGACCTTGACAGTGCGGAGGATGGGGATATTACCATTAAAAAGATCGACCAGGCGTACAAAGAAGGGACGATTTATGATCTGATGTTGTTTGATATCAACCTGCCCAACCCATGGGACGGTATCAAGCTGATGCATCACATCAAAAAGAAATATCCCGAATATCAAGAAATCCCTTTCATAGCACAGACAGCCTATGCCATGAGGGGGGATAAGGAAAGGCTGCTTGAAGAGGGGTTCGATGATTACCTGTCTAAACCAATCAGCCAACAACGGTTATTAACGTCAATGTATAAATTCCTCAGCAAGGAGGATGAATAATATCAAAGATGGACGATCGCAGCGAGGAAAAGAGGACACTTGAGGAGCAGCTCACTATTTGTCAAAAAAGTCTGGATGCTTTAAAAAAAGACGCTGAAGCACGCCAGCACAAAGATAAGCAGACGCTGGCAAATTTTCTGCATGGCCTTAGCCAGGATATTATTATGCCTTTGAATGGTATTCTGGCTTCATATCAAAAGTCAGATGGTGTGGTGATCGAAAAACCATCCAACGGAAACCCGGGGGCTATTCATTCGGTGAACTACCTGATGACTTTGGTGCAGGGCTTGTCTGCTTTTGCTTCATTGCTTAAAGGCGATGTCCGGCCCGAAAAAAGGGAGTTTTCTGTTCATGATTTGTTCAGGGAACTGATAGGCAACAACAGACAGATGGCTGCCATGGTGAAAGTGGATATTAAGAAAGCATTTTACAGTGATTTTCCTGAGCGTGTGGAGAGTGACTACTCCCTCATCAGGCAGATTCTCAGTGGCTTTGTATCGAATGCCCTGAAAAACACTAAAGAAGGCACGGTGACACTCTCGGCCGAAATAATCAGCCGTGACAGTGATAGCCTGCTCACCAGGCTGATGGTAAGCGACTCGGGCAAAGGCATGAGTGAGGAGCATCAGGAAAAGATTAAAAACGACCTGGAGCAAAAAGGTGATAATGGTTTGATGATGACCGAAAACACCGGTCTTGGCCTGATACTGGCCAAGAACCTGGCCCAAAAGCTTGGAGGGGCTTTCGGCTTTAAAAGCGATAAAGGGGTAGGTTCTTCATTTTGGGTCGACCTCCCTTTGCGGGAAATTAAGGATGCCGTGCCTGTTTCCAAAACTGAAAAGCATCCCTATCAAGCCACTAAAAAGCGTAAAATCCTGCTGGTTGAAGACAACTACCTGAACCAGAAGTTTGTAGCGGCAGCACTCCTTAAAGCCGGGCATTCAATTGAAATTGCTGAAAACGGAAAAGTGGCGCTCGAAAAGTACAGGAGTAAACAATATGATTTGATTCTGATGGATATTCAACTGCCACTGATCGATGGGCTGGAGACCACGAAACGGATCCGCAAGAACGAACAAAAATACCGTAAACCTGCCATCCCTATTATTGCGGTGACCGCTTATGCCATTGAGCATGATAAAAAGCAATGTTTGGATGCCGGTATGAACGAATACCTTACCAAACCATTTAAACCGGAAGAGTTGCTTCAGATTATCGACCAGTTATAACCCCCCTTTTCTTACCTCCAGCACTTCAAGGTCGTATATCAGGGTGCTTTTCGGGGGGATTTTATCCTGATCGCCCGCAATGCCATAGGCCAGGTGCGAGGGTACAATCAGCTTGGCTTTATCGCCCCCGTGTAATTTCGTCATCCCGCGGTGGAGCCCGCTCACCTGCGACCCGCCGCCGGCTACGCGGATCACCTCCGGGCGACTTTGTTCCGAGGCTGCTATTTCCTCGCCATTGATAAGCGACAGTGTGTAATGGTAAACCACCTGGTCTCCTTCAGATATTTCAGGCCCCCTGCCCTTTCGGTAGCGTATAAAATACACGCCGCTGGCATATTGCAGGTTCCAGTGGTACCTCCGGGCATAATCTTCGATCATCTCCCTCTCTGTTTCCAGGGCCGAGCGGTTTGCTTCAATTAAAGCACGCTCCTTTGTACGGCGATCGTTGCCTGTTTGCCCTGACTGGTCGTGGGTTTTGCTCTTGCACGATGCCAGGGCCACCGCAAATACTAAAAGCAAAAATCCTGGGTAAAACAATAACTTACGATAAAACATTGAGTTCCTCTTTATACTGGGGTAACAACGATTCAAAGCGCTTAATAGTATCCTGCAACGATAATTCAGAGCTTCCCCCTGCGGCACGCTCATGCCCCCCGCCATCAAAATGCTCCCTGGCAAAATGGTTCACCGAAAAAGCCACCTTAGAGCGCAAGGAAAGCCTGATTTCACCTTCTTTCTCCGTTATCAGTGCAGCAAAGTTAATGCCTTGTATCGAAAGCCCGTAATTCACCAAACCCTCCGTATCGCCATCCTGGTAATTAAAACGTTGCATATCGTCATGGCTCAGGTAAATATAAGCAGTAGAATATTCAGGAAGAACCACCAGGCGTTCACTCAGGCTAAAGCCAAGCAGGCGCAGGCGGTATTCGGAGTAAGTATCATACACACGGTGACCAATTTCCTGGATATCAATTCCCTTATCCACCAGCGCAGCAGCCACCTCAAAAGTAGATCGGCCAGTGCTCGAGTGCTTGAAAGAACCCGTATCTGTCATTATCCCGACATACAGTGCAGAAGCTATGTGTTTACACATGTCACCTTCCCCGTTCAGGTGTTTAATAATGTGAAATATAATTTCTGCTGTGGATGACATCTTTGGGTAAGAAAACATCAAATTAAAGGAAGCCGCCTCCGGTTCGGGGTGGTGGTCAATCATAACCTTCACCGCATCAGATTCCTCTAGGGGTTTCTCTAAGCCGCTGGCACGTTTTAGCTGGTTATAGTCCACACAGAAGATGAGATCAGCCTGATTGATTAGTCTTTCTGCTTTTTCCCGGTTATCCTGGTGTATACAAATGTTATCAGATTCGTTAATCCAACTTAAAAAATCGGGGAATTTATCAGGTAAAACTACATCTGATTGAATTCCGAGTTTAGAAATGTACATATGTAAACCGAGGGCCGAGCCCACAGCATCGCCATCGGGCCTGGTATGTGATGTTATAACGATTTTGGATTTATTTTCCAGTAATTGCCGGAGCTGTTCTATCTTTTCTTTTTCCACAGTCTTTTTAACGCAAAGCTATTAATTTTTGGCCAGTCATCGTTTTTAATGTGCTATTAGTTTATAACCAGTTTTTTAAGGGTTCCTTGGGTTTTTTGTGAAGTCATAATTTTATTTGGATGAAACAATTTTCTTGCTATCCTGTTGCTTTTTTGTCTGACAAAAGCTGAATTTACAATAAAGTTAAAGCATATGAACAATAAAACACTCACTATCATCAAGCCCAAGGCGCTCAGCGACAATTGCGCCGGAAAAATTCTCAATGCGATTAACGCGAATGGTTTCCGCATACAGGCCATGCGCATGATGCGACTCACCAGGCCACAGGCCGAAGCATTTTATGCGGTGCATAAAGACCGGCCGTTTTTTCCTGATTTAGTAGAGTTTATGACTTCTGGGCCTATCATAGCAGCAATTCTTGAAAAGGAAAATGCAGTAGAGGAATACAGAAAACTGATTGGCCCCACGAATCCCGAAGAAGCCGCCGACAAGACTATCAGGGCGATGTGTGGCACCAATATCCAGATGAACGCTGTTCATGGCTCTGACAGTGATGAAAATGCGGAAAAAGAGGCTAATTTCTTTTTTAGTCACGCAGAAAGGTTCTAACAGGATTGAAAAATAACATGCAGAAAGGTTGCAGCACATCGTTCAGGTGTGTTGCAACCTTTTATTTTTCCGGTTTATATTCCCTAAATGTCTTGTCGCTAAAAAAGGTTACAATGTAATCTATACTTTTTCGCTGTGGCCCATAGATGACTGCATCTTCTTCTTTAGCAGATTTATTATCGGCTATTTGCTGGTTTTGGCCTTTCCGGGTTTCCTTCAGCAAGCGCAACTCCTCTTCTAATTCAGCTATCCTTTTTGATTTCTCCCCGCTTTCATTTTTCAGAGCTTCAAGCCTCTCAGCAGCTTCACTGCCTGTATCCAGCTCCATCTGGACATCCTGGCGGCTCATGCTCCCTTTGCC
>JAASSU010000248.1 GCA_021767705.1 Bacteroidota bacterium | reverse complement strand
GGCTGCAACGACTGCGCATCTATAACATTCCCGCTAAGGGTGTATTCAATAGGAGGATTTATAAAGTAGAAAATGTCATCGCCACGGGTACCCCTGCGGTTGGAGGTCATGTACCCTTCATCCCTTTCAGGTTGCATAGTGATCCCGAAATCATGTGCTACGCTATTCATTGGGTATTTCATATTGACCGGCTTCTGCCATTTGCCATCCTTTTTTGTTGAGCGGAAAATATCCAGACCTCCCATTCCGAGGTGTCCGTTAGATGAGAAATACAAAACCGAATCGTTTCTGAGAAACGGGAAAAGTTCATCACCCTCGGTATTGATTACTTTTCCGAGATTTAAGGGACGTTGCCATTTACCGTCGATAAATTCAGAGTAGTATAAGTCTTTGCGACCAACGCCTCCCGGCTTATCGGTAGAGAAAATCAGCAGTGTTTCATCGCTGTTAATGGCCGGATGACCAAAGACATCAGAGGAGTCGTTGCCAAGCTGTATTTCTTGAGGTTTGCCCCAGTTCATGCCCGAGCGTGTGGACTTGTAGATCTTACATCCTGCTTTTCTTTCTTTTCGTTTTTCGCATCGTGTAAAATACATCGCATCAAACGATGAATTTAGAACAGGCGCTCCTTCATTGGCTTCGGTATTAACCGTTTCTTTTTTGTCGATATTGACCACATCACCCCATTTCCCCTGGCGGTCTTTTTTCACATAATAGAGATCTGAAAAAGGTTTACCGGTCCACGGATCCACTTTCTGTTCGGCGTCCTCTTCTTTGCGGTTAGAGGTGAAAATAATGGAGCTGTAGAATTTATCGGCATAAGCCGGAGCAAAATCATCATTCGAGGAGTTAATTCTGTATAAGTTTTCAACGGTAAATCCGGTAGGGTTTTCCTGCCACTCCTCTCCGCGCTTGCACGATTCAATTCCTTTTTGAGCAATTTTCGACTCGGGCTTGTATTCGAGATATTTGTTAAAGGCTTCAATCGCTTCCTCATAATCCTCGTTCATTTGAAGCATTTGGGCATAATAGAGATAGACATCGGGGTTGATGGTGGCATAGTCGAACCGGATAGCCCGGTAGTAGTATACTCTTGAGCGTCTGAAATCACCATTCTTACGATAGCATTCGCCAAGCCGGAATGAGATTTCGCCTTTCAGGTCGAATTTCCGGCCTTTTATTTTTGAATACCCTTTTTTGTATTTTTCGATAGCAATTTGATACTGCTGATTATCGTATGCGGCATCTGCAGCAACCAAATGACGGTTCTTTTCTTCCTGGGCAAAAATTGCGGTACTACTTAGGAATGAAAATATAAATAAGAATGATGTAATCCGGATGATTCTACTCATTGTTTGTCTTCTCTTCTTTTTGATCCCCTTTATCTGTTTCAGAATCTTCTTTGTAAGGTCTCTGAGCTTTTCTGCTTTTGATATCTGTCTTAATGCTTAACTCATTTTCAAGGTTTTTATTCTCTTTTTGGATGTCTTTTTTCGTGTCCTCATAGGATTTTCTGATGCCTTTGGCCTCTTCTTCGAAAGTTTTTTTTATTTCACCCGTTTCCTCATTAAACTCCCTTGTTATTTCACTGGTGGCTTGCTTCATTTGATTGATGGCTTTTCCTATTTTACGGGCAATTTCAGGCATCCTTTGAGGGCCGAAAACCAAAAAAAGCACCATCAGAATGATAAAAACTTCACCTGTGCTGATATCGAAAAACAAAAGCGTTGAAGCTAGCATAGTATTGTATTTCCTGACATCCTGCAAAAGTATAAAAAAAAGCCCTGAACTAATTCAGGACTTTTTCCACATGTTTTTCAGAATATTTTCGAATCTGATTATTTCGATTTTTTTCCTGACTTTTTGGCTACAGGCTTTTTTCCTTCTTTATGAGATAACTCGTAAGCAACCGGTGTTGAGATAAAGATGGACGAATAAGTACCGACCATTACACCAACAATCAGTGCAAACATAAATCCGCGGATAATTTCACCACCGAAGAAGAAAATTGCAAGCAGCACAAGCAAGGTTGTTCCTGAGGTCATAAATGTACGACCCAGTGTGCTGTTTACCGCCTTATTGGTATTTTCTTTCAGGTGGCGTTTCGGATACAGGAAGTTGTACTCACGAATACGGTCAAAGATAATCACCGTATCGTTAATTGAGTAACCGATAATCGTCAGGATGGCGGCAATTGTCGACTGGTCAATTTCAAGACTGAACGGTAGTACTCCGTAGAAAATCGAGTACATCGAAAGTGCAATTAACGAGTCGTGCGCCAGGGTGATAATACCACCCACACCATATTGCCATTTGCGGAATCGAGCCGCGATATAGATAAAGATGATGCCTAATGCTATGGCCAATGCAAGATAAGCTTTATGCAGAAGGTCGTCGGCAATGGTTGGCCCTACCTTCTGAGAACTGAGCTTACCTATGAGCTTGTCTTCTGTATCTGAAAGGAATTCTTCTCGCGAAATTTCTTCTTTGAAAACATCTTTCAGTCCAAGATACAGCCTGGCTTCCACGATGGAATCCGATGCTTTACTCTTGTCGTTGATAAGATACTTAGTAGTCACTTTCACCTGGTTGTCAGGGCCGAAAGTTTTTACTTCAGGAGCTTCATCTCCAAATTCGGGAGCCAACGCATTACGCAAATTGACAGTGTTTACGTCCTGGTCAAAACGTACTACATACGTGCGGCCACCGGCAAAATCCACACCTTTATTAAGGCCTTTAGTAAGCAGCGATGCAGCACCGATCAGAATAACAATACCCGAAACAACGTAAAAGATCTTTCTCTTGCCGATAAAGTCAACGTTGATTTTAGAGAAGGCATTCAACGTGAGGTTTGTACCGAAAGAAAGCTTTTTGTTTTTATCGAGTGCCCATGAGAATATCAGTCTTGAAATCAGGATTGCTGTAAACAGCGATGACAAGATACCGATAATCAATGTGGTTGCAAAACCCTGTACAGGGCCTGAACCGAATGTGTAAAGTACGATACCGGTAAGCAATGTCGTGATGTTACCATCGATAATAGCCGAGTAAGCGTTTCTGTAACCATCCTGAATAGCCAGGTGCATTCCCTTTCCTGCCCTGATTTCCTCTTTGATACGTTCGTAAATAATTACGTTGGCATCCACTGCCATACCAATGGTAAGCACGATACCGGCGATACCAGGCAGGGTAAGAACGGCTCCGAGCGATGCCAGCACACCCATGATAAAGAAGATGTTCGTAATCAGTGCAAGGTTCGAAACCCAACCAGCTCTGGCGTAATAGAACACCATAAAAATGAGTACGATGATGAACGCAATGATGAATGAGTTGAGTCCAGAGGTGATGGCTTCGCGACCAAGAGAAGGACCCACTACTTCTTCCTGAACAATACGCGCAGGTGCGGGCAGTTTACCGGCCTCAAGAATGTTTGCGAGGTCTTTCGCTTCTTCCAGCGTAAAGTTACCGGAAATCGAAGAGCGGCCACTCGGAATTTCATCGTTTACGTTTGGTGCTGAATACACATACCCATCAAGAACAATGGCAATCTGTCTGCCGATGTTATCCCCTGTTAAACGCTTCCAGATTCTGGCGCCTTCGTTGTTCATGTTCATGGTGATCTCAACATTCCCGTTTGGATCGTAATCCTGACGGGCATCGGTAATCACTTCTCCTGTCAGCGGTGCAGATCCATCGCGTGTGGTCTTTTTCAGCGCCAGCAATTCAAGGACATTGCTGTTGTCTTCGCGTGGTTTTACCATCCATGCCAGCTCAAGGTTTCTTGGGAAAATGTTTTCAACCCTGCTAAGCATATTATTAATACGGGCAGTGTCCTGTATTTTGGCATAACCTACAGTGGCACTCTGCGAAGGATAGTAACTTCCGTTTTCGGCCTGGAAGAATGCAGGTTGCAAATAAGCATATAACGGATTATTTTTAGCATACTGCTCAAAGTTGGCATCATCTTGCGTAGAAGTGGTGTCGCTTTCTTCAAGCTGTTCAAGCAGTTCTTCTTCTGCCGCAACCGTATCGTTTTTTGCCGCTTTTTGGTCATCAGGTTTTTCTATCTTTGATTGATTATCTTCTGCTTTTTCATCGGCGTTATCGGTGGCCTGCGCTCTTTCTGCCGCCTCTTCTTTAACGGCGGAAGGCAGGGTTTCGGCAAGCTTTTGGTTGGCTTCATTGAAAAACTGAGAGATTTCGTTGAACTTGTACGTTTCCCAGAAAGACAGTTGGGCTGTTCCCTGTAAAAGTTTACGTACACGCTCAGGCTCTTTAACACCTGGTAATTCAACCATGATTCTTCCGGAAGAAGCGATGGGTTGGATATTGGGCTGCGCAACACCGTAACGGTCGATACGTGTTCTCAGGATATTGAGCGTACGGTCGAAAGCAGCGTCCACCTCAGTCCTGATAACATCAATGACTTCCTGGTTGGTCGAATTGTAAGAGATTCTGTCTTTTAGCTCCACAGTGCTGAAAATAGCAGCTAACTTAGCATTGGGGTCAATTTCTTCGAATGACTTACGGAAAAGCGTTACAAAATCATCCTGACTGTCTTCCATACGGTCTTCAGCCATTTGAATGGCCTGCCTGAAAGTTTCATTCTTGCTATTGTTGGCCAGTGCCACAACAATGTCTTCGACCGACAACTCCAACATGACGTTCATCCCACCTTTAAGGTCAAGACCCAGGTTGATTTCTCTTTCCTTACACTCCTGATATGTGTATTCACGAATCAGGATGTTGTAAACCGTTTCATTCGACATTGAGTCAAGGTAAAATCTTTTACGCGCCTTGACAATTGAATCATAATAATAGGT
>JAASSU010000247.1 GCA_021767705.1 Bacteroidota bacterium | reverse complement strand
TCGAGTTCAATTTCTTTTGCTACAGTAACTCCGTCCTTGGTTACCTGTGGTGCTCCGAAAGATTTACTCAGTACTACGTTGCGACCTTTAGGGCCCAATGTCACTTTAACAGCATCGGCAAGCTTGTCAACACCCTCTTTGAGCATGTTGCGTGCTTCTATGTCAAATTTAATTTCCTTAGCCATAATGTTTAGGATTTAATTTTATTTGAATTTTTATTTATTGAATTCTATTTTTCACAGCATCCCCTGACACATTTTGTGCCAAAGGGTGTGAAAATCTCGGGCGATCTACCACCGAAAAAATTTGATTTGCTGATAATGTGTTATTTATGCTGCTTACACCGCATCCTGGACTGATCTTCGACTGCCTCTGCAACTGCCACTGCGACCAGAAGGGCGGGTATGGAGCAAAAAAAATGTCAGAATGCATGTGACATTCTGACATTACAGGCTAAAAAATCTCTTTCTTATTCCGTTTTAGGAATCTGCTCTGATGCAGGTGGTGCCTGGTATTCTGCTGGCTGTGTATTTTGCATCATCTTTTCGAGCTCGCTTTGTTGCTGAGCCTGCGTATTGGTGTTACGTGGGATGACAAAAATAGTAGACAGACTGAGCACAAGCAGCACAATGGCTAAGGTCCATGTGGCTTTCTCAAGGAAATCGGCGGTCTTACGAACACCCATATACTGGTTCTGTCCGGCAAAAGTTGATGACAATCCACCACCTTTTGAACTCTGAACCAACACCACTAAAGCCAGCAAAACACAAACAATTAGAATTAATGCTGACACAAAAATATAAGCTCCCATTTCAAATGTTATTTATTAGTTTTTTTGATTTCTTCAATTTGGCCTGCAAAGTAATCACTTTTTTCGGGAAATTTCAAGGAAAGCTTCTCATAAATTTTAATGGCTTGCAGTACTTTACCTTGTTTAAGGTATAACCGGGCCAAAGTTTCTGTAGCAATATCGTCCGATTGCATGATACTTTTCCTGGCTGCTTCGGTAGGATCGTAGAACGAAGAGACTCCTCTTTTTATGGTGGGCTCCTCTTTGATGAACTTATCTATAAGCTCCTTCTTCGATTTTTTTGGTGCTTTCTTCTTCTCCGGCTTATCAGTGGCTTTTGAAGTTTTTGCTTCCGCGGATTCTTTCTTTTCTCTTACTGAATCTTTTTCCGGCTCCCTTTCCACCTTTTCCCCAGGAGCTTTTTCTTCTTCATCCTGGTTTACTTCTTTTTTGGCTTCCGTTTGCTTTTCTGCCTTGCTTGCTTTGTTTTTTGCTTTCCTGTTTTTCTCTTCCCTGATAACCTCCTCAATCTTTTCGCGCTCCATCCGCAGCTCCCGGAGTTGTTTTTTCAGGTGCTCCAGTTCTTTCCTTCTGCGTTCCGAAGGTGTATTTGCCGTCTCCTCTTCAGCATCCACCTCACTGGCATAAGGATAACCTACTTCCAGGTATTTTTCATCCTTTTCCTCTTCTTCATTTAGTGTCTTCTCCGGTTCAGAAAAAGGGGTATCCTGTTCTTTCTTTGGGGTTTCAGGTTGATCGGTTTCGAAAATATCTCCCAGTGGCTCTTTATGTTTGGTAGTGCTTTCTTTTACAGGTTCATCTTTATCCGTTTCATGCCTTTCCTTTTCAGGTGCCGGTGGCGAAGAAAGATCTGCATGTCCGGTTGCAGATGGCTCGTAAACTTCCTGTTCGCGACTTTCTTCAAGCAATTTCCTCAACACCCCCCTGTCGCCGGCATATGCCGCTGCAACACGCAGTTGCTGATTAAAATGAATGTTGTGCTCTTTGTGCAGGTTCTTAACATAGAGCAACTGAGTGGTCTGACAATACGGAAAGGCTTCCAAGAGCTTTTCCAGTTCAGGAATGGTAGCCAGGTTCAGCAGGCCGGAATCAGACACATATTTCTCAAATTGCACTTTGTTAATCATAACTTACCAATTTACTACGGCTTTATTGAAGACATCTTCCACCAATGCGGTGGTGATTTCCTGTATCAACCCTTGTTCCACGGTTGAAAGTGTGGCATTACTGCCATATTCGCTGTATTGTGTAAAAGAGGTTTCGAAGCTCTTTTCAGGATTTATCTTGTTTGTAAACTTCACTTCAACGGTAATCGTCAAACGGTTCAGGGCCGCCTGCTGGTTTCCCTGGATAGCGACAGGCTCGGTGGTGTATCTTTTTATCGCCCCTTCAAAAACCAAATCGCCACCCTGGTTCAGCACATCAAGGTTGGTTTGCGAAATGAACTTGTCTTTGAGCGCATCCGTAAAGACCTGAGAAAGGGTGGGCTGAACGAGATCCGCCTCATTGGGGAAATACTGCACCTCTACCGATTTCACTTCCGGAGAAATGGAAGCTCCGGTAAACGAGTACACGCCGCAACCCTGAATCATCAGTATCGGGATTACCCAAAGAAGTTGTCTGAATTTCATGTGCTTATTTTTCTCAATTAAACCCTGTCCGGAAAAATATCCCGGCATCGCGATTTAAACTATGTAATATTGTATTCCTTAATTTTCCTGTAAAGTGTTCTCTCAGAAATCCCCAGGTCTTTAGCTGCATCTTTGCGCTTGCCCTGGTGTTTTTCCAATGCTTTTTTGATGAAATCAATTTCCTTTTTCTGCAAAGAAAGCGACTCTTCCACCACTTCCGAATCATGTATCGGATGCTGCTCCTCTGTGGGCTGCTCCATCAATGAGATATTATTTGATTCAAAGGATTTCTCCTCTTCATGCGACAAGTCATTGTATTCATCGGCATTTTCGTAATATTCCCTGATCAGCCTCGAATTATTTTTTCCAAGGTTGGACGGGACACCGTCGCCTTCGCGCATGATTTCGACCACCACCTTCTTCAGGTCGCTGATGTCTTTTTTCATGTCGAAGAGCACTTTATACAGCAAATCCCGATCCGAAAATGATTCCTGCTCCTGCTTTTTATTATACAGAACCGGCAACTGGCTCATCGACTCTTCCGGCAAATACCTTCTGAGGACATCCGAGTCAATCTCACGCCCTTTTTCAATAATGGATATTTGCTCGGTGATGTTCTTTAGCTGTCTTACATTTCCTGGCCAGCGGTATTTCATCAGCATGTCTTTGGCATCCTCGCTGAGGCGCAGCGGCGGCATGCGGTATTTTTCGGCAAAATCCGCAGCAAACTTCCTGAAAAGCAAGTAAATATCATCGCCCCGATCTTTAAGTGGCGGCACATAGATTGGCACGGTGCTCAGCCTGTAAAACAAGTCCTGCCGGAATTTCCCTTCCTGGATAGCTTCCAGCATGTTTACGTTGGTTGCGGCCACCACCCTCACATCGGTTTTCACCATTTTTGATGACCCCACACGCATAAACTCCCCTGACTCGAGCACCCTCAACAGCCTTACCTGCGTCGACAATGGAAGCTCTGCCACCTCATCAAGAAAAATCGTTCCTCCATTCACCACTTCAAAATATCCTTTGCGGGATTCAGTGGCTCCTGTAAACGATCCCTTTTCATGCCCGAAAAGCTCAGAATCGATGGTGCCTTCAGGAATAGCGCCACAGTTTACCGCAATGTATGGCCCGTGCTTTCGCGAACTCAGGTGGTGGATAATTTGGGGAAAAACCTCTTTGCCCACACCACTTTCTCCGGTAATCAGCACCGTAATATCTGTCGGCGCCACCTGCCGCGCCGTATCGATGGCGCGCTCAAGCTCTGCTGAGTTTCCGATGATTCCGAACCTTTGCTTTATTGCCTGTAAATCCATATCTATTTTCCTTGCTTTTCTTCGTTATGTAAAGATAAACAATTATTAATCCTTTTAATTGTTTACTACTGACGTATTTCGGCATTCACCTGCTTTTCAAACCCTTTGATCAGCTTTTGCATCATCTTGTCAATCTCTTTGTCTTTCAAAGTCTTTTCAGGATTTTGCAAGATGAAGCTTACAGCGTAAGATTTCTTTCCTTCTTCAATCTTTTCACCTTCGTAAACGTCAAACAGGTTTACCGATTTCAGGTGCTTTCCACCGTATTGCCTGGCCACGGCTTCAATTTCGCTGAACGTTACATTTTTGTTTATCAAAAGTGCCAAGTCCCTTCTTACCTCAGGATATTTTGAGGCAGGCCTGAAAACAATCCTTTGCTTTTTAACTTCATCCAACACAATATCCCACCTGATATCTGCGAAACAGACCTCTTGCTTGATATCGAACTTCTTCAACCATTTTTTCCCTACTGTTCCCATCCTGGCCAGTTCGGTTTTGTTTTGCCTGATGATAAGTCCCTCTTTGAACATTTCATCAGAAACATAAATTTCCTCAAGGATATCCAGATCAAAGCCCAGGCGCTCAAAAATCCTCAAGGTCATTTTCTTCAGCTCAAAAAAATCAGTCGGCACTGCAGGGGCTTTCCAGCTCTCAGGATTTGCATTCCCTGTCATGGTCAAAGCCAGGCGCTGCTCCTCGTGATATCTTTCCAGCTCGTCGTTTTCAACCTTTTGCCCAGGGTTTTTAGAATAAACCTTTCCGAATTCATAAAACCTAAGATCTGTACTTTGACGGTTGATGTTGTAAATCACCGACTCCAGTGCTCCAAACATTAGCGACTGCCTCATAACATTCAGCTCGGAGCTCAGGGGGTTTAAGATTTGAACATCCATAGAGGCATCAAAGCTTTCTGAACCTACGGCATAAGCCGATTTGGTCAGGGAGTTGTTCATAATTTCGTAAAAGCTGTTGCTGCTGAGCATGTCCGAAACCACATTTCTTACTTTGTCGGGCTCCGGTTTATCAGCATAAGACAACGATGCCGACACTTTTTCAGTAAAACTGATA
>JAASSU010000246.1 GCA_021767705.1 Bacteroidota bacterium | reverse complement strand
TGCGCCGCTACCGTCGCCAGCGTGAGCTGAACAATACCCTCGAGTCTTTCAATCGTGAACTGGAGCGCAGGGTGAAGGAACAAACACATGAGCTGGAGCTTGAAATTGAGGAGCGGATAAAGAAAACCGAGGAGGCCGAGAAGGCAAAGTTCAGGGCGCAGGAGTCTGATCGTCTGAAGTCTGAGTTTCTCAGGAATATCTCGCATGAGATACGGACGCCCATGAACCGAATTACCGGGTACAGCGACTTGCTGGCAGAATCCGCAACCGATCCGGAAGAAAAAGAGTACGCCACCATTGTGAGGGAGGACAGCGAACGCCTGATGAAGCTGCTGAGCGATATCCTTGAGCTTTCGAGGCTGGCAACCGAAGATGTCCAACCATCGCTCTCGGATGTTGACCTGGAAGAGCTGTTTACCGGGTTAAAATCCAAGTTTGCCTACAAAGCTCGCACACGGCTGACATTCAATGTTATAGTGCCCCCCTCTTTTGAAGGCAAAAAAGTGCTGACCGATCCCGAAAAACTTGAAGACCTGCTCAGTCACCTGCTGGATAATGCCTTTAAGTTTACCGACCAGGGAGAAGTTACTCTTGCTGTTAGTGCAAAGAGTGCCGGATATTCGATTTACGTTAAAGACACCGGCATAGGAATAAGAAAAGAGCAACTGTCGCATATCTTTGACTTTTTCAGAAAGCTGGATGTCAGTGGAAAGAGGCTCTACGAAGGAGTAGGGGCGGGCCTTACGCTGGCTAAATACCTGACTGATATGCTGGGCGGACACCTTCAGGTGGTTTCTGAGCACGGTGAGGGAACAACGGTGGAGATTTATTTTCCTTACCGGAAAAAAGATGAATCATTTGAATCGCAGGAGTTTTCCGGTGCAGGAGGCAGTAAGTCTTCCTGGATGAATCGAAAGCTTCTGATTATTGACGAGCATAAATCGAACGTTGATTTTATAAAGGCGATTCTTAAAAAGACGAGAATACAGATAATCTGGGAGGAGGATACTGCTGATGCGCTCAGGTATTTAGGCAAATCAAATGAACCGGATGCTGTTTTAATCAACAACACCAGCGACCGTTCTGAAACGCTGGATAAAATATCACAGATCAAAGCGATGAACTACACAATTCCCATTATCATGATAAGCTCAGCGTCGGCAAGAAATTTCACACCTGCCAATGTGGATGAGGTGCTTACACGCCCCATCTCCCATAAAATCCTTCTCGAAAAGCTGTCTTACATTTTTTCTGATTAGAAATCAGGCTCCTGCATTTTCACCATTTCCTTTGTGGAAAGGAGTCCGCAGGCCGCTTCGATGTCTTGTCCGCGCGAAGCCCTGATGGTGGTTTTTATTCCTTTCCTGTTCAGCTCATCCCTGAACCATTCGATGGTGGCGTCATCGGTTCCTTCGAGAGGGGTGCCGGGAATAGGGTGGAAACGGATCAGGTTTACACGCGCCCTCAGGCCATGCAGCAGCTTTGTAATCTGGTTTACATGCTTTTTCTGGTCGTTTACATCTTTAAACATAATGTACTCGAAAGAAACGCGCCGTTGTCGTCCGAAATCATATTCATGCAGTGTGTCGATAAGTTGTGGCAGTGAGTAGACACTTTCGATGGGCATCAGCTTGCGGCGTTCATCCTCAAAAGGAGAGTGCAGACTGATGGCGAGGTGGGCATTCGAATTTTCGATAAACTCTTTCATCGCCGGGATAATCCCGATAGTGGAGACAGTGATTCGTTTCGGGCTCATGCCGAGGCCCCAGTCGGCGGTGAATATTTCCACACTTTTCATCACCGCTTTCAGGTTGTCGAAAGGCTCGCCCATGCCCATATACACGATGTTGGAGAGCGTCTCGCGCTCGGGCAGGCTCAGCACCTGGTTCACAATCTGGCCGGCGGTGAGGTTGCCCTGAAAACCCTGCTTTCCGGTCATGCAAAACAGGCAGCCCATCTTGCAGCCTATCTGCGAGGAAACGCAAAGCGTATTTCTGCTTTCTTCGGGGATGTAAGCCGTTTCGATGAATTTCAGAGGGCCATACGGATAGAGGTACTTTTTAGTGCCATCGGTGGAGGTGCTGACTTTGATGTGCGGCGTGAGGCCGACTTCAAAATCCTGCTCCAGCTCCTGCCGGATCTTTTTTGAGATATTGGTCATCTCTTCAAAGCTGGACACATTTTTCTGATAGATCCATTCGGTGAGCTGACGTGCCGTAAATTTCGGCCATCCACGCTCTCTGGCCAGCTCCTGAAAATCTGATAATGTTTTCCCTACTAAAATATCTTTCTCCTTATCCATAATGCTTCCTCTTCTGTGCTTATCCGAAATGATGCTTGTGCCTAAAAATATATCTCTGCAAAGATATTGTCAAATGCGATTCCCTTCTCTATCAGGATGTCGCGGGCTTCGACCACCATTTCAGAACTGCCGCAAAGGTAATACTTATAATCGGGAGGGAGGTGTTGCTGCTCACGCAGGTAGTGGGTCAATCGGCCTTCATACACGCCATCGCCCGACTCCTGCGAGCAACAGCGGATGTAATGCTCTTTAAAGAAAGGCTGAAATTGATTGTTGAAGTAAAAGGAATCCAGTTTTCGTCCGCCATGAATGAGGATTTTATTTTGGGTCAGGCCGCTCAGATACATGCTGTGATAGGGGGCAATGCCCGTACCTGAAGCTATCCAGTAGGCCGGTTCTTTAGTTCCGTAGAAAGTGCCAAAAGCACCTGATACAAAAACCGTGTCGCCTTTAACAAGTTCAGCCATACGTGGTGTCAGAAAACCACCCGGCACCACGATGAAGAGGATGCTCATCTCTCGCTCCTTTTCTCCGCTGGCGATGCTGTAGAGCCGAGGCTCAATGCCCGGCACCACACCGACAGCAACGGTTTGCCCGGCCTTGAACGATCCGGTTTTTTCAAAGGTCAGGTAAAACACCCCGGGTGCAATTTTGCGATTGGAAATTACTTTTTTCTTGTGAAGAACAACTTGTTCGTTGTCAGGAATCATTTTCTGTAAATTTTAGGCAGTAACAGGTATTCTTTCCTTTTGTTTGGCTAAACGATAAGGTATGTGGTATATGAGAGGTATGTCAATAACAGAATAAGCGCTTCCCATCGGTCGAGCTTTTTTCGCTGACCCGTGAACATCGCGATAAAAAGAAACAGTGTGCCTCCTGCAAGAAGTAATATGTCCATATTGAATGTCTTTGTGTATTCCAGAGGATTAACCATGGCACTTAATCCTAAAACAAGTAACAGGTTGAAGATATTGGAGCCAATAATATTCCCTACCGCAATATCGACATTTTTCTTTATCGCAGCCACAATAGAAGTCACGAGCTCGGGCAGAGAGGTGCCTGCCGCTACAATAGTCAGCCCCACCAGTTTTTCACTCATGCCCAATGACGTGGCTATTTTTACGGCGTTTTCAACCACCAGTTGTCCGCCACCTATAAGTCCGGACAAGCCCAGTGTTATGTAAACCCACAAACGGGTGTTTGTGAGCTGCTGAGCAACACTGCCTCCCGTGCCGGGATCTGTTTTTAGCTGTTTGTAAACATAGTAAAGGAATCCGGCAAAGAGAACAAGTAATACGCCGCCTTCAAGAGAAGTAAGTATTTGTTTGTTCGCATCCGGGAAAAAAGAAACTAATGCAAACACCACAATTACTGCAAGTAACGAAAACGGGATTTCCTTCCATACCGTGGATGACTGCACCACCAAAGGAGTTATAATACCTGAAATCCCGAGTATTATAAACAGGTTGAAATTATTACTGCCAACAACATTTCCAAAGACAATATTGAAATAGCCCTGGCTGGCAGCGATTGTGTTTACGACCATTTCAGGAGCTGATGTTCCGAAAGCTACAATTGTTAAACCAATAGCCAAATCAGAGACATGGTATTTTTTAGCCAGTGCCGAAGCCCCATCCACCAACCATCCGGCGCCTTTGATTAGAAGAACAAATCCAAGGACCAGAAGAAGCATTTGTATAAGCATAAAAACTGGTTTTACTGCTTAACAAACTTGCTTTGGAAGGTGTTCTCAGGACTTTCAATTTTGATGATATACAGTCCTTTTTTGAGAAACTCTGTTTGAATCACATTGCGGCCTCGGTTCATCTTCTGAATACGTACCGAACGCCCTTGTGTATCGTAAATGCTGAGCCATCCTTCGATGTTCTTCAGGTTGCTGACCGTTAACTGGCTGGATACGGGATTCGGATAAACTTCAAAATAGTCCTCAAAAAGGGTAACTTCTTCAATTCCCACAAACAATTCCTCACCGCAACTGTATTCGCCTTTATCAAAATAGATGACAGATTTTCCCTGAAAACTATTCTCGTATTGGATGTGAGACGAGTACAATCCCAGTCCGAAAACATACTCTTTCCTATCAGTGATTGGCAGTCCGAAAATATCTTGCGGTCCCCAGCAGTCGTCTGCAGCACAATAGCCTAAGTAGCTTCTGTCTGTTTCGTAAGTCCAAAGCAATTGGCCGCAATAATCTTCCTGGAAAAGCCTTTTATTTTTCATCAAGGAAAACTCAGTCTTTTCAGGTCTGCCAAACGGAATACTGTCGATCACAATATTTTTCTGATAGGTCAACTCGACAGTGTCAATGCTGGCTGTGGCTGAATCTGCGTGAAAACTTGTTTTTTCTGCCGTATAAATGAGGTTGTCGGAGGATTCCTCACGGGTGAGGTATGTGTATTTATCGTAACGGATAAAGTTATCAGAGGGAGGTCCACCAGCTGCATGCTCTATGATTTTATACTGGACAACATCGCCGGGCTGATAATCGTAGAGATCAGCATTGGTGATTGTGGTAAGTCCGGCCTCGGGGGCTGTATTTCCGATG
>JAASSU010000245.1 GCA_021767705.1 Bacteroidota bacterium | reverse complement strand
GGCTTGTTTACCGGTATCGACCTGCTCATCTGGATTGTGGGCACAGGCACCCTGATGGCCGGCGTAATTGGTATCAGCAACATCATGCTGGTGATTGTAAAAGAGCGCACACAGGAAATTGGCGTGCAGCGCGCTATCGGAGCCACACCCTTCAAGGTGATGAAGCAGATTATCACCGAATCGGTTGTCTTGACTATTCTGGCCGGATATACCGGGCTGGTGATTGGGGTGGCTGTTATAGAAGCGGTCAACTATGGCCTGACGATGCAGGGTGGCGACAGCAACGCATTTAGAAACCCGGAAATTGATTTTAGTATCGCGATGCTGGCACTCGGAATTTTGGTGGTGTCAGGGGTTTTTGCAGGAATCATCCCGGCAAGGAAAGCGGTAAGAATAAAACCCATTGACGCTTTGCGCGATGAGTAGCGGAAATATGTGCATGCAAACGTTTGAGATAGGCATTAAACGAAAGAAATTTTATATTTTCGTCACGATAAAATCAATAAACAAAACAGGCAGTAAAGAAGGTCAGTGTCAGATGCCAAGACGCTCTCCTTAAAGCTGCCACCGAATAAAAAAAACAGATGAAAACGATTTACAAAAGCCTATTTAAGATTTTTACCGCTTTAATGGCTGTGGCCATTTTTGCATCATGCAGTGAAAATAAAACTGCCGAACAAATGGAAGAAGAGCGCACAGGCCTCATCCCTGAGGGAACAGAGCTGACACCCACCGAGGATGTGAGCAAACGCCTGGATATCTTTGCAGAGTTTAAGCTCACCTCGAACATCGATCACCTTACGGCTGAAGAAAAGAAAGCTTTGCCGCTGCTTTTCGAAGCTGCCGATATTATGAGATCACTTTTCTGGGAACAAACCATTGGCGGAAAAGAGCCATTCATGAGCCAGATAAAGGATGCCGAAGCGAAGAAATTCGCTAAGATCAATTACGGCCCCTGGGACCGGCTGAACAACAACAAGCCTTTCTTTCAGGAAATTGGACCCAAACCGGCGGGCGCCAACTTCTACCCTACCGATATGACCAGGGAAGAGTTTGAGAACTGGGAGAATCCTGATAAAAACAGCCTTTACACCCTCATCCGCCGCGATGAAGCTGGCAAACTCAAGAGTGTGTGGTATCATGAAGCCTACGCTACTGAGCTGAAAAAAGCTTCCGACCTGTTGAAAGAAGCTGCCGGCATCATCAAAAATCCTGAGCTGAAAAAATATCTCAACCTGCGTGCCGAAGCGCTGCTCACTTCAGAATATCTTGAGAGTGACTTTGCGTGGATGGAGATGAAAGATGCTAATATTGATTTTGTGGTAGGTCCTATCGAAAACTACGAAGACCAGCTTTTCGGAACCAAGGCGGCATTCGAATCTTTTATCCTGATAAAGGACCCTGTTTGGAGCAAGCGTTTAGCCAAATTTTCACAGATGCTTCCCGACCTTCAGCAGGCTCTTCCCGTTGAAGAAGAATACAAAAAAGAGGTGCCGGGAACCAAGTCGGACATGAATGCCTATGACGCGGTTTACTACGCCGGGGATTGCGATGCCGGAAGCAAAACCATCGCCATCAATCTTCCTAACGCCGAAGAAGTGCATATCAAATACGGTTCGCGCAAGCTGATGCTGAAAAACTCAATGCGTGCGAAGTTTGAAAAGATTCTTATCCCGATTTCTGAAATGCTGATTGATCCTGAGCAGCGCGAGTATGTTACTTTCACAGCGTTCTTCGAGAACACCATGTTCCACGAAGTAGGCCATGCCATGGGAATTAAGCAAACCATCAACGGAAAAGGCACCGCCCGTGAAGCATTGAAAGAAACTTATTCTACTATTGAGGAAGGAAAAGCGGATATTATGGGACTGTTCCTCGTAACCAAGCTTTATGAACAGGGTGAACTTACTGAAGGAGAGCTCAAAGACAATTACGTTACGTTTTTTGCCAGCATCTTCCGCTCCAGCCGTTTTGGTGCTGCCAGCGCCCACGGAAAAGCCAATATGATGCGCTTCCAGTATTTCCAGGAAAAAGGAGCCTTTACGCGCAACGACGACGGCACTTACACTGTCAATTTTGACAAGATGCATGAAACAATGGTTAGCCTGCTGCAAAAGATAATCCACATGCAGGGCGACGGCAATTATGAAGCCGCCAGTAAGTGGGTGAAAGAAAAAGGCATGATTACACCAGAGCTTCAGGCTGATTTGGATAGGTTAAATACTTCAGGCATTCCGGTGGATGTGATTTTCGACCAGGGGCCTGAAAATATCGGATTATAAAAAAAGAAAACAATTAGGGTCTGGAAATGCCATTCTTTAATGAGGTCTCAAAAGTTGAGGAATGGCATTTTTTATTGACCGTCATTATATTCATTTAAAAGATAGATTTATGAGAAAATTATTCATTGGATTCTTATTCTTAATCTTCGCAAGCAGTTCGTTTGCGAAGTTTGTCCCCGACGAGGGGATGTGGCTCCCCATGTTTGTAGAGGACATGAATTACCAGGAGATGAAAGAGATGGGCCTTCAGCTCACTCCCGAAGAGATATACAGCATTAACAATTCCAGCCTGAAAGATGCCATCGTAAACTTTGGTAACTTCTGTACAGCCGAGGTGATTTCTCACAAAGGCCTGCTGCTTACGAACCACCACTGTGGTTATGGCGCTATCCAGGATCACTCTACTGTAGAGCATGATTACCTGACCGATGGTTTCTGGGCGCGCAGCTTTGAAGAAGAGCTTTCAAACGAAGGGCTGACCGCTACTTTCTTTGTCAGGATGGATGACGTGACGAAGAAAGTTTTGAACGAAGTAACCGACGAGATGAACGAGCAGGAACGCGCTAAAGCCATCTCCGAAGCCAAGAAGCCGATTATCGAAGAGGCTGAAGAAGACGGAAAATATGTTGCTTCAGTAAAAAGTTTCTACAACGGCAACGAGTATTACCTTTTCGTTTATAAGGTTTACCGCGATGTTCGCCTGGTAGGTGCTCCTCCTTCTTCTATCGGAAAATTTGGTGGCGACACCGATAACTGGATGTGGCCACGCCATACCGGCGACTTCTCTATGTTCCGCGTTTACTCTGATAAAGACGGAAACCCTGCCGATTACTCAGAAGAGAATGTTCCTTTGGAAACAGAATATGCGCTTCCGCTTTCGCTTGAAGGCGTTGAAGAAGGTGACTTTGCCATGATTTGGGGTTACCCTGGCAGCACCGACCGCTACCGCACAAGCTATGGTATCAAAGCCACACTTAACGAAATCAATCCGGCGATAAACGAGATTGGCCGCGCTATCCTTGATGCCATGAAGAAAAACATGGACCGTTCGGATGCTGTACGTATTGCCTACGCCGACAAATATGCCGGAATCTCTAACGTGTGGAAGAACAAAAAAGGTGAATCGCGCGGACTGAAAAAACTGAAAGTTTATGACAAGAAACGCATGATTGAAGACAAGCTCATGCAGTGGATCGATCAGGATTCGGACCGTAAAGAAAAATATGGCGACCTGATGAAAGGCTATGAAGAAGCCTATCAGAAACTCACCGAAAAGAAAGCTTTGTCGAAGCAGTGGTTCTTCGGGCTTTCAAGTTACGCATCGTCGATGGTTCAGTTTGCAATGCAAAACCAGGGCATTGGCAACATCGTAAAATCTGATAAATCGGATGAGGAAATCCAGGAAGAGCTTAAAAAATTCGAAGCAAAAGCAGAAGCTCATTTCGAAGACTACGATGTGGAAACAGAGAAGGATATTCTTCAGGCGATTTTAGAAACACTATATAATAATGTACCGTTATCTGATTTACCTGATGTTTACAAAACCATCATTGCAGACTACGATACGGATTTTGAAGCCTATGTTGACGAGCTTTTCGAAACCTCCATTTTTGCCTCTGAAGAAAACTTTAATGAGTTCTTAGAAAAGCCAAAGGCTAAATATTTTGAAAAGGATATGGCTCCTGAACTTATCAACGGATTCCAGGGAAGTATGATGCAAATGCGTGCCGAGACTTCTGCAATTCAGTCGGAGCTGGGCAAAAACAAGCGTCTGTTCCTGCAAGCCCTGCGCACGATGAATCCCGACAAGGCTTATTATCCTGATGCAAACTTTACGATGCGCCTCACTTACGGTGAAGTGGCAGGCTACGAACCAAGAGATGCGGTTTACTACGAGCACTACACCACACTTGAAGGTGTGATGGACAAAGAAGATCCGAATGATCCGGAATTTGTGGTTCATGAAAAACTGAAAGAACTGTACGAGGATAAAGATTATGGCCGCTATGCAGCAGAAGATGGCACCATGCGTGTGTGCTTCCTCAGCAACAACGACATTACCGGTGGGAACTCCGGAAGTCCGGTACTCAATGGTAAAGGCCACCTCATTGGTGTGGCTTTCGACGGGAACTGGGAAGCGATGAGCGGCGATATTGCTTTTGAGCCTGAACTGCAGCGTACCATTTCAGTAGATATCCGTTACGTTCTTTTCATCGTACACAAGTTCGCCGAAGCTCACAACTTACTTGAGGAGCTGAATATTGTGGAAGCAAAACACCCTTTGCCTGCGGTTGAAATGGACAAGGAAAAGAAAATGAAAAAACAAAGCGAGGAGATGTAAAGATCCTTTTGCTAATAAAACAAAAACCCCGGTTGAAAAAATCAACCGGGTTTTTTTTGCACTATTTGTTAATTTTTTTACTTTCTAATCCTCTAAAACAAACAGCCTCCTCAAAAATTGATGAAATATTCAACACCTGTAGTATTTTCACACACTCTCCATAACTCTCCTGATTTAGTGCTGTTTCCATGACTCTTGATTATCAAGTGTGTAATTATTCAACACTCCAAATTTTCTAAAATCCACCT
>JAASSU010000244.1 GCA_021767705.1 Bacteroidota bacterium | reverse complement strand
ATGCTCATCGAAAAAGGACTTGCCAGCGAAGAAAACATCACCGATACCCATACTTGATAATACCATTTTTTTGTTGCACTTTCGTGGAAGGAAATCCACGTCATGGCCAGGAAAAAACTCAAAATAGAATGCGCATCGCATGAGGAGCTTACCCTTTTAGGAATCTCCTCTACCCTGCCCGATTACAGGTTGGTACACTACCTGAATAAGCAAATGAATGTTTCATTCGCACGGCAGGATGAAATGCCTTACTATCTGAATGAAGAAAAGGTGCTGTTGCTGCCCCTCTACCACTTTTTTCATGAGCTTTCAAAAAGCAACTGGTTCCTGCTGGCTAACACCTCATCATCAAAGGAATATATGATTCCGGCTTTGCGTAACATGGATTATTTCTTCCTGCTTGATGATCTTATTTCACAAGCAGCGAAAGAAGATCTTCTGAAACAACTACGGAAAGTGCAGGGTGTTCAGTTGGCGTCAACACTTAATACTTCTTCCATTAAAAACATGGAACTTATCTACGCCGATTTGGAAATGCACCTGATGGAGCTCCAGCGCGAGCCCCGCAGTAAGATTCCCATGTGGAGCAGGGAGGAGGAGTGAGAGGTGAAAGCTTGCTTTAGGTTTTGTTACCCCTTTTCCCCTGAGATCTGGGGACCTCCTAAAAATTGAAGAAACTTTGAAGACGTTGGTAGATTTTGTTTGATCTAAAAGAATCGGAGCGAAAATGCTTTTCCAAAAACACCTGACATTCACCATAAGTTGCTCTCCCCCTGCTTGTAGGGGGTCCCGAAAGCTTTCGGGAGGAGGGGGTAAAAACACCGCTGGCCTCATAAACAAAGGTTAGTATAGAGAAATATCGTTAGGTTCTGTTACCCCACACTCATGTAGCGATTATACTTTGGCAGCAGCCAGGTGATCATCAGGAAGAAAACCCCTGAAACAGCAATTCCGAAAATATTGGGGTCGAGCCCGAATGGCAGTTGCAGGTTCATTTCGGTAAGCACCAGCGTGGTAGAACCTCCGAGCAGCATAGCCACAAAGGCCGCCACCGGATTGTGCTTCTTTCCGTAGTAGCCTCCCAGCACCGGAATGAAGAGCCCGGAAACCATGAACGCGTAGGAGTACAGCATCAGATTAAGGACATTCTCCATGCTGCTGGCCAGCCAAAGAGCCAGCGCCCCGATTACAAACGTTACTATCTGCGAGAGGCGCAATATCTTTTTATGATCGGTGAGCTTTTTAAAACGCCCGATAATATCCGTAACGATGTTTCCTGAGGAGGCCATCAGGCAACTGTCGGCAGTAGACATAATTGCGGAGAAGTAGGCCGACATCATCAGGCCCATCAACCCTATCGGCAGAATCGTGCGAAGCAGCAAGGGCAATCCTTTTTCAGGATCCATCCCTTCGGCAGTTGCAAACCCCAGCTCGGTAAACATCCCGTGATCAAGAGCCACTCTTGAGAACAGACCCAGCAGCACACCCATAAAAGCCATCACCGGATATTCAAAAAGCCCGGCGATATACCATGCCCTTTTTGCGGTTTTTTCGTCGGGGGTGGAATAAATGCGCTGGTAGAGCGTCATTCCCACAAACCAGATAGGAATTATCGTTACCACCCAGTTCAGGAACGTTTGCCACGAAAGGTTAAAAAGGTCGAGATGACCGGTGGCCACGCTGTCGCGGATCGCCTCCATCCCTCCGATTTCGAAGTATGCAATCGGTATGCCGATAAATGTTAGTCCGGCCATCAGAATGATCCATTGAACCGTATCAGTATATATCACAGCTTTTAGCCCGCCCATCACAGTATAAACCACGGCAATAACTCCCATCAGCCAGAGAGCCGTATTCATATCAAGATCGATAAAGGTTGCTGAGGCCAGTTTGGCACCGGCCAGAATCTGCGAGCTGGTAAAGCCAATGTATCCAATCGCCGAGATAATCCCGGCAAGGAGTGCGACATTGCGTCCGTAGTAATGCTCAAAAACCTGAGGAAAAGTGAAAAAATTCTTGTTTTTTCCCAGCTTGCTAACCTTCGGAATCAGCACCACCGCCGTGAGCCAGGCACCCACCAGCCCGGTAAAAAGCATCCATGACCCGGCAATGCCCATAACAAAACCAAGGCCACCCAGGCCGATGGAAAAGCCTCCGCCCACATCGGTGGCCACCACACTCAGCCCTACGTGCAGACTCTTCATCTTACGGCCACCAACGTAATAGTCCTCAGCACTCTTGTTCTTTTTCAGGAAATAGAACCCTATTCCCAGCATCAAAATCATGTAAACAATAAAAATGGAGACATCTATCCAGTGCATAACAGTATGATATTTTCTGTAGAAAACAAAAATAGAAAAAATAGTTCATTACCTTACACCATTTTTAGTTGGAAGCCCCTACATTAAAATTATTAGGATGTTTATACAACATTTCGCTTGCGCGGAAAACAACGCTTGAAAGCTCCTATATTTTGTATGGAAAACATTTGAAAAAACTATTTCTATCCTTTATTGTTCCTTCTGAAACTAACTGAGCTTAAGTGGAACAAAAGAAACTTGCACAGGCCGAAACCATCTACCTGATGATTGCCGGGGTTTTTATCGCCTCGCTGGTCACCAGCAACCTGATATTTCAGAAGTTTTTCTCGTGGGATTTCTTCGGGCTCTACACTTTTGAGATTTCCGCAGGACTCATCCCCTACCCGGCCACCTTCCTGTTTACGGATATTGTTTCGGAGCTTTACGGAAAAAAGCGTGCCAACCAGATCGTTCTGGCCGGATTAATTGCCAGCGTCTTTACGCTGATTGTGGTGACCATCTCAACAATGGTGCCGGCCACACCCTGGTCGCCCCTCAGCGATAGCGAATACGAGAATGTTTTCGGAATGACTTTTGTAAGTGTGGGGGCGTCGATGGCAGCCTACCTGGCGGCACAGTTTATCGATGTACAGTTCTTTCACCTCTGGAAAAAACTAACCAAAGGGAAATATCTCTGGCTAAGAAACAATGCTTCCACGTTCAGCTCGCAGCTCATCGACACGATAATGGTGCTGGCTCTTTTGATGTCGTTCGGAGCGCTGGACTGGAAAATGTTCTGGCCTCTGCTCTTAAACGGATACCTGTTTAAGGTGCTTGCCGCCCTGATCGATACGCCCATCATTTATTTTGTGGTGTGGCGCTTCAGAAAGCATTTCGGACTTAAAGGCCACGGATCAGAAATCAAACTCTCGCACTGATGACAAAATTTTATTCAAACCTATTAGTTACTATCCAGTTTTCTGCCATTGCCCTCATGGCCGCTACCGGGCCATGGCTGGCCAGCACGTGGTATCTGCTGCTTATTGAGCTGCTTGGTGTGGCTTTGGGTGTTTACGCTATCATTGCCATGCGCATCGGTAATTTCAATATCCGCCCCATTGTAAAAGAAAATGGGCAACTGGTCACTCACGGGCCATACCAGCTTATCCGCCACCCCATGTACACCTCAATCATCCTTACCCTTACCCCCCTGCTGATTGAATATTTCTCCTGGTTGAGGCTCGTAGTGATGGTCGTTCTGTTAATTAACCTGATTATCAAGCAGCTTTTTGAGGAAGGGCTTTTAAAGAATCACTTTTCAGGATATCGCGATTACATGCAGCGATCACACCGGATGTTTCCGTTTATTTTTTAAGGTCCAGCTTCTTTACCTTGATCACTTGCTCTTGCTTGCGATTAGGTGTCGTGCCGCAAGTTCCGCGTCCTATTAAAGCATAAACCGGGCAACAGCGACGTAACGAGGTTACCAGCAAAACCACCGCTACTATCATGGCCGTTTCGCCAATCTGTCCGGTGAGAACATCCAAAAAGTAAAGCAAAAAAAGAACGGCTGCTATGCCCATTCTGATGTATCGGTCTGTAATTCCAACGTTGTGAAACATATTTTAAATAATTTTATATCGACAAATATAGATGTTTTTGAGAAAGTATGTTTTTTAAAAGAGGCTTGCAGAAACAATCTATCGCTAGTCATAATGAAATCTGCACTTTGCGATAAGAATATCATCGTCTTTAACCATGTAGATCAACCTGTGCTCTTTATCAATCCTCCGCGACCAAAATCCTTTGTATTTATGTTTTAAAGGCTCAGGTTTACCCAGTCCTTTAAAGGGCGTGCGGGAAATGTCCTTTAGCAGGGCATTGATTCTTTTAACATATTTCTTGTTGTATTTCTGCCAGTATAAATAATCCTCCCAGGACTCATCTACAAAAATGTATCTCATGACTCAATTAAATCCTTTTGAAAAGATGAACCTTGACTTAATTTCTCAATCGCCGAATCAAGTCGTGATTCATTCGATCTGGATGAAAGTTCGTGTTGAGTAGCTGTCAATGAATTATACTCATCTAATGACATAATCACCACTCCTGATTTTTTGCCACGATTGAGAATCAAAGTTTCATAATTGTTGGTCACTGAATCAAGATACTTTTTGATGTTCTTTCTGAAATCTGAAATAGTTGTTGTAAGCATAATTATACAGTTTGGTACAAATGTTTGTACAATAATAAGTACAAAATGTTGATTTTACAAATCTATTTCTTCACCCTTCCCGGATTTTCGGAGATAAACTTCTTCCAGCCGCTGGCATTGTTTTTTGCCAGACCGGTGGGATTATCCTTCTGGAAAAAATGGCATAAGGCCGTTGCCAGTCCATCCGTAGCATCGAGATACTGCGGATCTTCCTTAAAGTTGAGCAAGCGTTGCACCATAGAGGAAACTTGCTGCTTGGATGCACTCCCGTTTCCGGTGATGGCCTGCTTGATTTTGCGGGGCGAATACTCGAAAATCGGCACATCGCGATAGAGCCCGGCGGCCATGGCCACACCCTGTGCCCGTCCCAGCTTGAGCATCGACTGGATATT
>JAASSU010000243.1 GCA_021767705.1 Bacteroidota bacterium | reverse complement strand
TCCCTTTAACTTATTAAACTCTTAAGGTGACTATGGCGGCGGGGCCCACCTCTTCCCATTCCGAACAGAGTCGTTAAGCCCGCCTGCGCTAATGATACTGCCGTCTTAACGGTGGAAAAGTAGGTCGTCGCCTTTCCTTATTAAAGCCCCCTTCACTGCGTGTTGGGGGCTTTTTTTTTGCCCACATTTCGCGGATGGTGGCCGGGTACGCGGAGGCCTCCGCTCCCCTCCTTCTCTTTGTCTCCCATTCTCTGCGTCTTGTAGACTTACTTTCTCTTCGTGACCCCCGCTTTCTTTATCCTGTTAAAGACAATAAAAAACTCTGAATTACGCTTAGTTTGGGCACGCTGTTTGTTTTTCCTTAATTTTGCTCAAATTTCAATTCATGAACCGGATTTTTGCTTTTCTTTTTTTGATGATGTCGGTTGCTGCGGCGCATGGGCAATCGGCCGACAGCTTATCGGTGGATGGCAGCGACAGCACTAAAATGATTAAAGAGAATATCAGCGCTGATTCCATTGCAAAAGCGGCCACTCCGGATTCATCTGTTCAGACACTGCCCCCGACAGACTCGCTGAAAGCAATCCCGGATTCAATCGCCCGCACTTCCCCTGACTCTTCCATCAGCTCGCTGACGAAAGGTGATTCGCTGCAACCCACCAAGGATACGACAGCGCAGTCGGATGTAAAAACCCTCAGAACGGACATCACGTATTATTTTACGATTCAGGACAGTGCCAGCTATGATTCGGCCACTATCCGCTACTTTACGCTGCGCAACGAGTGGTACTCCCCCACCCGTGTGAAGGAAATTGACACTACGCTGCACCACTTCCACTACACCAACCCGATTTATGACCAGGAAAAAATGTACCAGTCGCTTGGAAACACCGGGCTAGCAGCAAAACAGATCTTTTTTGACCCGGAATACAATCCGGGATTTGATTACGGACTGGATGCTTTTGATGTGTATTCCATCAATAAAAAAACATTGAAGTTTTACAACACGCTTTCTCCCTACTCTAAAATCTATTACAAAATGGCTCCCGATAAGGAGCAAATCCTGAATTTTACACATAGCCAGAGTGTGCACAAGACGGTTACGCTTGGGATGGACATCCGTATAATTAACTCGGTGGGTGCTTTTCTGAACCAAAAATCGCAGGATCGCCGCGTGGGGTTTACCGGGCACTACATTTCGCCGAACAAGCGCTATACTATGGCCGGTTTCTATGCACACAATAAATATGATATAAAGGAAAACGGCGGCATTGCCGATGAGGATGTTTTTGAAAACAACACAGAAGCCGACCGGCTGGTCTACGATATTAACCTGCCCGATGCCAACAACCTCACTAAAGACGCTACGCTCTATTTGCAGCACTCTTTTGAGCTGAGCCCGAGCAAAACTTTATCGGACGTCGCATCCAAACAGAAGAGTCCGTTTAATTTTGGAAGACTGGCGCACGAGGTGGAATATTATCGCCAGGGTTTTAACTACAAAGAGTCGTTTTCTGCAGATTCCATAGCATTGAATTACTATGCCAACAGTTTTAAGGATACGTTAAGCACCCACGATACGGCTTACTATCATGTTATTCGCAACACTTTCTCATGGAAAAACTCAAGGCTGTACCGCAGGCCCAAATCGTTGGGTTTTGATTTTGGAATCACCCACCAGCTTATTAATTTCCAGGATTCGGCAAAAAACTTTAATTACAACCAGTTCATCCTTCACGGAAGGATGTCGAAAAACCTGTATGGCGATTTAAAGGTGGGTGGTGAGGCGGAATATGTTCAGGGCGACATCAATGAAAATGATTTCCGCGTAAGCGGGATTGTTGAAAACAGTTTTGGAAAAGACCTTTTCTTCCGGGCTCAAATTGACCAGATTTCGCGTGACCCTGACTACTTTTACCGGCATTACCACTCGAACCACTTCAGGTGGGATAATAATCTGAAAAAGGAAAACATTGTTAGGATTGGTGGCGAAATCCGATGGAATGACATTGTGGTGGGCGGAAGGTATTACCTGCTGACTAACTACACTTTTTTGAATGATGAAGCACTTCCTCAGCAAGCCGGCCGAAGTTTTAGTTTGCTGCAGGCCTATGTGAAACCCTCTCTTGAGTTTGGCAACCTGAACTGGGACACTTACGTATATTTCCAGAAACCCTCTACCGATCAGTTTATGCGCGTACCGTTTGCGAACGGGAAAACGGCTATTTCATATCATAATACTCTTTTCCAAAATGCCCTTTTTTATCAGGTAGGGGTAGACATTATGTATAAAGACCTGTACTATGCCGATCATTATATGCCGGCACTGCGCAGTTTCTACCAGCAAAACCGCAAGAAAATCGGGAATTTCTTTTACGGGGATGTTTATGCAAGTATCAAAATCAAACGCACGAAGCTCGTGCTGAAATACCGCCACTTTAACCAGGGCTTAACGCCATATAAGTATTACGACACTCCGGGATATCCGTTAAAAGACAGCGGGCTGGAATTTGCTCTTTCGTGGAGGTTTCATGATTAAATGAGAAATTTTAAAGTTTTGGTAACAATTTATCTAACTCACAGAACCTGAATATATTTCATCCTACGGCCATTACAGTTGAACTCTTAGGTCTTAATAATGTACTTTTGGCTTGACCCAAAAGTACCAAAAGCTCAAGGCTTACGAGGGCATGTCGGCAAAAGCTACGCAGGAAATTATCCACGCCATTCGAGCCATTCACGGATAAATTAGTCATATTTTTAACTGTTTGACTTTATAAGTTTTTCACTAATATTTTGCTGGTTCATTCGCGAATGGCTACCACACAAGCCCACGCCATAATTCCCTGCTTGTTTTGCGGGACATACCCTCGTAGGCCGGGTGTTAAAGCTAGTCGAATGTGTTTCAATTTACTACTAAACAGCAAGAATCTCAGTTTATGATTGTCATGATGCAGTGAGGAGAAAACATTTGAATTGATGCATCGGAATAACTTGCTAAAAGGAGAAAACAAGAAAAAGGGTGCACAGAACCCTCCACTTTTTTTATGTTTTGTCGGCGCGTCCTTTTTCCACATTACCATATGTAGTGCTGTCATTCTGAATAAAAAACGGAGCGATGCGGAGTTTTGAAGTGAAGAATCTATTCCTGATGGTTTGCCAATAATATCTGAGTTAAGAAGATCTTTCCCTTAAAGCAGTCATTGGAACAAAGGTATGAAGTGAGGCTATAGTATCGAAGAGATAGATCTGTCGCTTACAGACAATCCACTTTATAATCGAGCTGAATTTAGAGATTTTTCTTTTCAAACTACGAATAAGACTCAAACAGTCTAATAGCCACTCTCCTTAAGTAACTCGAAAATCTCAAATACCGCCGGGCAGGTTTCGGTGTTTTTCAGTGAAAGGTCGAGCGCCTGGTAAAATTTTATTCGATCGGTATGCGGATACTCTGCGCAGGCTTTGGGCCGGTCGGAATACACCACGCAATAAAGGTCTTTTCCTAAAAATGGACAGGGCGTCTGACGAAAGACATAATCATCATCTTCATCAATGGTAAGGTGTTTTGAAATTAAGTTGGCGGGTTTGGTTTTCAGTTTTCTGGAAATACGTTCGATATCCTTGTTAATGACGATAGGGCTGATGGTGCTGCAACAGTTGCCGCATTTCAGGCAGTCGATATCATCAAAAACTTCATCGTGAAGCTCATGAACGATTTTGTCGAGTTCGCGCGGATTGATTTTTTTGAGCCGGTTCACCAGCTTCTTGTTCGCCTTGCGCTTGTCTTTGGCGCGAGCTTTTAAAGATTCCAGGTGATATGGACTGTCCATGACTCTTACTTCAATCCCCGCTCCTTCTTGATGCTGTTGTAGGCATCCGCCACTTTCTTGAACTTATCCTCAGCCGATTTCTTTATGTCATCACCCAGGTGTGCAACACGGTCTGGATGATACTTTAGTGCCATCTTGCGGTAGGCCTTCTTTACCTCATCATCCGATGCATCAGGACTAATCTCAAGGATTTTGTATGGCTGCTCCTGATCCTTCACAAACATTGCTTTAATCGACTGGAATTCTTTTTGACTAATACCAAGGTACCCTGATATCGTCTGAATCATGTTGATTTCGGCCTGGTCGGTATGATTGTCGGATTGAGAAATCCCGAAAAGGAAATGAATGAGTTGCAGGCGTGAGGAGTAATCCATGTACTGCTTAATCTGCAATGACACATCCATCACTCTGATGTCCTGTTTCAACAGATCTCTGAGAATGCTGACCAGCTGGTTGGCTTTGTCTTTTCCGAACTGATGGTCGAGGAAATTTTTCACGTAGTCGAGCTCTGAGCGCACCACTTTACCATCAGCCTTCATCACTGCTGCTGCCAGCACCAACAGGCTCACTGCAAAATCTCCGGGCTGGGTCTGCGTGGTGGTATCACCGTAAGGATGGCCCTGATGCCTTCCACCTCCTCCTTGGTAAGGGTTTCCGTGAATCTGGCGGCCGTACTCGAACTCGCCGCTCTGCATTCCGTCGTACATCGAACCAAAAACGAATCCGAGGATTCCGCCAATGGGGCCGCCGAGCACCCAACCGAGGCCTCCCCCGATCCATTTTCCATATTTACTTTTTGCCATAGATGAGTTTCGTTTATTAAGTTCCTACGTTTTTATGTTTGTAGGCTATTCATTTGATATTCAATATTTTTAAAAATTTTTTTCTACGCCTACCTCTCACACAAAATATTAAGTTGTTTATTAAAAAGATTAGCGCTTATCAGACTTGGTTCATAATGAAAAGACAACTTACACAAGTCCCTCCTTCCGTGCAAAAATACAGAACTCTTCTAACTTTCCTCTGAAATGGAATGCCAAAAAATGCAAAACCCATCTAATCAAACGAAGATGGGTTTTGT
>JAASSU010000043.1 GCA_021767705.1 Bacteroidota bacterium | reverse complement strand
TGTTGTATGATTCTATTCCAATATTTTATATGCAACTAATTACCGCGAATTTCTGGCGAATTAATTCGAACAGTTTCGGATTTCGGGTTTCGGGTTTCGGATTATTTGAACTTGTTTCCTTTAAATTCACTTTTCTTCAGATAATTCATAAATGCTCCAATCCGTTTTCCGATGCTTTCTGTGGTTTTTACCATATGTTTAAGCTCATCTTCAGAGATATACTCATAATCAAAAGCTCTGTAAGATTGCGAGCGAGTTTCTCCACATGAGCCTTTGGAGATGCTAAGATGTTGTATAAATTCCTTTCTACCATCTCGTTCGAATCCTTCAGCTATGTTATCCATCACTGACCCTGAGGACGATCTTATTTGATCCTTTAATCTAAAATCCTTTGAAAAGGCCCCTTTAACCGTAAGGTCTCTGACATCTTTACATAACTCTCGGGCTGATTGCCAAACCTCTAAATCTTCAAACCTATCTATTTTCATTCTTTATAAAATCTCTTTAACCAGAAACTCGAAACACGAAACACGAAACCCGGAACAACTTTCCTTTTTCCTTTTTCCCTTTTAAATACTCTCTACCCCAGGTTCCTGGTATCCATCTCCACCACGAGGCTGTAGCCGACGGATTCGATGCGGATGACGAGCTTGCTTTTGCCTTTGATGCGGAGGATTTCGCCTTCGAGGCCTTTGAGGTCGCCTTCTTTGATTTTGACATGCTCGCCGGGCTGCAGTTTCTCGCCGGTCAGCTCAAACGGCAGCATGTTTTCGATAGTCTTACGGACGGCTGCTATCTGCCACTCCGGAATGGGTGCGGCTTTTCCTTCGAAGGTAACATAGGCCACAGCCCCATCGACGTTCAGCACATCGTAATATTCTTTCTCGCTCACCCTGACAAAGATGTAGGATTTGATGAGCGGCTCTTCCACCTTTTTCTTTCGGTCGGACCACTGCTTAACCCTGGTTACCAGCGGGAGGTAGTGTTCGTAGCCCTGCAGTTCCAACTCACGCTGCACCTTTTTTTCCCACCGTGGACGCGTATAGAGTGCATGCCAGTGATAAATGCGGCGGTATGGTTTTGGGGTGGTAGGCACGTTGTTGTTAAGCTAAAAGTATGTTTTGTAAGTGAGGTTTTATTACGCGGATTTTAGCGGATTTCGCGGATTTCATTTGTTTAGACGAACTGGCGTAATTGCGAAATGGCGAGCTGGAGATTTTACTGATTCTTATTTGATGAACTATTATTGCTGGAAATCTTCCACTTATCTTTATTGTTTATCATATTAACCAGCATTGATAATATATGATCATAACTATCTTTGAGTTTATCATAGTCTTTACTAACGATGTATTCACAGTCTAAAGCGAAATCTAACCAAAGTATAGTCTCATCTGCTTCCGTTTCAGAATCATTTAATTTATACACAAAAGTATTTGGATAACGTCTTCTTCTCCAGGCTTCAACAATGTTACTTACTACAGAACGTGATGATCTGCGTATCTGACTCGTTAAATCGTACTTTTCTTCTGCTGGAAAACTCTTTGATAAAATGAATATTTCTTTCGCCGCCTGATATGCAACTTTGTAAACTCTTAATTCTCTGGCTGAATTGATTACACTCATAATTTATTCATTATTCAGGGAAAACAGTATTCTATTAAACCACAACTCACCTTAATGCCATCCCGATAGCTATCGGGACGCCAGTTCGCCAACTCGCCAGCACGCCAGCTCGAAATTGACTACGCCTCCTCCTTCGTCGGCTTCGCCCCGAGAGGTCGGGATTAGTTCGACTATGCATTTCATTGAGCAGTGCTTTTGAAAGTCAAGTCTCACTGAACACAGCTTCGCCTTCCCGATTCACTTCGTTCTCGGGACTAGTCGCTCCGCGACTGAGCCTCCTCCTTCGTCGGCTTCGCCCCGAGGGGTCGGGATTAGTTCGACTATGCATTTCATTGAGCAGTGCTTTTGAAAGTCAAGTCTCACTGAACACAGCTTCGCCTCCTCAGTCCCAGGGCTGGGTGAGCGGGTGTTGGTTTTGAGTGTGTTACACCAGCAGGTGTTTGCGACGGTTTAGGCTGTTGTCGCGCCAGCACGGATTTATTCCGCTATATGATATCGCGGTTCTCCCACAAAAGCAGCGGCTCTACTCCTGTGTAGCTCCTGATATATTCATTGAATTCTTCGGCACTAAAAACGAGGTAACGGATTTTCCTGTCAATCATCTCCTCAGCTTTTTCAACCAGCTTAAGCAAATATTGCTTATTAAGATCTTTTCCAACAAAAATCAGATCGATGACCTGGGCATCCTGCCCCATGGCAAAGTCGCCAACCAGATACACCTTTTCCAAATCACCGATTTTATGTACGATATTCTCAATGATTTGGTCGATACCTACATGCTTTAAGATGAGGCTGTGAATATCTTTAAAAAGCGGGTGACTGGTGTTGGCGCGGAAAAGTTTTTTGTTGCCCTGGAGCTGGGATTTTAAAAGACCGGCCTGCTCGAACTTGTTCAGCTCTATCCGGATGGCATTCGTAGACTCACCGAACTCTTGCGATAAGCTTCGGAGATAAGCCTCTGAGTTGCTGTTGAGGAAAAACTTCAGCAGCATTTTTATCCGGGTTTTTGATGTGATTAAAGCTTCGAGCACTATTTACCTTTATTTAGTTTCTTGTTTTTTAGCGTTTTAAACATAAGACTAAATGAATATTAACCCTATGTTAAGAACGAGTAACAAAATTACTCAGTCCTTATCGATATTCCAAAGATTCTTATGTTAATATTTTCTTATAATAAGTTTATTTCAGTGTTAATATAAAACTTCTTACGTTTTGCTTTGATCCGCCTTGATTTTTATTCCCAGAAATGCTCTTTATCTTTTGCCGGACAAATTTGAGTAATATTCTTTTACTGATGTGAAAAATTTTTCATTCGCTGGGATTTTGATGATATTCGTTGGGATTTTCGTGATATTCGTTGAAAAAATTCCAAAATTCAAATTCCAAATTCCATTTGCAGGTTGTCGGTTATTGGTTGTCAGTTTTCGGTTATCGGTTATCAATTAATGATTTCGGGTTTCGGATTTCAGGTTTCGGAGTTCAAAGACAAAGGATTGTGTTTAACCACCATCCCGAAAACTTTTGGGACAAGAAAAAAGCACAACGAACACAATGGAAAGGAGCCTTCAAGGGATTCAAATCTTTTTGCATCAGTCAAATCAGTGTGCTGATATTTCGAAAGAACGGAACACAGATATCACTGATTAAAAGGATCTTCACTGTTTCTTGTAGATTGCTCCTCATAAAGCCCGAAAACTGAAATATCCATTTTGTAATTTGTGATTTGGAATTTGGAATTTCTCAAATATGAGTGGAACTATTCTTCAAAAGTGTTTTTAACATCTGCATCGTGTATAATATGTCTTTATGTCATTGCATTGTAAAAAAGAATTTTATACTTTTGCAGTCCGATTTTTCGGAAATGTTAATTAAGTGTTTATTAAACTAAAAATCAGTTAAATGAAGAATCAGTACGAAACCGTTTTCATTATAACTCCCGTTTTATCTGACGCGCAGATGAAGGAAACGGTTCAAAAGTTCAAAGATTTGCTTAAAGATCGCGGAGCAGATCTGGTTCATGAAGAACATTGGGGATTGAAAAAGCTGGCCTACCCTATCCAGAAGAAGTCAACCGGGTTTTACCACCTGCTTGAGTACCAGGCCGAGGGTTCTATCCTGGAAGAACTGGAAGTGGAAATGAAGCGCGATGAGCGCCTGATGCGTTTCCTTACCGTTCGTCTCGACAAACATGCTGTTGAGTATAACGAGAAGAAGCGCCGCAAAGCAAAAGAAAGCGCTGATCAGCCGAAAGAAAACAAGGAAGCACAATCTTAAAAATCGAATGTCATGGCAAATAATCAATCAGAAATTAAGTATTTAACCCCGATTAACGTTGAGACGAAAAAGAAGAAGTATTGTCGTTTCAAGAAAGCAGGGATCAAATATATCGACTATAAAGATGCAGATTTTTTGATGAAGTTTGTAAACGAGCAGGGAAAACTACTTCCACGCCGCATTACAGGTACTTCAACAAAATATCAGAGAAAAGTGGCCCAGGCTGTGAAGCGTGCCCGCCACCTTGCATTGTTACCATATAATACTGACTTATTAAAATAGGGAGGCAACCATGGAAGTAATTTTAAAGAAAGACGTCAGCAACTTAGGCTATACAAACGATCTGGTTACCGTTAAGCCGGGTTATGCCAGGAATTATCTCATCCCGAAAGGACTTGCCATTTTTGCAACTCCCGGAGAGAAAAAGCAGCGCGAGGAGATTCTTCGCCAGAAAGCTTTTAAAGAAGAAAAACTTCGTAGCGAGGCACAAACCAAAGCCGATGCCATGGAAGGCGTGAGCGTAAAAATCGGTGCTAAAGCAGGAACATCCGGAAAAATCTTTGGCTCGGTCAACGCCGTTCAGATTGCCCAAGCCCTGCAAGAGCAGCACAACTACGAGGTGGACCGCAAAATGGTGGTTGTTGATGGCAACGCTATCAAAGAAGTGGGTGAATATGAAGCCAAAGTAAAATTCTATAAGGATATTGAAGCCACCATTAAACTTGAAGTGGTAGCTGAGTAAAATCCACAAGCAAGTACAGATTAAAAGCCACGCTGATTGAGTTCAGGGTGGTTTTTTTGTTTTCGGTTATCAGTTGTCGGTTATCAGTTCTCAGTTTGAACTTAGAAAGCAAAGCGAGTAGTTTGAGAAGAAGCAGTGAAAATCAGTTCAATCTGTGACATCAGTGTTCTAATATAAGCTCACTGATTAAACTGATTTGACTGATTTAAAAAGATCAATTTTCTCAGAAAGCACTTTTTTTGTGTCCGTCAGGAATTTCCTTGTTTCGAAAGCTTTTGGGATTGTGGTTAAGCATATCCCTTCTCTAACCACAAGGAACACGAGGGATGCACAAAGGGCACTTTTTCTTTGCGTTTTTAGCGTTTCTTCAGTTTAGCGCTCTTTGCGTGAAACTTTTATTTTACGAAAGATGGTGCCTCACGAAGGGCACTGTGTTTAGTTGAATGTTCCAAGTGAAATATACCCTGCGTGAATTTCGCGGGATAAAGGGGATGTAGGAATGCAAAGGAGTAGTATGTCATTATTGGGTATTTCACGCATAATTGAACTTGTTTAGTTTAGTTATACTTTTATGTATATTTGTAATAGCTAAAGGAAAGAAAAATGGTAACTGTTATTAAAAGAGGGACTTCAAAAGAAAAAATAAAGTCATTAATGATGAAAAGGTCTAAAAAGCAAGGCCCTCACAAAAGAGTAATAGAGCTTGAGAAATACTGTGGTGTCATAAACTTAGACTCATCTCCCGGGAACCTACAAAAGAAATGGCGTGATGAGTGGGAATAGTATTCTGCTTGATTCAAATATCGTTTTATATCTTCTGAACGGAGAAAAAACACTAATCCCAATTCTTGAGGGTAAGAGTCTGTATATTTCATTTATTACAGAACTTGAGGTATTAGGTTATCATGGTATTACTGAAAAAGAAATGAAATTTGTTCAAGACTTCATCAGGGAATGTACAATTATTGATATATCGCCTGCTATAAAAGCTTCTGCCATAAAACTCAGGAGAGAATACCAACTCAAACTTCCGGATTCGATCATTGCTGCCACCTCTACTTTTATTAACGCACCTCTTCTTACCGCGGATTCAGATTTTAAAAAACTTGAAAAAGAGATTGACCTGGTCTTTTATGAATGAATAGACCATTGTTTCGGGTTGTCGGTTGTCGGTTGTCGGTTATCAGTTGTCGGTTGTCGGTTGTCGGTTATCCCGATACGTTCCTCATCGGGGTCGGTTGTCAGTTTGAGAATAGAAGACAAAGCACTTAGTTAGAATAGAATCAGTGAAAATCTGTTCAATCTGTGACATCTGTGTGCTGTGATTTCATGAAAATGGCATGCCGGGGTTTCTGTACAGTCTCTGAATTAACTGATTGAGAAAGGTTAGCTCTATCAGGGTGTTTATATTTCCTCGTGGTCATAGTGTCTTTTCTTAGTGTTCTTAGTGGTTAAGCTCACCCCCTCTCTAACCACAAGGAACACGAGGGATGCACAAAGGGCACTATTTATTTGTACTATTAGTATCTCTTTGGTTTAGCTCACTTTGCTTGAATAAAAATCCAATTTGGAAAACCTAAAACCTCACAGGCTATGTCCTAGACAACTCAAAACTAAACCCGATGAATATTCTCCTAATATCGAATTTCTCGGGGCAAGCAACTGATTCAGTGACACCCAGCTTCCAGAAGAGAAGCGAACTGGAAGGTGAAGGTGGAACTAATCCCGATGAGGAACGAATCGGGATAACTGACAACCGAAAACTGATAACACCTCACCCCTCCTATTCTTTCCGTATCTTTGCCTTGCTATGCTATCAAAAAAAGAGATGAAAATGATTCGCTCGCTGAAGCAAAAGAAGTTCCGGAAGCAGGAGCAGGCTTTTGTGGTGGAGGGTGAAAAAAGCGTAAAAGAGCTTTTATCAGGAGATTTTGAGGTGCGTAAGGTTCTTTACACGCCGCGCATGTGGGGCACGGCCTCTACTATCCACAGCACTGAATGCGTGGAAGTGAATGAGCACACCATGCAGTCGCTCTCCTCGCTCAGCACGGCCGCCGGCATCTTGGCCGTGGTCAACATCCCGCAAAGGGAGGCCGGCTTCGGCCACAAACCGGAGCTTATTCTTGCACTCGACCGCATTACCGATCCGGGAAACCTGGGCACCATCATCCGCACCGCCGACTGGTTTGGAGTTACAAACATTCTTTGCTCAGAAGATACCGTGGATTTGTACAACCCCAAAACCATCCAATCGACCATGGGCTCTTTTATCCGCGTAAGCGTAAGCTATGTGCCCCTGGTTAAAACGCTTGCACCACTGAAAAGCGATTACAGAATCCTGGGGCTAGATATGAAAGGGACAGATATTGGGAGCGCAAAGTCAAATGTAAGAAAAGTGGTAGTAATCGGTAGTGAATCAAAGGGCATAAGCAAAGAGGTTTACGGTATAATCGATGAATATATTACCATTCCTGCTTATCAAGATAATCCATATAGGAGACCAGAATCGCTGAACGCATCCATTGCCACTGCGATAGCGTGTTACGAGCTGACCAAAAATTGAGTTACGCAAACGTTTGAATAAGAAAATAAGCACATTTTTATGAAGTCGATTGACTTGGGAACTATGAATTGCTATCTTTGTAATCATTAGTTAACCAAAATTCGTGAATTGTGCCAAAACAAAAAAAGCTAATTAACTACCACATCGATGAGCTCAAGGAGCTTAACAACCTGTCGGAAAGAACAAAAAAAGTTTGCCTGAACAGTTCACTTGACAACCTTTACAAAATTCTCGGTTATTATTTCAAGAACCAGACTTTTAAACAAGTAAGAAACTGCGGGGAAAAAACCAACAGCGAGCTGATAAACATGTCGGAGAAGTATATCAAAGAATATGCTATCGACCCCGGGCAGCTTGAGCTGGATGAAGACAACTACCTGTTTGACAAGCTGAAATTCTACTGTTTCTCGCGCTATGGTATCGACAGCGAGACTGCCGAGCCCTATCGCCAGTATTTCCTGATGCGCCGCTTTCCTATTTTCAAATTTATCAGCGAAATTCTCAGAAGCGAGCTTTCGGACCGAGAGTATTATATTTTCCAACACAATTTCAACTTCTACAAGGAAGAAGAGAAAATGACGCTGCAGGCTATCGGGGATATTTATAATATAACGCGCGAGCGCGTGCGCCAGATAGCTCTCTACATTCCGACCAAGCTGAGTGAAATACTGAGCATCTTTAACGAAGAGCTGTACTTTACCAGCAATTACTACGACTACAAAGTCGATTCGGGTAAGAATTATATTGTGATGGACGAGATGCACGCCAACAAGCTCAACCGTTACGAATATCTTGAGTTCACGCCAAAGTTCTACACTTTCGCTTTCGCGGAATTATACAAGGACTTTACCGCACTCTTCCTTGATGACAGCACCCCTCACAATATCTATTTCCTGGTTAACAAGAAAATTATCGATCGTTTCGACTATATCGGGTTCTACAATGAGATTTACGGGCTGGTCAACGATCGCGTGGAGGAAGACTATGCGGTAGACTATTTTAAGCTGATTAAAAACCACCTTAACGATGACAACGAGAGCACGTTTAAACTGGCCAAACCTTTTTGCGATAAGCTGGTGCTGAAGGAGTTCGGACTGTACAAGGACAAGAAAAACAACCTTTACATCCGCCGCAACACCATGAAAAAGATTTCGGAATATATTATTGAGGTGCTTGAAGCTTATAAAAAGCCCATGACACTTACCGAAATCTGCGAGGCGCTGCGCACGATGAATATCCGTGTACCACAAAATATCGAGTCGCTGCGTTCATCCATCCTCAGCATTGATGAGGTGACGGCCATCGGCAAAACCAGCACCTATGCACTAAAGAAGTGGGATAATGTAAAAACAGGAACGATCAAGGAGCTGGTTTACGATTACCTGATCAAGTACGATGATCCGGTTCACATCTCAGACATCACGGTTTTCGTTAATCAGTTCAGAAAAACCAATAACAAAAACATCCTGTCGAACCTGAAGCTCGATAAAACCAACACATTTATCTTTTTCAGGAAGGGATATGTTGGACTGAAGGAGAAAAATTACCAGAAGGTCTCAAAACTCTATCCGGAGCTGAAGCCTTTGTAAATCCTGTCATGAGGGGATAAGGTGAGGCCGTCTGAGCATCTTTAAAGATATTTCAGGCGGCCTTTTTCCATGCTTTAACAGGATGAAAAAATCCCGTATTTTTGCTCTTTCACGTAAACAAGCACAGAAGCTTTTGTGTTTGTAGCGGTAACCAAGGTAAGATAAAAACAAGGTCATTGGTTTTTATTTGCTTTGAGCAAAATAGTTTTTAACAGAAACAGAGGAGATAATAATTATGCTTGAACTTATTTTAATATCCGTTGTGATTGTTGCACTGCTTTTTGCAGGTATCGGTCTGAAGATGTTATTCAACAAAGAGACGGAGGTAAAAAAATCCTGTAGCAGCGACATCACCACCTCCGGTGGTCAGCAGCTAAGCTGTGGCTGCGGAGGGGGCACCTGTGCAACAGATGCAGAAAAGTATCAGATTAAATAAGCACAGAAAAAATTCAGATCATCCCGGTAGCTGCTACCGGGATTTTTTTATTCCTCCACATCCATAAAACGCCGCATTCCGGGAGTGGCATAGGTGCGCATCACCCCTTCAGGATTGGTAAAGATAAAGTAAGCTTCCAGGTCATCGCGTTGTGCCACCATTTCTTTCGCCTTATCCAGGCCCATCACCATAAACGCAGTGGCAAAAGCATCGGCTGTAGCCGCATCTTTGGCCATTACGGAAGCACTGAGCATAAAGTGCTTTACAGGATACCCTGTTTTTGGATTGATGGTATGAGAGTACCTCACACCATTTTTTTCGTAATACTTTCTGTAGCTGCCTGAGGTGGCCAGGGCCCTGTTTTTGAGCGACACCACCGCTTTAATCGTCCGGGGGGAAGTGCTGTTTTCGGTGGGCTTTTCTATCCCCACCTTCCAAAGGCCCAGTCCGGGCTTTTTACCATTCGCCAGAACTTCTCCTCCAATATCCACAAGATAATTTTCTATTCCCTGCTCTTCCAAAAAAGAACCCACAAGGTCTACGGAGTATCCCTGGGCAATAGCGTTAAAGTCGATCATTACATTCTTGTTGGATTTGATGATGCGGTTTCCGTTGAGCTTTATTTTCTTATATCCCACATATTGCATGATGCTGTCGACTTTGTCTTCCGGCAACTTTTCAGGATCTTTGAAACCGAAGCCCCAGGCATTGACCAAAGGCATCACCGTCATATCAAAAGCACCGTCCGTTATTCGGGCCACTTCCATCCCTTTAAGAAAAATCTCCCTGAAGATGTCATCCACCGTATCCGTTTGGTTGCTGTTTACCAACGAAATGACCGAGGAGGGCTGATAGACGGAAGCACTCATATCAAAAGCACTCAAGAGTGAATCAATTTCCGGTTGAAAATCCCGTTGTTCCTTATCATAATACGTAACAGCATAATAGGTGCCTTGCGCCGCACCCGAAAACTTTACTGCAGGGCCTGAGTTAAAGCTCTTACATCCTGCCAAAGCAACGATGGTCAGTAGTATCAATGTATTTTTCATAAAGAGTTATTTAATTTCATGGCAAGGTATAAAAAAATCCCGCTGTGCAGCGGGATTTAAGATTTTATCCTCCAAAGTCGTCAAATGCGATATTCTCCGGTGGCACGCCATAATCATCAAGCATTTTCAAAACTGCCTGGTTCATCATGGGCGGGCCGCAGATGTAGTATTCTATCTCTTCGGGCTCGGAGTGCTGCTTCAGGTAATTATCCATAATTACATTGTGGATAAACCCAACATCCCCGCTCCAGTTATCTTCGGGCAATGGCTCAGAAAGGGCGATATGGAAATCGAAGTTGTCATTGTTCTTTTCAATCTCCTCGAACTCATCCACATAGAAAAGCTCTCTTAACGAGCGGCCGCCATACCAGAATGATACTTTACGATCGGTATGCAACGTTTTAAAGAGGTGGAAAAGGTGTGAACGCATGGGCGCCATTCCGGCTCCACCACCAATAAACATCATTTCACGATCAGTATCCTTGATGAAAAATTCACCGTAAGGCCCTGAAATATCCACTTTATCGCCCGGCTTAAGATTAAAGATGTATGAGGATGCGATTCCCGGATTCACGTTCATGAAACCGCCTTTTTTGCGATCGAACGGTGGGGTGGCAATACGCACGTTCAGCTTAATCACCTGGTCTTCGGCAGGATAGCTGGCCATAGAGTACGCCCTGAAAACAGGCTCGGGGTTCTTCATCTTCAAATCCCACATATTGAACTTGTCCCAGTCTTCGCGGTACTCCTTATCCACTTCAATGTTTTTGTAATCAACCTCACAAGGTGGTATATCAATCTGGATATATCCCCCTGACTTAAAGTCGAGACGCTCACCTTCAGGAAGTTTAACCACAAACTCCTTGATAAAGGTAGCCACGTTTTTGTTCGAAATCACCTCGCACGTCCACTTTTGAATACCAAACACCTCTGGCGGTACGGACACTTTCATATCTTCACGCACTTTCACCTGGCAGCCCAGGCGCCAGTCGTTTTGTTGCTGTTTCCGCGTAAAAAAGCCTTTTTCGGTTGGCAGAATAGTGCCCCCACCTTCATGTACCTGGGCTTCACACATACCACAGGTACCACCACCACCGCATGCGGAAGGGAGTAAAATACCGTTGTTTGAGAGGGTGCTGAGTAAAGTAGAGCCCGGCTCTGTTTTTATTTTTTTCTCTTCATTAATCTCGATGGTCACTTCCCCTTGGGGGGTCAGCTTTTTCCGGGCAAATAAAAGTAATCCGACAAGAAGCAGGATAATGAACAGAAATGCCCCGATACTCACAGCAACCACGCCACTTAAACCAGTTTCGAGTAATATCATGTTTATACGTGTTTGTTATAATTTGATTCCCATAAAACTCATGAATGCAATCCCCATCAGGCCGGTAATGATAAACGTAATACCGAGGCCTCTCAAAGGAGCAGGCACATTTGAATACCTTATTTTTTCGCGGATAGCTGCAATGGCCACGATAGCCAGGAACCAGCCCACACCCGATCCCAGGCCAAAGGCTGTAGCTTCAGCGATATTCGCATAATCTCTTTCCTGCATAAAGAGCGAGCCACCAAGAATAGAGCAGTTCACTGCGATAAGCGGAAGAAAAATCCCTAAAGAAGAATAGAGAGCAGGGCTGAACTTTTCGATCACCATCTCTACCAATTGCACCATCGAGGCGATAACGGCAATGAACATGATGAATGACAGGAAGCTCAGGTCTACGTCAGCTAATCCGGGCGAGAGCCAACTAAGTGCCCCGGGCATCAGGATATATTCATTAATAAGATAATCTACGGGCACAGTGATACCTAAAACAAAGATAACCGCAGCGCCCAGTCCAACAGAGGTCTCCACCGTTTTTGATACTGCCAGGTAAGAACACATACCCAGGAAGTAGGCAAAGATCATGTTGTCGATAAAAATCGATTTGACAAATATGTTAATTAAATCTTCCATTGTTTACAATTTTACGGGTTCACATTTAGTTTTCTTCAATTAATTCCCTGTCGCGATGGCGCTGCACCCATATGATGACCCCGACAATGATGAGGGCCATCGGAGGCAGGATAGCGAGACCATTATTTACGTAGCCGATCTTATATAATGCTTCGGGTACAACCTGGAACCCAAAGAGAGTGCCTGAACCCAAGAGCTCTCTGAAGAAACCAACCACTACCAAAATCCATCCATATCCGAGGGCATTGCCAATACCATCGAGCAATGAAGGCCAGGGCTTGTTGTTCATAGCAAAAGCCTCAAAACGACCCATAATGATACAGTTGGTAATAATAAGGCCCACAAATACTGAAAGCTGCTTACTCACATCATATGCAAAGGCTTTCAGCACCTGGTCTACCAGGATCACCAGCGAGGCAATTACGGTGAGCTGCACGATAATTCGAATACGTGGCGGGATCGTATTTCTTAAAAGGGAAATAACCACATTACCAATAGCCATTACAGCAATTACAGATAATGACATCACCACGGAAGGCTCTAACTTAGCTGTTACGGCCAGTGCCGAGCAGATACCCAATACCTGCACGGTAATTGGGTTTTCGCGTCCCAGCGGCGTGGTAATCAGCTTTCTGTTTCTCATCGAGAACAAAGGTTCTCTTGTTTTCTTTTCTTCTGCCATAACTTATATGATGTGTTTTTTAACAAAAGGTTCATAAATCGATAAAACATCTTTCAACATCGCACTCACACCATTACTGGTGATAGTGCCACCTGAAATTGCATCAACACCATGCTTAGGATCGATTTTGCTGTTTTCGACCCCGCCTTTCACCACTTTAATGGAGGTAAACGTATAATCTTTGGTGAAAATGGTTTTCCCTTCAAACTGGGCCTGAAATTCACGGGTAGATATTTCTGCCCCCAAACCGGGCGTTTCACTCTTATGTCCGAACGTTGCACCTCTTACAGTGCGGAAGTCGCTTTTGAGGGCAATGTTACCCCATACCGGGCCCCAGAGTCCTTTACCCCTTAGCGGGATAATGTATGAAGTATCGCCGTTGTTCGTAAACACATAAATCGGAAAATGAGGCTCCCCTTTGACTTTGCCTTCGAGCTTATTCAACTCATCGGCCAAATCAATTTCAAAGGCTCTGAAGTCTCCTTCAACTAATTCACCTTCCTTATATTTACTAATGATATTCCCTTCAGTATCAATAACCCACTCTTCGTTAACATACTTGTCGTAGGCTTCAGGAATCTCCGTTTTAGTTTCCGGACGCACATCGGCCGAAGCCAGTATCCCGCTCATCTTTTCTACCCGTTGGTTAAACTCCTGGCGTGGCTTGAGCAATGTGGCTGCAGAGGATAAGATAATGGCAACCACAATAACCATCACGCCGGCGTATGTGAATATGTACTTATTTGTAAACATTCTCTTTTGTTTTTTATGATTAATTATCCGGCAACTGCCTTCAGGCGTTTGTTGCGGCGTTTAATATTACCCTGAACAACATAATGGTCAATCAGCGGAGCAAACACATTCATCAGCAGGATAGCCAGCATCATTCCTTCGGGATAGGCCGGGTTAAACACCCTGATCAATACAACCAATATCCCGATAAGGAACCCATAAATGTATTTTCCTCGTGTGGTTTGTGCTGCCGACACGGGATCGGTAGCCATGAAAACCGCACCAAAAGCAAATCCGCCCATTACGAGGTGGTAGTAGGCCGGCAGTTCCATGTAGGCATTTGCACCTACAAGATTGAAAACCAAACCCATAAACAGTGCTCCAGCAACAGTACTCAGGATTATCCTCCAACTGCCTACTCCTAAAGCAATAAGGATTACCATCCCTATAAGCACGGCTAAGGTGGATGTTTCTCCTATTGAGCCGGGGATAAACCCGTAAAACATATCCATGAAACTTGGCATGCTGCTCACATCGCCAGCTGAGGCAAGTGCCATGGGTGTTGCTCCTGAAAAGGCATCGGCTTTTTCGGCTATCCACACCTTATCGCCCGACATTTCGGCGGGGTAGGCAAAGAAGAGGAAAGCCCGGGCAGTCAATGCCGGGTTGAGGATGTTCATTCCGGTTCCGCCAAACACTTCCTTACCGAAAATAACGGCAAAAGCCGTGGCGAGAGCCACCATCCAAAGCGGCACATCCGGCGGCATGACCAGTGGGATAAGCATCCCGGATACAAGAAATCCTTCGTTGACTTCGTGGCCCCTAACCTGGGCAAAGTAAAATTCTATTCCCAGCCCCACGGCGTAGCTTACTACAATAATCGGCAGGGCTTTTCCTAATCCGAAAAGGACCATTTCCCAGAAAGTAGCTTCTGCACCGGCAGCTGTAAAGTGCTGGTAACCGATATTCCAGATACCGAAAAGCAGTGTGGGAATCATCGCCATAATCACCATCGACATCGTTCGTTTCATGTCGATCGCATCACGGATGTGGCTTCCCTTCTTCGTTACATGGTTCGGCACAAAAAGAAAAGTTTCAAAAGCATCAAAAGTAGAATGAAGCTTTTCAAACTTGCCTCCCTTCTCGAAGTGCGGTTTAATATTATCTATTTGTTTTCTTAGTGCTTTCATACTCAATTAATTCAAAAGATTAACTCATTTCAGCTCTTATCAGATCCAACCCTTTTCTTATCACTTCCTGCACATTGATTTTAGAAGTGCAGATAACTTCGGCCAGTGCAAAGTCCTCTTCATCCACTTCGTAAATACCCAGGTTCTCCATCAGGTCAATGTCTTCGAACATAATAGACTTGACAAGCATAACGGGATAAATATCCATAGGAATGACGCTTTCATACTGTCCGGTCATCACGTAAGCACGCTCGCCGCCATGAATATTGGTGTCGAGGCGGTATGTCTGGTTAGGCTTGAACCATTTAGAAAGGAAGGTGCGCGAAACAGAGAATTTGTTGAGGCCCGGCTTGGCCCATCCGAAAAACTCATAATAATTCCCTTCGGGGATAACCGTCACCTGGTCATCGTAGTAAGAAATGTAACCGTCTTTCCGGATTTTTTTTCCTGTAAGCACGTCTCCTGAAATGTATCGCAAGGCTTCGTTGGTAGTGTTGTCTTTCACCATCTCTTCGATAGAAGCCCCGATAGTGGTTTTATAATACACCGGCTTTTTGATTTCCGATCCTGTTAAAGCCACTATCCTTTCGGGGTTGTATTTTCCTTCGAGGAAAAGGCGCCCGATGGTCAGCACCTGCTGCGGGCCGGTATACCATACTGTTTCGCCTTTGTTTATCGGATCGATGTGGTGGATCTGAATACCCACATTTCCTGCAGGGTGCGGGCCATCGATATAATGCAGCTCCACGTTTTTCGAATTAGTGAAAACCTGCGATGGTTTGCTTTTGGCATCTAAACTGAGATGGATTTTACCGTCGGTAAGTTTAGCCAGCGCATCCAACCCTGCCTGAAATTCTTTGCCCCGGCCATGTACTATGAGATCCTGGTCTGGTGCAAGTGGTGCGCTGTCAAAACCGGAAATAAAAATTGCCTTTGGCTTCGTCTCCGGGTCTGCAACAGTGGAATATGGCCGCTGACGTATTCCGGCCCAAACGCCGCTATCGAGCAATTTTTTGGTGATTTCTTCGGCCGAAAGGCTGTTTGGATCGGCAGCTCCAAAATCAATCGATTCCCCTTTCTCGTCCGATTCGATCTGGATTTCCTCAAGAATACGCTTGTGACCGCGCTTGATGCCCACTACCTTGCCGCTGACAGGTGATGTAAAGCGGATATTCTCGCGGTACTTGTCATAGCACAACTGAGTACCCACTTTTACCTCGTCACCCTCATGCACCAAAAGCTTCGCATACCTCAGGCCAACAAAATCGGTAGGCTTTAAAGCAAACTTACGGCTGCGCAAAGGCACAACGACCTTCTCTGCCTCGCCCTTGAGTTTGATGTCCAACCCCCGTCTTAGTTTTATTGTATCCGACATACTTTTAAATGTTAAGTGTCTGTTTATTCAGTGAATTTCAAAACTATAAATATAAATATGATGAAATTTAAATAGGTGCAATTTTATGACTATATTTTAAAAATAGCAAAAATTTAACCCATTTTTTATTGACTTCATTCTATTTTATCACATATGTTACTTAGATTCTTTATAAATAACCTTTTCTCTTCTTTTAAATCATTGTCAGTGTTGTTATTACATTTAACCCCTTTCTTTAAGAAGTATCAAAAATAATGTTTAATAGATAATGACACCAAATTAAACAAAGTTGTGAATCATAAAACAGGTACTGTTAATTGATTCACAAAACATCCAACACCTCTTTGATTTTTTTGTTCGCTGACGAGAGCAAACCAGATAAATGATTTCATTACTTTTGTATGACAAAGGTAAAAAAAGCCTTTTTGCCAAAATGTTAATTCAGGGAATTTAAGCATTACAATGGTGCGTTTTTTGGCACGATTTCTTATTGCGTATGATTTTTGAAAAACCATATTTTAATTCTATGAAACAAGCACTCGCACTCTTCATCTTTTTCCAGGCCACTTTGCTTTCCTTGGCACAGCAGGAGGATTATTACCAGGAAGATTATTTCCGCTTTCGCAATCATGTTTACGACACCAATATTCACAGCTTGCAACTGCACCGTGTTGGCGACCCGATGAGCCGCCCCATTGTGGAGCTCAACAATGTAAAGAAGATGCTTCACTTCTCTTTTGATGATTTCAGAGACAATGTCATCGACTATCAATACCGTTTTATTCATTGCGACTCCGACTGGAATGCGTCTGAGCTTTTATCATCGGATTACATCAACGGTTTCGAGGATGATTATATCGAAGATTACGAGTTTTCTTACAACACACGGCAACCTTATATTCATTACAGCCTTGATTTTCCGCAGAGCGATATGATGCCTACCCTTTCGGGGAATTACCTTCTGAAGGTTTATCCTGACGGCGAGCCAGGGAATGTTATTATTACAGCACGCTTTATGATTTCGGAAGAGAAGGTAGCCATCACTGCACAGGCCAGGCAGGCCTCCGCCCCCACCAAGATGGAGCAGTGGCAGGAGGTTGATTTTACTATCAACACCAAAACCTTATATGTGGCAAACCCATCACAAAACCTGAAGGTGGTGGTAAAGCAAAACAACCGTGAAGACAATAAAATCTCAGGTATAAAACCCCGCAGCATCGACGGGAACAAGCTTATTTATGATTATGAGGACCGAAACCTTTTCCGTGGAGGAAACGAATTCCGGTATTTCGATATGCAGAATTTAAAGTATCAATCTAACCAGGTAAGGCGCATTGATATTTTCAGTCAGCTCAACAAAGTTATTCTATACCCGGATAAGCGCCGCACTTTCTCGCCATACGTTTTTTACGAGGATATCAACGGCGAAAGACTGATACGCACCACCGAGTACGAAAATACAAGCATTGAAGCTGATTATGCGGAAGTGCATTTTCTGCTTCCCATGGATGCCCCGGTAGTAACAGGCGGCATCCATATTATGGGTGAGTTGACACAATGGGAGTTCAATAAAAGCTCGAGGATGACCTATAATTACAACAAAAAGGCCTACGAAGCCACCCTTTACCTCAAGCAAGGCTATTACAACTATTTGTATGCTTTTCTGGAAGATGGCCAGGAGCAGGCCAATGTCAGGCTTATCGAAAACAGTTTTTCCGAAACGCAGAATGAGTATACTATTTTCGTGTATTATCGTAAACCCGGAACTTACCAGGACCAGCTGATTGGGGTGGAAACGTTCACCAGCAACTAATCATTTGATGATGGGGTTCTTGCAATACTTCTCAGGATAGCGGGGATTTAAATTGCCATAATGGCTTTTAATCCTTTCAAAATCCTTTTGCAAATCGCCGGTAGGGTAAAAAAGTTTTTTAATACCGGCAGTTTTATTTTTATAATCAAGAAACCCCAATGCTATAGGGACATTGGCTTCTGTAGCGATGTAATAAAACCCTTT
>JAASSU010000042.1 GCA_021767705.1 Bacteroidota bacterium | reverse complement strand
CCTGACCCACAGCTACAAACCTCGGGCGAACCGCAAAGTCGATATTCCCAAGAGCAACGGCAAGGCGCGTACCCTTCAGATCCCCTGTATTCGCGATCGTGTGGTTCAAGGGGCTCTGAAGTTGATTCTCGAAGCGATCTTCGAGGCACGCTTTTACCCGAACTCCTACGGGTTTCGACCCAAACGATCGCCCCATCGCGCACTGGCGGAAGTCAGGCGCAGCGTTCTCCGGCGCATGACCACAGTCATTGATGTCGATCTATCCCAATATTTCGACACGATTCAGCACGCGGTTCTCCTTGAAAAGATTGCTCGCGTGGTCGAGGACCCACAGGTTCTGCGACTGGTCAAGCAGGTGCTCAAGAGCAGTGGCAAGATCGGTGCTCCTCAGGGAGGCCCTCTCAGTCCACTTCTGGCCAACATCTATCTGAACGATGTCGATTGGGCCTTTGACGCCATTCGCCGGAAAACCGCTGAGGGACCCTATGAGGCGGTGAACTATCATCGGTTCGCCGATGATATCGTGATTACGGTCAGTGGGCACAGCAGCAAGCGCGGCTGGGCCGAGCGCGCACTCCAGCGACTCCATGAGCAACTGGAACCGCTGGGTGTGACGGTCAACACCGAGAAAACAAAAATGGTCAATACGCTGACCGGAGAGCCGTTTGGGTTCCTTGGGTTTGAGTTGCGCCGTGTTCCCAAAACAACAAAATCAGGATACTTCCTCCTGATCACTCCGAAAAAGAAAGCCTGCCTTGCAGTCAGGGCAAAGATTCGAGAGAGTATCCGTAGAGGTGGGTCCGCCCCACTTCCAAAGATTATCGCTCACATCAATGCCATACTGCGCGGCTGGGTTAACTATTTCCGGGTGGGGAATGCAAGCCGAGCATTTAGCAATCTGCGTGACTACGTGGAGATGAAGGTGCGGATATTGCTGACACGGCGGAAGCGACGGAATAAACGCAGTGTTGGTTGGCGACGATGGAGTAACGTCTATATCTACGAAGTGCTGGGGCTGTTTTGGGACTGGAAAGTCCGGCCCCTGCCCGGAGCAGACACGTATGCGTGAAAGTGGTTGCCAGATCAACAGGACCCATAACCCTTCCGAAGAATCCTGCTGGGTGAGCCGCTTGAGGGAAAACTTCACGGGCGGTTCTTATGGGGAGGGGCTGGAAACGGATCAGGAATGCCTGACACCGCGCCAGTCCTTTACCCGACAGTTGTTCTTCAAATGGATCAAGCAGAACCTGCGCATCAAGGCCTTCTATGGCACCAGCGAGAATGCCGTCAAAACCCAGATATGGATCGCTGTCACCGTTTACTTGTTGATTGCCATCCTGAAGAAACGGCTCAAAATCGAGGCCAGTCTCTACACAATTCTACAGATTTTAAGCGTGACCGCGTTCGAGAGAACGCCTATAAAACAGCTACTTACGGATTTGGGCTACAATAACGACCCTTTTGATATCAGTAACCAGTTGAATTTATTTAAAAATTATTCCGGACACTAGTGTGAGCAACTAAGTGCATATTCATAAGGTTTTACCTTTGGCTTGATACCTTTCAAATGATCAATCAGGTTTGTAATTTTATATATTCACTCTGCCCTAACAAATTGAGATTTTATTGGGACAGAATAAATACGTCAGACATCGGTTCTCGATTGGCAAGTGGAGCCTTATGGTCAATTGGCGGGGCAGTAGCTTCACGTGGGCTTATGCTTCTTACTTCAATTTTTGTGGCTAGATTTCTAGGTAATGAAGTTTATGGTGAATTCGGAATCATACGTTCAACTGTAATGACGTTTGTTGTTTTCGCTGGTTTTGGACTTGGAATGACGGCGACTAAACACGTTGCTGAGTTCAGAAATACAGACAGAGATCGAGTAGGGCGAATTCTCGCAATTTCGATGTTATTTGCGTTTTTGACTGGCACTTGCATTGCTGTGGGATTCTATTCTTCTGCAGCATGGCTTGCAGATAACACTTTAAATGCACCACATTTGACAAATGCCCTCCGAGTTGGGTCCGTTGTTTTGTTGATTAATGCTTTCAATGGTGCCCAGACCGGAGCTTTAAGTGGTTTTGAGGCATTTAGGTCTATTGCTAAGGTTAACGTCTGGGTCGGCTTAACATCTTTCCCTCTATTGGTGGGCGGTGCGTACCTCGGTGGGTTGCTTGGCGCTGTGTATGGGCTGGCTATAAATATGGGAATACATTGTTTCTTAAACTATTTGGCCATGCATCGTGAAACTAAACGCAGAAACATCAACTTTTTATTTAAGAGGTGTGCTTCTGAAATTTCAGTTTTGTGGACGTTTAGTGTTCCGGCTACTTTAAGTGGAATAATGGTAAGCCCTGTTTTTTGGATATGTAATGTTTTTTTAGTTAATCAGTTAGATGGATATGTACAAGTAGGTATCTTTGATGCGGCAAACCAATGGCGAATTGCGATTTTGTATATACCTTCTATGGTGGGTCAAATTGTTTTACCTATGCTCTCTTCAATGGGAGGGGAAGGCGATTTGGAAAGATATAAAAAAGTTCTTCGGTACAATCTTCTAATTAATATTATTACATCAGCAGTAATTGCTTTGCCGATAGCCATTTTTTCTACTTTGATCATGGCTGCATACGGTGATGGCTTTGTCGATGGTAAATGGGTTCTTGTTATTCTTGCTATAAGCGCTGTTTTTGTTGCAGTGAATAGTGTCGTCGGGCAGGCTATTGCAAGTAAGGGGAAGATGTGGCTTGGATTTACTTTCAATTTTTTATGGGGCATTGCACTCGTTTCGTCTAGTTATATTTTGATTAACATTTGCGGTTATGGTGCCGTTGGATTAGCTCTTTCTTACCTCTTTTCTTATTTCCTTCATAGTTTGTGGCAGTTTGTTTTTATTCTAAGATGCAAGGCGATATAAATGAATAACTACTATCTCTTTGCATTTTTAATATCTTTTTTTAACTTATTATTGTGTATTTATGCATTAAAGAAGGAAATTGTTTTATGTAGTGTTGCCATGCTATATTGGTTGTCTGTTCTCTATGTTTCATGTGTTCCTTTATTTTTAGATAATTTCATTTGTATGATAGGCATGGGAAATAATTGGTCAGATTTTCTAAATTCATTTGAAGAAAATTACACTTTTAGCTTTGAACCATCTTTGATGATTAAAGTTTCTCTTTATGTTTTTTTGTTTAACTTAGTTTTTTATTTTGTGTCTAGAATTAGATTTTCTTATATGATTAATAATGGATACAAAAATAATGATAAACCATATTTTTTTATTTATAAGACTTTGACATTTTTTTCTATTGTTTTTTGTATCTTTTTCTTTTTCTTTGGGCAGATAAGTTTTTACTCTATTTTTCTTCCATTAATATCAATTGGTTTTTATTTAAGTTTAGTCCGTAGATCTTTTATGTGGTCAGTTGCTATGGCCGCCCCATTTTTTTTGATCGCTTTTTTAACGACCGAAAGACCACATATTGTTCCTATATTATCGTGCCTCGTGATGTTTTTTTTGTGCCAGTATAGCAAGCTGTCTATTAAAAAACTTTTGAAGATTGCAGTTGTTTGTTTACTCCTTGTCGCTGTGTTTACATCTGTGCGTCTAGGTCGTGAAGGTGCAATTTCCTACAGCGACGTTTTTTTATCCATGGCTTATCCTATTTCTCGCGATTACTCAACTAGCACAATGTATTATGCTTTTAGTGTTTCTCCTGCCTTGCCGGGCTTCGGAGATTTTAATGGATTTAAGTTTTTGCTAAAGACAGGTTTTGTTCCCGCAGTTATTTGGGGAGAAAGAGATTTTGGAACTGCTGATTTACCCCATTTCTTAGCTAGAAATCGTTTTTCGTGGGAATCAGGGACTATACATCCAACTATATATGGGTGGGCTTTCTATGACATGGGTTGGTTTGGTCTTTTGTTCGCAGCTTTTGTGGGATTGATCTGTGGTTTTTCTTCTTGGTGGTCTAAGGGCAAGATAGAGAGGAGGGCACTCGTATATTCCACTGTTTCGATTTTTTTATTGGTGTCCATTAGAGGATCAGTGCAGGTTGGTTATGCAAAAATGTTTTATTCTTTTGTTCTTGGTTGTGTTTTAGTTGTTTTACATGAACTAGTCAGAAAGTCTTTTCGTCGTGGTGAAATTTAGTTTTTTGAGGTTTCTTTGAACTATGAATAGAGTGGTTGTCATATCGAAGGAGTCGCCGCATCGTCTTCCGCCTGTTATATCCTTGATAAAATCTTTGTCTAGGCAATGCTACGATGTTGTTTTTTTGACGACTGAATGCTTACATCCGAATAGAATAGAGTTAGAGGAGTTGGGTGTTGTGGTTGTTGAGTCAGGGCAACGATCTACGGTTGGGCTTGGCAGTGTGGGCAAGGCTTTTTCTTGGTTTTTCTTTAGACGATTTGTTATTGAAAAGGCTTCTGCAATCGGGGAGGACGTTTTATTTTGGATTTCAAGTGGAGATACCGCGTTAGCCTTAGGTTCATATTTACTAGATAAACGTTATATTTTACAACTTAATGAGCTATATGATCGAAATCATGTATACAAAGCCTTACTTGCCCCTTTTGCCCGGCGCTCTTTAAAAGTTGTTGTCCCAGAAGAATGTCGTGCTTCTATTTTCAGAGTTTGGTTTAAATTGCCGTCTACGCCTTCTGTTTTGCCCAATAAACCATCTATAGAGGATAGTGTGGAACCAACAAGTGAGTCTATAGGTTCCCGGAATATGGAATTATTAGAGTCGCTTGAAAATACTAAGCTCGTTCTATATCAGGCGAGAATGGTCAGGATGGATCTTTTGAATCTTGGTAAAGCTGTCGATATGATTGAAGGTTTTTCTCTTGGTGTCATGGGGGATATTCGAGATTCGGAAATGTTTATGAAATTATCAAATGGATGTAGGAAAATAATTCATTTTGACTATGTCCCTGCTCCTAATCATTTGGTAATAACGCGTAAAGCACATATCGGAGTTTTACTTTATAGCTACGAATCTCTGAATAATATTTTTTGTGCTCCTAATAAAACATGGGAGTATTCAGTGTTTTCTGTGCCTATGATCAGTAACCAGTTGCCAATGATAGATCAAAAAATGAAACAACATCATATGGGCGAAGCTTTTGATTGGTCAGATATTGGTAGTATAAAAGATTCAATTTTAAAAATCGATAATTCTTATGATTCTTATTCCAGGGGTGCTAAAGACTATTATGAGTCATGCGATTTTGACGCGATTGTTTCCAACATTGTTCAGATTGGAAATGGCTAAATGATTTCATCAGTGGACGATGTCGTAAGATCAAGGCTTTGCATATCCTGTGGTGCTTGTGTTGCCTTTGGTTGTGAAGAGAGTGTCTTTATGTCTGAGGATGAAAATACTGGGATGTATTTGCCAACACTTAGGCGCTCAATTAATACATGGGGGACAGGAAAAGAATTTTCAGTATGCCCTGGTAAGGGCTACCCTATTGAGGGAATGGGAAAGCATTTGTTTCCTAATGCCTTAAACAGCAACGTTGATTTAGGGCAATGGGATTCAGCGTTTGTGTCGCGGTCCTTAAATGATTCAATTTTGGAAAATGCATCTTCCGGCGGAGTGATGACTGCTATTGCTGAGTATTTGCTAAATGAGAACATTGTTCAGGGAGTGGTTGTAACAAAGATGCAATACTCATGCAATGGCCCCCGGCCCGAATCTTTCATCGCGACAAACCTTGATGAACTAAAGGAAGCGCAAGGATCAAAATATTGTCCTGTTCCGTTATTTGGGGATGTTAGTCAACTTGAAAGTTTCCCGGGAAAGTTACTTTTAATTGGCACGCCTTGCCAGATTGCAGCATTGCGTCTCGCACAACGCAATGATAGTCGCCTTGTAGATAAGATACCGTTTACTATTGGAAATTTTTGTGGTGGATATCGCGACTTTAGGGAGACAGATAAGATTATTTCTCGCGCTGGTATGAATAAAAATGAAGTGGATTTTTTTCGTTATCGTGGTGGTGGCCAACCCGGAACAATGGTAATTCGATCAGGCCTCAAGCAAAAAAAACTTGATTATCCAGGATATGCGCGAATGACTGGTGTAATCAAGCATAGGCGATGTCGGCTTTGTGTTGACGCTACGGCTGAACTAGCAGATTTTTCGTGCGGTGATGCTTGGATCCCTGAGTACCTTAATTCATCCGGCTCTTGGTCGATTGTTATGGCGCGATCGCCCCTTGCGAAGAATATTCTCATGTCTATGAAGGAGCATGGTAGAATCGAGCTACGAGATGTTAGTGAAGAAGATATAAAACTTTCACAAAAAGGTAATCTTACCTCTAAAAAGAACCGGCAGGCATGTAGGATAGGTCTTTATCGGCTCCTTGGTATGAAAGCTCCCGAGTTCGACGGTGGCTATTATCATAAGTGTGAAGGGTTTTTATTTGAAGTTAAAGTTCATATTTCACACACTATATTCAGCTTTTTAGAAAAAATCGGTCTTTATAAACAACTTGCACAATTAATTGGTAGGTATCCCAAGGGGTAGATTTGTGTCTAAATTATACAATATTTTCATTCCAGAGTTAGTGCCGTTGGACAATAAGGGGGAAGAGGCCATTGTTCGCGGAATTGCAGATGTCTTGTTTCCAGAAGGGAATTGTGAAATACACCTTTTAGATGAGGTGGATGAATATAGATATTTTGATGGTATTCATGTCTATCCTGTCAAATGGTTTATATCTCCGTGGTTGAATAGGGAGTTTGGACTGGGGTTGACTTGGGAAAAGCTGCGCGATTCAGGCTTTTCTATTGTGAGAAACCTTTTGCATAAATGTTGGCCTAGCTGGGTAAGGCGAAAGTGTAGCGCTCTTAGGAAAACATCTAAAATTTTGAAGCGACTTGAAAATGGATGTGCCCCTCAAAACAAGAAAGAGGAAGCTCTAGGACAAATTTTATCATGTGGTTATATAGTCGCTGGTCATGATGGTGCATTGGATGATCGCGTTTGCCAGGTTATAGATGTTTTTTTGAGCCTTGGGAAACGTTTTGGCGTGTTCGGCGTTGAATTCCCTATGGCATTCAAAAGCAAAGATATTGTTGAGGTTAAAAAAGCAGTTCTTGAGCGTGCAGAATTTTTTTATTGTCGCACTGAAGCGTCACATCGTGTCACGCAAAAATATTTCCCGAACGTACATTCTGAGGTCTTGGCTGACCCTGCTTTTGGTATGATCCCGTCAAGAATAGAGGTAGTCGAAGAAATTGTTGTTCGAAATGGTTTGACTGATTTTTTCAAGAAACCTGTTGTAATGTGTACCAGTTGTGAGCCTCCTCCAATTTCCCGCTATTGTTTTGAGTCTATTTCTGCCCCTGCTTTGAAATTGTCAGCTCATCGCGACTTATACGCGGCTTTAATCAAACACGTATCAGAAAAGTATGATGAAAATATTCTCTTTTTACCGCATGCTATAGGTCCCGGGAAAGCTCTAGATGATCGCGTTATTGCAAGGGATATATTGACTCGTTCTGGTTTGCCAGAAGAGAGGGCGCGCCTTTTGCCTGAGCAATTGTCAGGGAAGGAGCTTAAGGGTTTAATCGGCCAGGCGGATATGCTAATTGCAGAACGTATTCATTCGATGATTGGCGCGGTTGGAGTAAATACGCCATTTCTTTGTATGGGCTCCAAAACAGATCGTCGGATTGAAGGGATCATTTGCGGGATGTTGAGTCTTGGTGACAATGTATATTATCTTAATCGGCCTGAACAGGATGGATTGAAAGATGCCTTTGACGATGTTTGGTTTAGAAAATCAGAGATAAGGGACAAGCTAAAGAAAAAATATGTTTCTATGAGAGGGACTCTAGAGGAAAAAGCAGTTGTGATGAGGAAATTTATTCTCTGAACTATGGTCTTGATTTTGATGCTGTGAATACTTGTGGCTATATATTGTAAGGTGGTGGTATGAACATATTATTCAATTTTTCGCCTATTAAGATAGGTGGGGGGCAAAATGTTGCAATGAATTTCTTGTTTAAATATTTTGAAATGGAAACTTCTGGTTTAAATTCATTTTTTTTTGTTGCAAAAGATTCTGAGCCGCACAGATTTCTCGTAGAGAAAAGATGTAAAAACTTTTTAGTATTGCCTAGAAATCCAATAAAGAGAATTCTTTTTGAGGTGTTCAAGAGCAGAAAGTATCTTAAGGATAATAAAATAGATATTATATATTCATATTTTGGTGTTGGATTGTTTTTTTCAGATGTTCCTCAAGTATCCGGGTCAGCAGATTCTAATTTATATTTTCCTGAGATTGATTTTTGGTCGGACTTCAAGGGCATTAAGAGACTGAAGAAGTATCTTATTGATCAATATCGAATTTTTGGAGTTAAGCGCTCAACTGCGGTTGTGTTTGAAAATGCAGCATTAGAGGAACGGGCTAGACAATTATACAAATTGAAAAATTCTCGTGTAATTAAACCATCTATTAATTTTAATTTTGAATCGCAGGAGCTGTGCCCTAATGGTGGAAAGAAATTTTTTTCACCTTCCGGCTTGTTTTTGTGTGGTTGGCATCCAAATAAAAATTATCAAATAATTCCTTCGCTTGCTGCAAACTTGAATGAACGTGGACAGAGATTTTGCTTTGTGCTTACAGCTCCATTAGATTCTTCTCCTGAGCATAATGCCTTTGTTGAATCGGTTAAAGAGTATGGGGTGGAAGATTTGGTTTTTTTGATCGGTCAGGTTGGTAAAGATCAGTTGAAAAGCTTGTATGAGAATATTGATTTTGTTTTCTTACTTAGTAAATTAGAGAGCTTTAGTAATAATATTATCGAATCTTGGTACTTTAATAAGCCCTTAGTCGTAGCTGATGAAGTTTGGTCGAAGTCTATATGTGGAAATGCTGCTATTTATGTAAATAGGGATTCCGTGGATGATATATCAGATATGATTGTTAATAGTTTGTGTGATGTCGATTATTTGAATTCGGTGATTGAAGCAGGAAGGGTCCAGTTGGAAGGATATCCGTCTATTGATGAGAGGATATGTCAAGAAATAGAATATTTGAGGGAGATATATGAGTATAATTAAACCTTTTTTGGTTGTTAGTTATGAATTTCTAATGGGGTTGGTTTTCTCTCTGCCAAGATATGATCTCTGTAATTTTATTAAAAAATTATTTTTGAGTTCCGTTGGTGCGAAGGTTGGTAAAGGAGTTGTCATATATCCGGGTGTTTGGATCTCACCTGGTAGAAATTTGATCATAGAAAACGAGGTAGATTTAGCTAAGGATGTGCTTATTACGACATCGGGTGGTGTTGAAATTGGCGCTAGAACATTAATAGGCTATCGAACTCAAATTTTTTCAGCCAATCATGAAATTCCTCCTGCTGGTCAGAGAATACCTATTTCTGGAAATGTTTATGCTCCGGTGAAGATAGGTAGTGATGTTTGGATTGGTGCCGCCTGTACTATTACACCAGGTGTTTCGATTGGTGAGGGCGCGATAATTGCGGCAGGGAGTGTCGTTACTAAGGATGTCCCCTCAAATGCTGTTGTTGGCGGCGTTCCGGCTAAATTGTTAAAAATGAGGTCTGGAGCCTAGAGTTTATTTGTATTACCAAGTGTGAGATTCAATATGGAATATCAAATTTGCACAAACTGTGTGATGGATACGACAGACTCAAAAATTACTTTTGACGAAAATGGCGTATGTGACCATTGCAATACTTACTATAAAGACGTTCTTCCTAATTGGCATACAGATGAAAGAGGCCGTCAAGAGCTTGATCAAATAGTAAGTGATATTAAGAGGTCATCTTCTGGTAAAGACTTTGACTGTATTATGGGTATGAGTGGTGGCACTGATAGCTCCTATCTTCTTTATCTAGCGAAAGAAAAACTTGGCCTTCGTCCTTTGGTTTTTCATGTCGATGCAGGTTGGAATTCACAGATTGCTGTTAATAATATAGAAAGACTTGTAGATAAACTCGGTCTTGATTTATATACGGAGGTCATCGACTGGGAGGAGATGAGGGATCTCCAGTTAGCTTTTTTTAAATCTGGAGTTCCTCATATCGATACACCTCAAGATCATGCATTTTTTGCAATGATGTACAAATTTGCATCAAAGTATAAAGTTAAATACATTTTGACAGGGGGAAATTACTCAACTGAATGTGTGCGCAATCCCTTAGAGTGGATGTACTTTCAATCTGATTCAGTTCAGTTACGTGATATTCATAAGAGATTTGGAACAAAACCTTTAAAAGACTTTCCTGTTACGAACATTCTTTGGCATAAAATATATCTGCCTTATATTAAGAAGATTAAACTCGTGCGCGCATTAGATTTTATGCCTTACCATAAAGAAGACGCTACTCAATTTTTGGTCGATAACTTTGGTTATCAAAGGTATCCACAAAAGCATTTTGAGTCACGTTTTACAAGGTTTTATGAAAGCTATTGGCTGCCCGAAAAATTTGGCTTTGATACACGAAAAGTTCAATTTTCAAGTTTGATTCTGACAGGTCAGATGACACGAGAAGAAGCTCTTGAAAAACTCAAGGAGCCAGCTTATGACCCTGAGCAGATTGAACATGAGTTTGAATATGTAGCAACAAAACTCGGAATAAGCGCGGATGAATTAAGGAGTTACTTTAACGCTCCCAATAAGTCCTATCGCGATTATAAGTCACAACAGCGTATTTATGATCTTGGAGCCAAGGCCATGAGGATGTTGGCCTTGGAGCGTGGCGGTAAGCGATGATTGCTATCGTTGATTATGGGCTTGGAAATATTCAGGCTTTCGCAAATATTTATAAACGTCTTGGTATCTCTGCTTCATCAGTCAAAAACAGTGAAGATTTAAAGAAAGCAAAAAATATTATCCTGCCAGGCGTCGGTTCTTTTGATTGGGCGATGACTAAGTTGAATGGGTCTGGCATGCGAGAATCTCTTGACGAGATGGTGTTGCATCAGGGTGTGCCGGTTTTGGGTGTTTGTGTCGGAATGCAAATGATGGCTCAGCGGAGTGATGAGGGGAATATGCCTGGGCTCGGGTGGTTCGAGGCTGAGGTGAAAAAGTTCGATTTGTCAAAATCTTCTCATGTCCTGCCTCTTCCTCATATGGGTTGGAATAACGTACACCCAAAGAGTGAATCTGTTCTTTTTCGGGGCATTGAAGACGCTCCATTTTTTTATTTTTTACATTCTTATTATTTTTCTCAGAGAAATGATCAGGATGTTTTGGCTACCTCTGATTACGGCGGCAACTTCACTTCTGCTGTTCAGCATGAACATATTTTCGGTGTCCAGTTTCATCCTGAAAAAAGTCACCAATGGGGGATAGAGTTGCTCAAGAATTTTGCCGAGATATAAAGACTGTGCTTCGTCCACGTATTATTCCATGTTTGCTCGTTAGAAATAAAGGTTTGGTAAAAACGGTTAAGTTTGGTGACTCCAAATATGTCGGTGACCCACTTAACGCTGTGCGAATTTTTAACGAGAAGGTTGTCGATGAGATTATGGTCATCGATATTGATGCGACAGCACAGGGGCACACGCCTGATTACACAATGATTAAGAACCTTGCATCTGAATGTCGAATGCCTCTTTGTTACGGCGGAGGAGTTAAGACCGTCCAGCAGATAGAGGAGATTGTTAGTTTGGGTGTCGAAAAAGTTGCTGTGAGTTCTGCAGCAATTAATAACCCTAAATTGCTGAGAGAAGCGACGGATAAAGTTGGCAGCCAGAGTGTGGTTGTGGTTATGGATGTCAAGAAAAAGCGCTTTGGAGGACGATACGAGATTTACACCCACAACGGCACTCAGAAAACCGGCCTGGGGCCGAGCGAGTTTGCCTCGCAATTAGAGGACTTAGGTGTTGGTGAAATAGTAATTAACTCGATAGACCGGGATGGGATTATGGAAGGGTACGATCTCAACTTGGTTTCAAAAGTGCGTAATGTTACCAATTTGCCGGTAACAGTTTTGGGTGGTGCGGGCTCACACGAAGATATCGCTGCTCTTATAAGTAATTACCCTGTTATCGGCGCAGCGGCGGGCAGTCTGTTTGTATTTAAGGGTAAGTATCGTGCTGTTTTGATTAATTACCCCTCAGCGGATGAGAAACATAAAATAATAGGTGGGGCTCTTACATGAAACAAATACTTCAATCCTATAAATCCGGTGAACTTTGGCTTGCCGAGGTCCCTCTCCCCGCTTGCAAATCTCTTGGCGTTGTTGTGCAGACGCAAAACTCGTTTGTCTCTGCTGGCACAGAACGGATGCTGGTCGATTTTGCCAAGAAAAACATCGTCGGCAAGGCTCTTGCCATGCCGGATCAAGTAAAGAAGGTTCTGCGAAAAATTAAGACCGAAGGGGTTTTCAGTACGCTAGAAAAGGTGCAGGCAAAATTGGATCAGCCTATTCCTCTTGGGTATTCCAGTGCCGGGATTGTGGAAGAAGTGGGCAGTGGTGTCACAGGACTTGCCGTAGGCGAGCGGGTCGCTTGCGGCGGGGCCGGTTATGCCAATCATGCTGATTATAACTATGTCCCTAAGAACCTGGTAGTTAAGATCCCCGACAGCGTCTCTTTTGAAGACGCGTCCTGTGCCACGGTCGGCAGCATCGCCCTGCAGGGCGTGCGCCAGTGCGACCTGCGCCTGGGGGAAACTGTCTGCGTCATGGGGCTGGGGTTGCTCGGCCTGCTAGCCGTGCAGATGTTGAAGGCCAGCGGGGTGCGGGTGATCGGCTTCGACCCGAACGGCCAGCGCTGCCAACTAGCCGAAGAACTAGGGGCCGACCTGGTGGTGTCAAGCAATCTGGAAGCCGCCTGCAACGATTTCTCCGAAGGCTACGGCGTGGATGCGGTGTTGATCACCGCGGCAACCAAGTCGAACGAGCCGGTCACGGTGGCCGGTGAGATTTGCCGAATGAAGGGGAAGGTCGTAGTCACCGGTCTTACCGGCATGGATATCCCCCGTGACATGTACTACAAGAAGGAGCTCGATTTTAAATTGAGCCTCTCCTACGGACCGGGCCGCTATGATCCCCAGTACGAAGAAGGGGGTCACGATTACCCGTTCGGCTATGTGCGCTGGACCGAGCAGCGAAACATGAAGGCGTTCCTTGATATGGTCGCTGCGGGTATGGTGACTCCTGCCAAGCTAATCAGCCACCGTTTCACCATCGATGATGCTCTCGATGCCTACGACCTGATGATGGGGAAATCGGGTGATCCCTATCTCGGCATCGTCCTGCATTACGTTGAGAAGCCCTTGGGTATTGAAACAGCTCAGAGGAAAACGGTTGTTGCTGAGAGAAAAGCGGATCCGTCTGCAGCTAACATTGGCTTCATCGGCGCGGGCAACTTCACCAAGGCCGTTCTGTTCCCGGTCCTTAAAAAGCAGACCGATGTAACCCTTAAGGCGATCTGTACCGCTACCGGAATGAATGCCGAGCAAACGGCGCAGAAAGAGGGCTTCGCCTACGCCACCACCGATTATCAGCAGCTGCTGAATGATGAGGACATCAGCACGGTTTTCGTCACTACTCAACACAATAGCCACGCCCACTTCGTGACCGCCGCCTTGGAGGCCGGTAAGCATGTCTTTGTCGAAAAGCCGCTCTGCCTCAACAAGGACGAACTAAATAAAATTATTGACACTTACTCCTACGCCCTCACACATAACTCCTCACAGCCATTAATTATGACCGGCTTCAATCGGCGTTTCTCCCCTCACGCCGAGCTGATCCGCAACTATTTTAAGGACCGACGCACGCCGATGCTGGTGAACTATCGTGTCAATGCTGGAATCATCCCGCCCGATGTCTGGATTCAGGATCCCACAGTGGGGGGCGGACGAATCATCGGTGAGGTCTGTCATTTCATCGACTTCGCCTCTTATCTCATCGGCAGCGATCCTGTAGAGGTGCAAGCAACTTGCGTCGAAACTGCCAACGCTTCCCTGGTTGCGGAAGATAACGTGACCATTGCCATTAAGTATGCCGACGGTTCCGTCGCCCAGATCCTCTACGTTGCGGTCGGTTCGGCGGAGTTGGCCAAGGAGTACTGCGAGGTCTATGCCGACGAGTCGACCGCTGTGATGGACAATTTCTGTTTAACCACCTGCACTAGCAAGCTGGGCAAGCAGAAGCTGGAGGGGAAGCAGGCCAAGGGGTTTAGCGAAGAGATCGGTGCTTTCCTAGAGGCGGTCAAGTCCGGCGGGAAAAACCCGATCCCGTTCCAGTCACAGGTTGATACGACCCTGTGCACCTTTGCCGTTCTGGAATCCTTGCGCTCGAAAAAGGTTGTAAGTCTGGCTCAGTACTTTCAGGGTAGCACCGCCGAATAGAGCCTTTTAAATGGATTTTTCACGTCTTTTCCACACTGCTCGTTACTTGAAGCCTGTTCAGATCTATGGCCGGGTCTGGTTCAGGTTTTATCAACCGAAGACGGATCAGTCTCCAGCCCCCTTCATGCGAGACGTCAAAGAAGTTTGGCAGCCACCGGTCTGGAAAATATCTTCTCTGGTCGGTGATTTTAGATTCCGGTTTCTTAACGAGGAACAACAGTTATGTAGTTCTGGAGACTGGAACAACCTTCAGTGGGAAAAACTCTGGCTCTACAATTTGCACTATTTCGATGATTTGAATGCCTCAGATGCTGATGACAGAACAGCACAGCACTGCAATCTGATTGAAAAATGGATCAATGAGAACCCGCCGGGGCAGGGGAATGGTTGGGAACCTTATCCGACCTCCCTACGGATCGTTAATTGGATCAAGTGGTCATTGGCGGGCAACATATTAAGCGAAAACGCTCTGCAGAGTTTGGCGGTGCAAGTTCGCCTGCTGCGTAAACAGTTGGAAATTCATCTGCTCGGAAACCACCTTTTAGCCAACGCAAAGGCTTTGATTTTTGCTGGCCTGTTTTTCAAAGGTGACGAAGCTGAAAAGTGGTTTCAGGAGGGTATGCAAGTTCTCTTGCGGGAATTGCCTGAACAGGTTTTGAATGATGGTGGGCATTTTGAGCGGAGCCCTATGTATCACGCCATTATTTTTGAGGATCTGCTAGATTTGATCAATATTTTCAAAGCTTATGGTCGGGCGTTGCCGGAAAATTGGATTGCTAGCGCTGAAAAGATGCTCGCTTGGATGAAAGGTTTATCTCATCCTGATGGAGGGGTTTCATTTTTCAATGATGCGGCTTTCGGGATTGCACCAAGGCTTGCCGATCTTGAAGCTTATGCTGTAAAACTCGGCATTGCTGTTTCTTTGTCTGCCTCTGCTGGCTTGAGTCGATTTGATCAATCTGGATATTCTCGCTGGGAATCAACAAATGCCGTGGCACTTTTGGATGTCGCTCGGATTGGTCCTGACTATCTACCGGGTCACGCACATGCCGATACGCTTTCGTTTGAACTGTCCGTATATGGTCAACGTCTGTTTGTAAACTCAGGAACCTCTTGTTATGGGATAAGCGAAGAGCGATTGCGTCAACGTAGTACGGCTGCGCACAATACAGTTGAAGTGGATGGTGAGAACTCTTCGGAGGTGTGGGGTGGTTTTCGTGTGGCTCGGCGTGCCAAGCCCGAAAATTTCAATGTTTATACCGATAACGAAGAAGTAATAGTGGAATGTTCACATAATGGCTATCTGCGATTGCCCGGTAAGGTAACACATCGTCGCCGCTGGAACTGCAAAAAAAACGAAATGATCATAACGGATACTCTTGTTGGTGGATTTAGTCAGGCTAAAGCGAGATTGTATTTCCATCCAGACGTTAATGTGCAGAAAAAGGAAAACAATCTCTTCACTGCTACATTGGCTTCGGGCGAAAAAGTTGAAATTTCTGTTTCTGGAGCGGATAGCAGTTTTTTAGAGAATGCCACTTGGCATCCCGAGTTTGGTCTGTCGATACCAAATAAATGCCTTGTTACTCAATTTTCAGGTCATCAACTTGTAACGAAAATCAGCTGGTGATGTTGTTTTGAAAATATTGATATTAAGCTTCTATTATCCCCCCGATCTTTGCGCTGGTTCTTTTCGGACGTCTGCCCTGGTAAAAGCACTTCTTGAAAAGCTTCCTGATGATGCACATGTTGAAGTGATTACAACATTGCCTAATCGCTACAGCAGTTTTTCGAGTGAGGCTCCAGAGTTGGAGCAGTCGGATCGCTTGACTGTGCGCAGGATCAAGTTGCCCGTTCATAAAAGCGGCATGGTGGATCAGGCGAAGGCCTATTTTTCTTATGCTTATCATGTGCTTAAAGCTGTAAGGGGTGAAGAGTTCAATCTGGTTTATGGGACCTCTTCGCGGTTGATGACGGCAGCGTTAAGCGCATTTATTGCGCGATCGAAACATGTGCCGCTGTATCTCGATATCCGTGATATTTTTGTCGATACCATCAAGGATGTTCTCCCCGCAAAAGCTGCGCTGCTGCTAAAACCCTGTTTCTCCTTGGTTGAACGTTGGACTGTTTCGCGTGCTGATCATGTCAACCTTGTTTCCGAAGGCTTCGCGGCTTATTTCAAAGATCGTTATCCGCAGAAGGGTTATTCCTTTTTTACCAATGGAATTGACTCTGAATTCCTGGATGCAGGAACGCACATCCATGTTGGGGGGAAGGAAAGTCCTCTTACGGTGTTGTACGCGGGGAATATGGGTGAAGGGCAGGGGTTGCATGCCATTGTTCCTGAACTGGCTAAAAGGTTTTCATCGAAGTTATCTTTTCGTTTACTCGGAGATGGTGGACGAAAAATTCAACTAGAACAGCGGCTTGCTGAACTGGGCTGTGACAATGTAGTGTTGTTGCCACCTGTTGGTCGCCAGCAACTGATTGAAGAGTACCTGAAGGCAGATATTCTTTTTTTGCATCTCAATAATTACGATGCTTTTCTCAAGGTGTTGCCGTCCAAGATCTTCGAATATGCTGCCATGGGTAAGCCGATTTGGGCCGGTATCGCCGGCTATTCAGCTGAATTCATGAAAAGGGAAGTCCCGAATGCTGCTGTTTTTGAGCCTTGTAATGTCGAAGCGGCTGTTGAAGCGTTTGATTCTCTTGACCTTGTAGTTACTGATCGTACGGACTTTAAAAATAGCTTTTCCAGAGTAAATATAATGCGCCAAATGGCTGGAAATATTCTGGGTTATTTGAAGAAGAAAAATTGATATGAATGTTTTGATAACAGGTGCATCCGGTTTTGTGGGCTCGGGAATTGTGACTGAATTGCTAGCTCATCCAGGGTTTATGCCACGCGCTGCTTTGCGGCAAGGCAATGTTTCATTTCCCCCAGGGGTTGATGTGGTTCAAATCGGCAACCTTGCCTCGGCTACTGACTGGAGTGCTGCGCTGCAAAATATAGATGCCGTTATTCACTCTGCCGCTCGTGCCCACATCATGAATGAGCCAGCAGCTGACTCTTTGACTGAATGTCGCCAAGTCAATGTTGAGGGGACCCTTAACCTTGCCAGGCAAGCGGCTTCTGCCGGTGTGAACCGTTTTGTTTTTATCAGCTCGATCAAGGTCAATGGAGAAGAGACTCGACCCGAATCCTCTTTTCGCGAATGCGATCCTTGTAACCCTCAAGATCCTTATGGCGTATCCAAATATGAAGCGGAACAGGGGCTGAGGAAAATTGCGGATGTAACCGGTATGGAGGTCGTGATTATTCGTCCTCCATTGGTTTATGGCTCTGGCGTCAGAGGGAATTTTGCCAGTTTGATTGGTCTTCTCAAAAAAAGCCTGCCTCTGCCATTGGGGGCTGTTAACAATAAACGTTCTCTAGTTGGTATCGATAATCTGGTTGATTTTATCGTTACCTGTGTCGAGCACCCTGCTGCTGCTAACCAAACTTTTCTTGTTTCAGACGGTGAAGACGTTTCCACGACTGAGCTCCTACGAAAAGTAGCAAAGGCTTACGGTGTAAGGGTGAGCTTATTGCCTGTTCCTGTGTCGCTGATGAAGGCGACTGCTAAATTGCTGGGCAAAGGCGCCTTTACTGACCGCCTGTTCGGCAGCCTTCAGGTTGACAGCTCTAAGGCACGGGATTTGTTAGGGTGGAAGCCGGTGATTAGCATGGATGAGCAATTGCGGAAAATGGCTGAAAGCCAGGCTCACGCAGAGGCACAAAGGCATGGCGGAGAAAAGCAAGGTTTTTGATCTTCTTGATGCCGTGTCTCTATATGAGCTGGATTTTTCTTACTGTTGTCCGGTTATTCGGGCTGCTATGTCGT
>JAASSU010000242.1 GCA_021767705.1 Bacteroidota bacterium | reverse complement strand
TAACCCGTTTGAGCAGGAATTAGTGTTTAAGAATATTCCTGATGAATGTGTGCTGCAGTTAAGAAATATGAATGGGCAGGTGGTGCATGCCCAGAGCTTCGACGCAGGAAAAAACTACCTGGATTTGAGCGGATTTGAATCAGGAACCTACGTTTTCCGCATCAGAACAAAACAAAACCAGTTCATAAAGCACGGCAAGGTTGTCAGGAAATAGAAAAGGCCGGAATAGCAACACTTTCCCGGCCTTTTGTTAGTCATAACAGAAAGAATATTTATCTGTACTCACGCGTGTTGGCTAACTCACCATCTTCTCCCCACATTTTCCAGGTTCCGGTTTTCTCACCGTCCTTGTAATGAAGCTCAAATCGCTTGGTTCCGTTTTCGTCCCATATAATCCAGGTGCTGTCTTTTTTGCCCTGATTATAGTAGGCCACGCCTGTTTTTACTCCTTTTTCATTCCATGTAATCCACTCTCCTGACTTGTCGCCTTCTTCAAAAGACCTGATTTCCTGTAAGTCGCCACTTTCAAAGTAAAGCTTTACTTCCCCATCCTTAAGACCGTTTTTAACTTCCATCTCAATTTTAAGATTTCCGTTATCAAAATATTCTTTATGAGTTCCGGTATAAAGCATACCATCTTTGTAATAGAAACCATCTCTTTCCACCAAGCCATTTTGGCCCATCAAAGATGCGGCTATCAACACAAAAAAAGGTATAATTATTATTTTTTTTAGCATGATTTCAAAATTTTGATTCTTAACACTTTATTAATGCAAAGTTAACATAAAATTAACTTTGAACTTGTTAATAATGGATTTTTGTTTGTGGCAGGCTGTTCTCTAAAGCCTTTAAACGCTGTTTATCAATATTATTTCCTTCAAGATCCAACCATTTTAACTGAGACATATTTTGAAGTTCTTTCGGCAATACCGTTATTCGGTTATGCGAAAGATCCAGGCGCTCCAGTGATTTCATCCGGATTAACGTTTCCGGAACCGAATCCAGGTTGTTATGATCAAGTTTTAGTATTCTCAGTTTACTGTTTTCAGGAATGCCTCCGGGAAATGATGCTATTTGATTTCCTTTGAGGTAGAGCTCCTCTAACGAGTCCATTTCAAAGATTTCAACAGGGATTTCCTTAAGCATGTTTTCACCCATATCTAGACGCTTTAATCGCTTCAGTTGAAAAATTCCTTCAGGCACTTTTTCAAACTGATTCCGGCCGATATACAGGCTCTGAAGATAATCGAGCTGCGCGATTTCCTTTGGCAGATCCTTCAGATTATTCATGGTCAACTCAAGAATATTCAGGTATGTCAGCTTTGATACCTTTGTCGGTAATGTCTCCAAAGACGCTCCGAAAATGATGAGATTATAGGCGCTGTCCGAATGCTTGAGGGCTTCTTCAAAGCTTTCGAAGCGGTGTGCCTTTCTGAGTTCATCCTGCGTAAGGTATTTATTCTGATCGAATTTTTTATCCTGATTATCCTTATGCACGCATCCTGTCAGCATTATCATCACCAATAGTGGAACTACGAGTAGTAATTTCCTGACAAAGAGAAGTTTTAAGTTTTGAATGTTGTTCATTCGTGTTGTATTTAACTAATCTGTAACTGGCAATCCATCCCTAAAATAAGTCATACTTCAGGCTCAGGCTAAAACTGGTTCCCTTGTAAAGATATTCGAACGGTTGGTCTTCAGCGTTGTACGACTTAAAGATCGATTCCTCTTTATCATTCAGAATGTTCTTTGCTTTTAAACCAAGACTGAAGCGATTGTCTTTACCAAAATCCTTACTTGCCGTGAAATTCAGGCTGTGGAAAGGTGCAGTGTAAATATCCGGACGGTCCACAATTCCAACATAGTAAAGGGTTTCTCCCTGAACATTGTAATACAGACCGGCTTCGAAATTCTGAGCAAAACCGTTTTCACCACCAGTATACTGAAGTCCGGCATTCACGATGTAAGGAGCCTGTCCGGCCATGTCGCGATACTCATCTATCTCTTCGCCCTCGCGTGCATTTTTCACCCTGTCGTTATATTCTGTTTCGCTCATCTTGATCTGAGACTTAGTGATCGTGTAGTTAAAAATCATTTTGACGTTTTTCAATGATTCTGACAAAGGAGAAAGGCTTAAACGGATTTCAGTTTCACCACCGAAAACAGTACCATCCCCCACATTTCTGGGCTGAAAAGCTCCGGTTTGAGTGGCATACTGAACCATCTCGATGGGATTATTAAACTTCTTGTAAAAACCACTGAACGAAATCATTTGTCCCTGCTCCATGAACAACTCCCAACGAAGGTCCGCATTATAAATATCTGAACTTTCTAAGTTTCCGTCCCAATAGGTGATATCATTTACAGGGTCTTCATCTTTAAACATCCCACCAATGAAGGTACGTCCGGTAATAGGGTCATAAATCTCAGCGAACGACATCTCTTTAAATGATGGCCGGGCAATGGTTTTTGAACCAGACAAACGGATATTCTGCTTATCTGAAACATTGTAAATCAAGTTAATGGTGGGGAAGAAATCCAGATCGTTGATAAGCTCTTCGTTATCAAAATCAATATTTGTAGACTGGTTGATGCCCGAATAAAATTGGATATAGTTTTCAACACGCAGTCCCACAACAGATTTCAGCTTTTCTGAAAGTGTCAGCTCTGTTGAGATATAACCTGCACTCACATTGGCCTTAGAGTTAAATGAGTTTGGGTTGGTAGGAACGAAACGCGCCTCGTAAGTTGTTCCCCTGTTGATATCGCCGTTGTATGGCCACAGATTTTCTTCAAAGAAAAGTTCATCCGGGTTTCCTGTTAAAGGGATATTTCTGATGTTCAGGGCAAAACTACGAATGGTAAAGTCACGCTCTTTGAAGGTGTTTGCCACACCAAATTTCACATTGGCATCATCGCCCATGAAAGTGAATTTACGCTCCACATCAATTTTTCCGGAGAGGTTAATTTCATCCAGTTCACGCCAGATTCTCTCAGGAAATCCCACTTCCGTTCCGATTCCGAAAGTACCTCCGTCTTGCTTTTCGTAGCGGACAAACCGTACGTCGGGGTCATCTATTTTGGAAATCGTTGGCGAAAGTTTCCAGTTAATCTCCCATTTTGATTCATCAAAGTTGTGCTTACCTTCGAGCAATAGGTTTGTTAGTGAACGCTGGCTGTAATCGATGTTATGCTGGTAAGCATCAAAAGCAGATCCCTGGTCAGAGCCGCTGTAGTCGAAAATACCGGCTTCAGACTCTCCGTTCTGGAGGTGAAGAAGGTTGAACTTATATTTTGAGTTTAGCTTTTTAATTGCAAAGCTGGCCATCCCGGTAAGGAAAACATTTTCCACACCATAATCACCGATTTGGTATTCGCGACGCTCCATTTCATAAACATCGGGCGATCCAAGCCCGTAGCGGGAAAACTGTGCATCCTGGTAAAAGTCTGTTTCTTTTTGGTAAGAGGCCACTACGTTATACCCATAGGTGGTTTCGTTCTTTTTTATTTGGTTACCAAAAGATGCCTTGAAACCATAATCCATAAAATTACTCTCATTCACCGCGGCCATATTGGGGTTAAACCCGCGCAATATTTCCTTGAAACGCTGCCCGTTTTCACTGTCAGGACCAGCCAGTGCTTCTGTAAAGAAAGGTACATTGGAAGTGGCTGGAATATCTCTTGTACCATCATCAAATCCAAGCCAATCGGTGTCTCCACCTTGTTGCGTAATGAAATCATCATTAAAGTGCATATCCGGATTGTATCCTCCGCTAACAGAAATGTTCCCGTTTTTTTCTCCCGGAAAATCTTTTGTTACGATATCTACCACGCCACCGGTAAAGTCGGCAGGCAGTTCAGCACTAAAAGACTTATGTACGATAAGGTTATCGATTACATTGGTGGGAAAGATATCCATTTGAATGGAGTTCCTGTCGGGGTCGAGTCCCGGAATTTCCATTCCATTCAGAACGGTTTTAGTATAGCGGTCACCAAGACCTCTGACATACACATATTTACCGCCTTCCACAGACACCCCGGTGATACGCTTCATGGAAGCGGCTGCATCAGAATCGCCAATTCTCCGGAGGTTTGTAGCAGAAATTCCGTCTACCAGGTTGGCCGATTTACTCTTCATGGTTAAAAGAGCTGTTTCGGTATTCCTGACCGCCTGTGCGGTAACAATCACCTCGTCAAGACCAATGGTTGCCTGCTCCAGAGAAATCTCGTCGAGCATGGTCACTTCACCTGCCTTTACTTCCACGCCTTCAATTTTCTTGGTGTTATAAGAAACATAAGAAATTCTGATGTCGTAGGTTCCGGGTGCAATAGAAAGGTTGAATTTCCCGTCCAGGTCTGTAATGGAACCTGTGGTTGTTCCCTCGGCAAATACCGTTACACCTACGAGGTATTCACCATTCTTGGCGTCGAACACCGATCCTCTGATAAATCCGTTTTGGCTGTTGGCAAATGAAACCAGGAACAAACTGAGTATAGTGAGAAATATTTTTACGCGCATGTTATTTTCGTTGTATTTACTAAAAACCATAAAACACGCAGACTTGTAAAAATCTGCGTGCTTTTATTTTCATCTTAAATTATAATCGATTATAAACCTGCAAGACCACCTGCATTTTCAGCCCACGACCAACCAGAGAAAACTGAAGCGTCAGCACCTACTGAAGGAGATGTAACGATTGAAGCACCAGGAGCCTGCTGCTCAAATACGTCTCCACCGTCATACTTATCGCTGAAAATATCTTCGATAGTCATGTTACCGCCTGAGAGGTGGCTAACATTGAATTCAAGGCCGCTAAGAACAATATCACCGTTCAGGTAATTCTGACGGATAGCGTCATTATCATCGTTGTCACCAGCATCAAATTCAAAGTCTGAACTTTCAGAAAAGTTTGTGAAGTAGCAGTCAATGATTTCGCAAAGAACACCGTCGCGAAGGTCAGCATATTCGCCACCGTCAACGCCATCGTCGTTCCAGCCT
>JAASSU010000241.1 GCA_021767705.1 Bacteroidota bacterium | reverse complement strand
CTTCTTCTTCCATCCAGACTGTACTGTCGGCAACGGAATTTCACCGTTTCAGTCCCGGAAAAACCGGGAGTAGCGGACTGTGACCGCCGGTCGGGAATTGCACCCTGCCCTGAAGAAACACTGTGTTTTAGAACCTGACAAAGATAACGCGTTTTTATGAATTTTGTTTGCCCTGATGCTATTTAGATCACTTCTATATATCATCCCGTGAAGACCTGATCAACGATACGGTTGTATCTTAAATCGGACGAAAACAAGGGTTGGCGGTATGAAACATCGCACGCTGTGAAGTACAAACTTATCAGCCTGCTAAACCGTTGATTAAAGGTTATTTCGTTCAATTATAACACTATCGGCGAAATGTTTAATGACCGCGTGTAAGGTTTTTGTGCATTATTGCTGTTTGCACCTAAAAACAGAAAGCCGGAAAACCTGTTAACATCAACTTGCGTGTGGCTTTTATTTCAACCCTTTCGAAAAGTTAAAGCTTACCGATGGCTGCAATTGCTCGCCGTCGTGGAGGTGCTTAATGCTGGTGTTAAACTTGTTCTGCGAAGGCTTGATGCGGCTAAAGTCGAGCAGGAAGTTGTGGTAGCCCTCCTTCTTCAGCTCGCGCATATCCTGGAAAAACGCCACCGGTGTTTCGGGCGTAACAATCGTAATCCCGTCGCGCACCGTACGCCGATATACCAGCTCGTTATCATCCGCAAAGGTCTCCTGGTTGTCCTCTTCCAGCTTTATCGGCATCCTCGAGTAAAACAAATCAGGATGGAAGAACACCGGGACAATGCCGTCGCGGTCGGTTTGCAGCTTCAGGTTCTGCTTCTCATTCTCATAGGGATACACCCAGTGGCGGATGCCCTTTTCCTTAAACAGCGCGATGGTGGCGTCGTTAAAGCTGTACACGTTCTCATTCACTGACACCGTCACGTTATCCGGAAGGAGGTCGATCTGCGAAAGCTGGCTCACCATGAAGTGCGTAAAGCCCTCCACCTTGCAGCGGTTGCAGAAGTTGCGGTAGTGATCCACATCGCCCTCGGCAATAAACTTCGGCAGCTCGATGATAAATTTCTTTTTGTTGCGCTGGATAAACGGGTTGCCCGTCATAAAATCCTTCCACTGCCTTTTCGGGAAATTCAGGATCACCTTGTCTACCGAGCGGATGTAGATTTTCTTAATCCACTCCACCTGGTCGATGCGCACAAAAATATTGCGCTGGTTATGCTCTTTCTTGTGCCTGAGCTGGCTCACCATCTTCCTGATTTCGTTCTGCGACAGCGCCTGCGGCACCTTGTCGCCCTGCTCGGCCAGCTTGTTTTTAAACTTATCGTTCCTGAACTCGGCCAAAAAGACCATATCGCCCTTCTTGGCTTCGGAGTCGGGCTTGTCTACCTTAATAAAATTGCGCTTGTTCGAGGTAAAGTCTTTTAGCTTGATGGCCTCTTTCACAGCCCCTTCCGGGGAATGCACCCTAATCCGGTTTCCTTCTTCGAGCTCAAAGGGCGCGTTAAAAGCAAAGCCCTCGGCGCTCACGCGGGTAATCTTGCCGAGAAATATTCCCGTGGCCGGATTGTCGGTGATGGCCTTCTGCAGGCTGCCGCCCATAAAGTAGGATGTCTTCTGCCGCCCGAGGTCACGCGTCAGGATTTCCTTGGCTTCGTCCATGCGTTCCGGCTCATCAATGGCCATGCGATAGGCCTGCGCCACGCGGTAGGTATATTCGGCCGAGCGCATCCGTCCTTCGATCTTCAGCGAGGTGATGCCCAGCTCCATTAGCGAGGGCACATAGGAAATAAGCTGGTGGTCTTTCAGGCTGAACATAAATTTCTGGCTCTCGCCCGTTTCAAAAAGCCGGCGGCACGGCTGCGCGCACAGCCCCCGGTTGGCACCGCTTCCGCCCAGGAAAGAGCTGAACAGGCAGGCGCCCGAAAAGGAATAACACAAGGCGCCGTGTGCAAAGACCTCCAGCGGCAGGATGGTGTGCTTCTTAATCGCTTGCAGCTCCTCAAAGGTCAGCTCACGCGCCAGGATCACCCGGCCAAAGTCCATCTTATCGGCAAAGTTCACGCCCACCGAGTTGTGGGTCTGCATCTGCGTACTGGCATGCAGCTTGATGTCAGGGAAGAACTTTTTCACAAGGTAATACACGCCCCAGTCCTGGATAATCAGTGCCGCTACCTTAGTTTGGGCCAGCACCGATAGCAGCTCCATCAGTTCCGGGATCTCCTCGTTCTTAACCACCGTATTCAGGGTCAGGTACACCCTTTTGTTCTGGTCACCGGCAATTTTCAGCACCGACTGCAACTGTTCCAATGTAAAATTCGCAGCTCTGCCACGGGCGTTAAACTTTCGCACACCCATGTAAACAGCATCAGCACCACCTTCCACAGCAGCATTAAACGATTCGGCATTCCCGGCCGGTAATAAGAGTTCTGGTTTCATCTGTTAAAATTAATTTTATGCAACGAGCGCTGAGCTGTATCTAATCATGCCCCGCAAGCCATAATTCCCTCAGGCATTGCCTGTCATCCCCTAAATATAAACGAGGTGCAAAAGTAATAAAATTAAGTGGCTTAGCATCCGTAAAAAGGTATTCATCCCGCAACTCTTTCAGGTACTTCGTACTCTGAAAGGTTGTCTTAGCGTTCTATGCAATTCTTTAATTTCGCGCACTTCGCGTGGAAAAAAGAGACCACACAAAAACCGCTAAGCTGTCAATTGGGTTTTGGATTTTTGGGATTTGATATTTCCCTTCACCCCCAGCCTGTTTAACCACCAGACTTTTTGGCTTTGTAGCCGGCTTTAACCAGCAGTTGAGTGATTTTATCAGCATGGTTGCCCTGGATGATGATCTCGCCATCTTTTGCAGAGCCTCCCACACCACATTGCTTCTTTAAGTCCTTGCCCAGTTCCTTGAGGTCATCTTCAGAGCCCACAAATCCCCTTACGATAGTCACTTCCTTACCCCCTCTGCCCTTCTTCTCGCGCTGCACCTTGATGTTTTGCTGCTGCGGCGGCAAGGTCTCCGCCTCCTCATGCCCATCTTCAAAACTGAGGTCAGGGTTGGTAGAATAAACGATGTTGTTGTCTTTTCTCTTCTTTTTGCTCATAAACTTATTTTGGTACGATGATTCTTAATGCTTCTTTTTCAGCTCTTACGGTCAGGTTTTTCTTTTCCATTCTTACCGGCTCGCCATCGATATTCAGCATCACACTTTTCTTTTTCTTCACCTCTACGCTGGCTGCCCGGTACACATCCACATACTCTGTCTCATCAATCCTTCTGAAATAGAGCAGGTGGGCCAGCAATGGCGTCATCAGCAAAGGCGGTTTCCTGATAATGCTAACATCCAGTAATCCATCAGTGATAGAGGCATCGGGAGCAAAAGAAGTGTTATAACCATACTGATTGGAGTTGGAGAAGGAAATGATGAAGGCCCTTTCTTTGAGCTTTTTCTTCCCGTCGAACTTCAGCGTGTACTTGCGTGGTTTATATGACTGAAAGGCGCCGGCAATCATGCTAAAGTAAGTCATAAACCCCCTGATAGTGGCTTTGGCATAGCGGTCGGCAATCTCCGCATCGAACCCCAGGCCTGCTATACTCACAAAAAGCTCATCATTGATAAATCCTAAATCAATCCTGGAAACAGAAAAATCATTGATAAGACTGATGGCTTTACTTGCCCGTAGCGGGATTTTTAAGTAGCGCGCCAGGCCGTTCCCCGATCCGGTGGGAATGACTGCCAGAATGGTGTTCGAGCCGTAAATCCCTTTCACCACCTCATTGATAGAGCCATCGCCCCCGGCTACAGCCACCACATCCACTTTGCGCTCAACAGCCCCACGGGCAAGCTCAGTGGCATGTCCGGCCTTTTGTGTGTACTCGATCTCAAAGTCAAAATACTCCTTATCGAGATACCGCTCAACAGCACTCTCCACTCGCCTGTGCCTTCCCAACCCTGAATGAGGATTAAGAATGAAAAGAATTCGCCGCTTCATTAATTCGGGTTTACAAAACCTTAATAATTATTTCATTCAAAAATAACACAATTCTCCTTACGGGAAAAACAATTTATCAATTGAAAAATAAACCCCTTGTAAACGAAACAACCCTTTCCTTGACTATTAAGCAAGGAAAGGGTTGCAATTATGAAAAACTATCGCGGTTGCCTCGAGTCTCTTTTTATGGCTCCTGGTAAATATTGTTATCGTTTCTGTAACCAGCTTCATCCAGGTACCAATCAGCATAGTCTTCCCCTTCGCTTTGCGCCCACTCTTCAAAATGATTGTAAGCCTCTATAATCACCACTTTTTCGAGCGGATAATTATAGTAAGCCGGGATATCAATAGCCCATGGAAGGTTGGTTGATGTTTTATAGTACCTTCCGGATACCGGATCTGAATCGTCGTCGGCAGTGGCAAAGTAGCTTTGATTTGCCAGCGAGGTTGGCTCTTTGTCGGCAAGGTGCGCTTCACGACCACGTTCCTTGTCGATAATCAGGAAAGGATTGAAAGGCGCCAGCCCAATCTCGTCGACATGCACGGGGTTTTGCATTTCCACCTCGATGGTCATCAGCTCCGGCTCCACATAAGGCGCATCCTGCTCGGTATTCACGCCTAAGCCTCCACCCGGGTGCGGAAGGATATCAAACGCATTCTCGAAAAGAACAATCGTGGCCTTGTCCTGTCCCATTTCGGTATTGTTGGCCGCCAGGTTGATATACTCACCCGGAACTTCAATGCCGGTCACATTAGCAACATCGTCCGGATCAGCTCCCAGCTGGATTCCAAAACCGTTTTCGAAGCTTGCACCGATAGCCCTGACCGAAAACTGTCCGGTCATATCCACCAGTTCATTTCCGGCATTCAGCACCTGGTGATAGTTGTAATCCACCACTAAGTCATTAAAATCGTAGTCGCCTTTTCCGGGCCAGTTGTCTTCAAAGCCCAGGCTTCCGAACTCGTCCTGCGCCGGATAATAGATATCAAAGGCACGCTCAGAGTCGTT
>JAASSU010000240.1 GCA_021767705.1 Bacteroidota bacterium | reverse complement strand
CAAATGGAACAACCACATCACCTTGTCCGGCGCACGCCATAACAACCTGAAAAACATCGACGCCAGGTTTCCGCTGAATACAATTACGGTGGTGACCGGTGTCAGTGGCTCAGGAAAAACATCTTTGGTAAAGGGGATCCTTTATCCGGCACTGAAAAAAATGTATGGCGGTTATGGAGAAAAAACCGGACAATTCAATCGGCTACTGGGCGAGTATGAGCGCATCAGTCATGTAGAGATGGTCGACCAGAACCCTATCGGGAAATCGTCCCGATCGAACCCGGCCACCTATGTCAAGGCCTTTGATGACATCCGAAACCTTTTTGCCGATCAGAAGCTGGCCAAACTCCGGGGCTATAAACCGGGTTACTTCTCTTTTAACATCCCCGGCGGACGCTGTGAGGAATGCGAGGGTGAGGGCGTTGTAAAAATTGAAATGCAGTTTATGGCCGACATTTACCTGACCTGCGATGAATGTAAAGGTACACGCTTCAAAAATGAGGTGCTGGAGATTAAATATCGTGATAAGACGATTAATGACATCCTTGAGATGACGATTGATGATGCCATCGACTTCATGAAAAGTGAAAAGAAACTTAGCACGACCGAAAAGAAAGTACTTCAAAAACTACAACCTTTATCTGATGTGGGGATGGGTTACGTTCGGATGGGCCAATCGGCCAACACCCTCTCGGGCGGCGAAGCGCAGCGGATTAAGCTGGCCTCATTCCTCTCTAAGGGCGACAAGGAAAAGCCGGTCCTGTTTATCTTCGACGAGCCTACCACCGGGCTGCATTTTCATGACATCAAGAAGCTGCTTACCTCTTTTAATGCCTTGGTTGAGAAAGGGCACAGCGTTATTGTCATTGAGCACAACCCTGAAATTATTAAAAGTGCCGATTGGGTGCTTGACCTGGGCCCTGACGGCGGAAAAAATGGCGGTGAGCTGGTTTTTGAAGGAACACCCGAAGAGCTGGCCACCAAAAACAGCCACACCGCAATGTTTCTAAAAAGCAAAATAAAAGATAGGTAATGTTTTATGCTGATTTGTACAATACCCGACACTAAGTGCAGAGGGGCACACAGCTTGTATTTGTTCCTGCTGCCAATTGTTTTTTCTTGATTAATCTAAGGATATTCATATCTTTGAAAAGTAATCTGTAGCAATGAGTGAACTTAAGCAAAAAGAAAACCTTCAAAAGCGGATTAATGAGCTCGAAACTGAGCTGAGTTATCTTAAGAAGAAACAGGAAAACATTATCGGTGAGAATATTTCATTCCATGATTTTCTTGCAGTGCTCACTCATAAAATCCTGACCCCGATGAACAGCATCATCGGGCTAACCAACTTTTTAAAAGAAACCAAGCTGGATAAAGAGCAGCAACAGCTCACCGAAAGGATAAGAAACAACGGTGTTTCGTTGGTAAATATCTACAATGAAATCCTTGACTTCGCCCAGATTGATCAGGAAGAAAAGCCAATAAAAAATGAAGATTTTAACCTCGAAAAAAGTCTTTATGAGGTTATTAATCATTTTTATGCACATGCCTTCAACAACAAGAATGTAGAAGTTGTTCCGCTGATTCCTGAAAGTGTCCAGATCATGTTTAGTGGCGAAGACAAAAGGTTAGAACAAGTGCTGCTGCTGTCGTTTGGCGAACCTGCGCTTGAATCGGGCAAAAAGAAAATCACGATAGAAGTAAGTGGGTTTAACCCCGAAACGCAGATGCTGGAGATAAAAGTGACCCACAGCCCGGCAGTGCTGAATAACCAGCACATCCAGTTGTTGACGGATAAGAACTCTAAAACATGGATGGAGGCAGTCAATAACGATAACAGCTTCTTCAAATTTATTTTTGCCAAGCGCATCACAGAAATTGCGGGTGGGACCTTCACCGTTCAAAAGGGCGAAAACATCACGCGATTGCATATCGCTTTTCCGGTGAAACTTCTTGAAGAAAACACCAATGCCGCCCGAAAAACAATCATCCCTGAATTTAACGGGCTGAACGCGCTGATTGCCACCGGGAACATCGCCTATCAGCAACAGCTCAAAAAAACACTGAGCACCTGGGGGATCAAGACTTTTATTGCTCAATCGGAAAAAGATGCCATCCTGAAAACCATTCGTGAGGTTCATCTCAATTTTGTCATTATGTCCGATCAGCTTCCTGACACGTCGGCAAAAAGCCTGGCAAAAAAAATCAAATCCCTTCCCGGTAAGGATGAACTGCCTGTGCTGCTGCTCAAAACAAAGCAGTCGCTAATGCCTTTGCCGGATATTTTTATCGATGAGATTTATTCGACAGAAAATGCGACCACACTCTTCGAAAAGTTACTGAAGAACATCACAAAGCAAAAAATCAAGCGCGAACCACATAAGCTTGACACCAAGCTCGCGTCGAAGGTGCCGCTGAATATTTTGGCAGTTGAAGATGATAAAACAAACCAGGACCTGCTGATGATGCTGCTAAAAAAACTTGGCTACAAAGCCGATATGGCCATGAGCGGCAAGGAGGGCATTGAAAAAGCGCGTAACAAAAAATATGACATCATCTTTTTGGATATACAGATGCCGGTGATGGATGGTTTTAAAGTGGCGCGCTACATCCGCGATAATGTTCTTTACGGAGAAAACATCAAAATGATCGCCATTTCGGCCAACACCCTCCGCAAAACACAACAAAAAGCGTTCAATGCAGGCATGGTCGATTTTGTGTCAAAGCCCATCTCTTTCAGGAAAATAGAAGAAACAATTATCCGGTGGGGCTTTGCCGAAGACCTGATCAAAGCAAATGACTAATTTCTTTACACATTTACGGCCAACTGTTTTGAAAGATTTTTGTATCTTTCCGAACCAAAATGTGATATAAAAAACAATGTTATGAAAGATGTAATTCTCGTTCCAACTGACTTCTCCGAGGTGTGCGACAATGCTATTCACCATGCTGCACAAACAGCGAAGTTTTTAAACTATAAAATGGTATTGTTGCATGTAATCGACAAAAATACCAGGGATTTTCTCAGAAAAGAGGGAAAACCAGAAGATCACATCAACACACTGCTCGAAGACAAAGCCAAAAAAGTGAAAGCCGATTTTGGTGTGGATACCAAAACCATAGCCAAGGAAGGCGACATTTTTACCACTATTGGTGATGAAACGAAAAACACCGGAGCTAAGCTTGTTTTTCTGGGCACACACGGAAAAGAAGGCATGCAAAAACTTACCGGAAGCTTTGCGAAAAAAGTAATTACCAACTCACCTAACCCGGTGATTGTGGTTCAGAAGCGTGCTTTTGAAAAAGGATTTAAGCAGGTGGTGCTGCCTATCACCAACGAAGCCGGACCATGGGAAAAAACAAAGTGGGCCGTTTTTATGGCGAAAGAATTTGGAGCTACTATCCATGTGTACCAGATTGGCGGAGCTTCTAAAGAAGTGAAGGATGCAGCCAGGCGTATCGCCGAATACCTCGGTAAAAATGATGTGAAGTACACCATCGAAACAGCCGAAAAAGGCGGAAACTTTACCAACCAGGTCATCGATTACTCTACGGCCAATAACGCTGACATGATTATGATTATGACCAACCCTGACAGCAGTTTCCGTACTTTCCTTTTCGGAAGCTACGACGAGGAAATCATTTTCAACACATCACAGATTCCTGTCATGTGTATCAACCCAAGAAAATTGAACTACGAAATCCTGGGTATGTAGGATTTTATGAAGCAAAAAATAGCAGGGCTGAAATTCAGTCCTGCTTTTTTTTGCTTCATGCCCGGTATTATTTCAACCACTTGTCAAGCCACTTGAAAAATTCTCTTTGCCATAGCACTGCATTTTGTGGTTGCAGCACAAAGTGGGTCTCATCCGGGAAGTAAAGAAACTTGCTTGGGACGCCCTGTAGCTGTGCGGCCTGGAAGGCTTCCATGCTCTGCGTGTAAGGAATTCTAAAGTCTCTTCCGCCGGCAATAATCAGGATAGGCGTATCCCAGTTTTGCACATAGCGGTGTGGGGAAAACTTGTAGCTTTCCGGCTTAGGATCTTCCCAATAAGGCCCGCCGATATCATGGTTCGGGAACCAGTATTCTTCAGTAGATCCGTACCAGCTTTCGAAGTTAAACATCCCGCAGTGCGAGATAAACGCGCTGAAACGATCCTCATGGTTTCCGGCCATCCAGAAAACAGAAAAACCACCATAGCTTGCACCAACGGCTCCCAAGCGATCTTCATCCACATAATCTTCTTTGCTCACAGCATCGATAGCCGAAAAGTAATCCTTCATATTCTGTCCGCCATAGTCTTTACTAATTTGGTCATTCCACTCCTGGCCGAAAGTTGGAAGTCCGCGGCGGTTAGGTGCAACCACGATGTAGCCATGCGCAGCCATCATCTGGAAATTCCAGCGGTAAGAGAAAAACTGGCTTACGGCACTCTGCGGACCACCCTGGGCGTAGAGCAAGGCCGGGTATTCCTTGTCGGGATCAAAATGCGGAGGATAAATCACCCAGGTCAGCATTTGCTTGCCATCGGTGGTTTCAATCCAGCGCTCTTCCACCTCACCCATCGTCAGCTTATCGAGCAAGGGTTTGTTGGTAAAAGTCAATTGAGTCTCATTCCCCTTTTTATCCACCTTAAAGATTTCTGTGGGCATCGACATCGACATCTTCGTTCCGATGATGTCCTTCCCGGCAAGGGCTATTGAAGTGTAGTTATGCGCCCCTTTAGTGATTTGCTCTATTTTATCCTTTTTCAGATCATACTTATAAACCTGGTAAGTGGCATTGGTGCCGCTGATAAAATGAAAACTCTCGCCATCAGCAGCCCACACAAAGGAAGAGCTGCTCTGGTCAAAGCTTTCGCTAAGATCAGTGAAAGAATCCTGGTTGAAATCGTAGAGCATGATGCGCTGCTTATCCGACTCAAAACCGGGCGTTTCCATACTCCAGAAAAGCAGTTTCGAACCATCGGGGGAAAATACCGGTGCTTTGTCATATCCCTCGAAGCCCTCTGCTGTGAGTGTTTT
>JAASSU010000239.1 GCA_021767705.1 Bacteroidota bacterium | reverse complement strand
GATGAAAGCCCACCAAAATAAAACAGCAAAAAAACTGGGACAGTTATTCTTTCAAAATTTCAGCTCCCCCAATCACGCTCGCATGGCTTAAAATTACCTATTTGACATTTGTTGCTAACACCTGCGATTAACCCTTTTTGGACAGCCTCGTGTTAGTATCCCATAGATATTTTATTCCCATGAGCTGCGCAATTCATTTAGTTGCTTATCAACTTCGTTAAGTGGTTGTTTTTTCATAGCCCCTTTGTATTTTGCTATGCCAACTGAATTGTTTTTTAGGTTTTTTCGAACCCTTATCAGTTTTAGATGCTCCAATTCCCGCAAAAGCTTTAAGGCTTTTTCGTTTAAGATATCTATTTCTATTGTTTTCATACTGAAACCTATATTTTAGTATTACTACAAATATAAGCCATTTTACATTGATATGTAAACGGCAATATGTGCTTTTATTAGTGTTGAAAACAAATTGAGCTCAGCAGCTAATTTCAGGCACTATCTTATTAACTGTGTAAATGAAAACTCCGGAGCTAAAACCACGAACCTCTTTCTGCCTTCATCTTAGACTACGACTCTCCTCCATACATCAGTAAAACCGGGATATGCAGATATAGCAACCGATAGGGAGGACATTACAGCATCGAAAAACACATTTATAAAAAATCACCTTTAAAACAAAAAGCCCCCAACTGCATGCAGCAAATGGGGGCTTAAGAATGAAAGAATTAAGTATTAATTCTTGATAAGCTCATACGTTGGAACCTCATTGTAAAGGTTGAGGTTAACGGTATAATTACCGGCTTCTTCAATTACAATGTTCGCACCTCCCTGAACAAGTGTGCCATCATCCGGATCATTGATTCCGAGGTTAATATCCCAGGCACCATTGGCTCTCCACTTAAATTCAGCAGCGGCGTCAAAGTCCATGGTGATTGTAAATACCTGGTTATCGGCATCCCATGTCAATGGCTCGTCGCCAGACCAATCATTAAATGTTCCGATAAGGGCGAAGTTACGTACTTCGTGCGACCATGTCAGTTCATCAACATTCACCGTGAAGTAGTAAGTACCTTCTCCAGGAACCGTTAAGTTGCCTGCACCCGGATCTGTATCAAGAACGCCATCACCTCCATTACCATAATTGGTGTTGTCCCAGTTAGGATCGGAGGTGAATTTGAATTCAAATGTTCCACCTGGTGGGAAGTAAACATATCCCTCGTAGATACCATTGTCTGCCGGCGAATATACGTTAGGTGCATCTGCCGGGCTCCATCCCTGGTAATCACCAGGCACCCAAAGTTTCGGTGTTGATGATGGTGGTGGCTCCGGCGGATCGTAAGCCGTAAAAGCTACCGTAGAAACCTGGGAATAAACCTCTGTTGAAGGAGCATCGGGAGTAATGAAAGTGAATACTCTCAGCTCAATGTTCAACGGCTCATTCGTTGGGAACCCTTCTCCGAGAAGGACATTGTTGAAGTCTTCGACTGTAGTTTTGTAATAAGTTTCAATTGTAGAAGCTAATTCAATAAACTCAGAACTGTCAGCATGTTTCATCTGAAGCCTGTAGGTAGGAGCGGCAGTATTCGTTACATCATACTCAACTGCGTCCCAGTTGAAAGTGATAGAATCGGCTGCCATACTCGTATCGAGCACCATTTCGGTGAAGCCCATGTTCATTACAGGGGCTTTCGTGTTATTCACATTAAGAACAGGATTATCGAAATCCTTCTCACATGAAGCAAGGAATCCTATTCCTAAAACTGCTAATATTAAATATTTTATCTTTTTCATTGTTCTGTTCAGTTTTTAGATTAATAATTTGGATTTTGTTCCAAATTAGGATTTGCACCTACGTCAGAAGCCGGAAGTGGGAACAGATTGTATTTCGGATCTGTAGCTCTTCCATCCTGAGCATTTCCCTTCCATGGCCAGAGGTAGTCTCCTCCGGTAAGCAGGTCAAAGCGTCTCAGGTCGGTACGGCGATGGCATTCCCAGTAAAGTTCACGTGCTCTTTCATCAATAATAAAGTCAAGAGTCAGGTCACCCGAGTTAATATTTCCTGAATCATCGCCATAGGCGCGTTCACGGAGCATGTTAATGTAAGTCAGTGCTGTGCCCTGGTCTCCGCCGGCGCCACCTCTTAATACGGCTTCAGCATACATCAGGTATACATCAGCAAGGCGGAACATCGGGAAGTCAGTATCAGGGAAATCAGAACTTGAACCTTGTTCTCCTGTGCTCGTAACATTCTTGAATTTACCTACAGCATAACCCTGCTGGAAATCAGAAATGTTTTCAATCTCAAGCGTTTGGTTTTCCGTAAAGAAGATAGCACGGCTATCGGTATCACCAGAAGGGTCATCGAACTTATTCACCAATGCACTGGTAGTCCGGGTACCACCCCATCCACCACCTACACCATAATTGGCAGGCTCCATGTCGCCACCTACGGCAGCGTGAATAATGAAGTTTGTTCCCCCATAAGTTTGTGTTTCCACACCGTCATAAACGATTGGGAAAATCACTTCCGGAAGATTTCCATTATCAGCAAGGAACAAATGCGAATAATTATCCACCAATGAATAAGCCTGGCTGTTTATCACTTTATTCGCATAAGTTATCGCTTCGGTGTATTTAGCTTCACCGATATACACTTCAGCATTGAGATAAAGCTTGGTTAACAAAGTCCAAACGGCTCCCTGGTCAGCACGTCCGTACTCAGCCTGACCCACCGGCGTAATATCATTTTCAATAGCCTTGAGTTCCGATTCAATGTAGTCAAACAAATCGGCTTTTGAAATAGGAGAAGGCATGAAAGAACCAATAGGATCTTCCTCAGTCACAAAAGGTACTCCACCACCATACAAATCAAGTGCGTGCCAGTAGCTTAGTGCTCTCAGAAAACGTGCTTCATGGCGATAAGCCGCCACTTCCGCTTTAATTTGATCGGATTCGCCGCGGTCATTCAGCTTTCCTTCGGTAGTAGAGCGGAGGAATTCATTAACCAGAGCAATTTGATAATATACTCTGTAGTACATTGCAGCAATAAAGTTATCGCTGGTTCCCCATTCCTGCCAGTGGAAATCCTTAATCGTCTGGTCGTTCCAGCCAATTACCGCCTCATCGGTTGGTAATTCCTGGTGGTACCAATAAGCACGCAGATACTGACCAAACCCTTCGTCAATACCGCTGATGTCACCCATTCCTGCCGGGCCATCTTGTCCTGATACCGCAAGGCCGGCGTAAAGTTTCGCAAGAAAAGCCTTATAGGCGGCCGGATCATCAAAAACCACATCGGCTGTTGTTTCATCCGGATCTAATGGCGTTGTATTCAGGTCGTCAGTACACGACACAAAAACAAATACAAATGCCAGTAAAACTGTTGTTATCTTTAATATATATTTCATCTTTCTGTTATTTTAAGGTTTAAAAGTTAAGGTTCACGCCAAGTGAATAGGTAGTTGGTCGTGGATACAAACGATTATCGATACCATTAACCAATTCCGGATCGATACCATCGTACTTTGTAATCACGAAAGCGTTATTCACCGTAGCCGAAACAGTAAGGTTTGTTCCCTGTCTTACAACATCTTCGAAAAGATAACTTAATGTGATGTTATCCATTCTGAAGAAAGATCCATCTTTCAGATAATAATCTGACAGATAGTATGGTTTCTGGAAATCAGAATCGAAAACAGTAGTGGTAACATTACCGAGGTAAGGGCCTTCGGGACGGAAAAGGCGCTCGTAAACTCCGTTTTCAGAGTCTACGTTATGATAAACATAATTTCCGATGTTTGCTCTACCGGCAAATGAAAAATACCAGTTTTTATAACTAAACGATGAACTGATACCAAAGGTCATATCCGGATCCGGGTTTTCTTTATGCACACGGTCGTTGTTATCGATAATACCATCATCATTCTGGTCAACAAAAACACCCGGAATTGGTTTGTTGTTTTCGTCATAAACCTGCTCATAAACAAAGAAAGAGTTAGCAGGGTAGCCCACACTGTGTATCTGGATAGTGCTGCCAACACCTCCTGAGATGCCACCTGTTTCAACACCGAGGTAGGTTGGATCATCCGAAGTAGTGAGTTTTGTAATCTCATTTTTATTATGAGTTACATTTAATCCAATATCCCATACCATGTCTTCTGTAGAGATGGGCTTACCGTTGATATTAAACTCAATACCAGTGTTTTCGAGGTTACCAACATTTGTATTGATGAAATTGGTAAGGTTACTCCCTGCAGGGACTGGAATATAGTTTAACAAGTCTTTGGTTTCTCTCTTGTATAATTCGATAGAACCATTGATACGGTCGTTAAGGAAACCATAGTCTAATCCGATGTTATAGGTAGTTGTTTCTTCCCACTTAATGTTTTCATCATAACCTTCCGGACGAATCGTTTGGTAAGGTATTCCACCAAACATATAATATGCACCTGACAGGCTATAAGTGTAACGAGGCATATAAACATAATTACCTCCAATATCCTGCTGACCAGTAACACCCCATCCTAAACGAAGTTTTAACTTATTGAGGAAATCCACATCTTTGAGGAAACCTTCATCGTGAATTTTCCATCCCAATGCGGCTGATGGGAAAAGGCCCCAACGCGTATCAGGTGAAAACCTGGAAGTTCCATCGTTTCGCAGCGTGAAAGTCAGTAAGTATCTATTTTTTAGCGAATAATTCAAACGCCCGAAGAAAGATACCAGGTAAAGCTCTGTTGGGTTATTCAGTGTATCTGTCTGGTCAGGAGTATTCGCTACGTTTGAGTTAATTGAATAATTCTTTTCCCAGAAGTGTTGCCATGAATAACCGACCATCGCATCCACCTTACTGTCGATACTTTCAATTTCCTTCACATAGTTCAGGTAAAAATCAAGCAGTTCGTTTTTCTTCTCCTGCTCATACATGTTGTCAACTCCACCACCGTGAACATTGTTATACGAAAAAGCAGCATTTTGAGGCTCAAAAACATTACCCTCAGCCTTCGTATAATCATAGGCCACATTTAAGTTTGCTCTTAACTC